>LKPX01000074.1 GCA_001443525.1 Desulfobacteraceae bacterium RAAP-1 | reverse complement strand
TTTTCATGAGGAATGGAATTATAGCATCTCTCCAATATCTTCATGATTATTGCTCATGTTATTATGAATAGATTCCTTATTGCCTTATACCCAGTCATGTTCACCTTCATCCGAAAGGAGACTGTCATGTCCCCTCAAAAACTGATGGGAATATTTTTTGCCGGCATATTGTTCTGGAATATTGACACGATTGCTTCGCCGGTTCCAGATACCGGACAGACAAAATGCTATGACAACACTGTCGAGATCACTTGCCCATCTCCCGGTCAGCCGTTTTATGGACAGGACAGTAATTTCAGTATCAATCCGCCATCCTATACCAAACTGGATGGAAGCGGCAATGTGCTGCCGGATGCTGCTACATCATGGAGCATGGTAAAGGACAATGTGACCGGATTAATCTGGGAGATGAAAACCAATAAGGATGGTGTTCCCAATTACAGCGATCCTCATGATGCAGACAATGTCTATACCTGGTATGACAGCAACCCGAATACAAATGGTGGTAATGCCGGAACACCCGGGAGTGGCGCGAACACCGAATCTTTTATCAAAGCGCTGAATGACGCAAAATTCGGAGGCTATTCGGATTGGCGACTCCCCACCGACAGGGAGCTGGCCTATATCGTTGATTACAGCATCCCCTATCCGGGGCCGACAATAGATGCACAATATTTCCCCAATACAGCCGCTTCGTGGTATTGGACGAGTACGACTCTCTCCGATTATACCGACAATGCGTGGCTTGTGCATTTCGACTACAGCTACGTCCATGCCTATTATAAGTCTGACAGCCGTTATGTACGGGCAGTAAGAGGAGGGCAGAATAATGCTCAGACTGCTGCCGACAGTTATAAGGATAACGGAGATGGTACCGTTACGGATACTTCTACCGGTTTGATATGGCAGAAAACCGGTATTTCCGGCAAAACCTGGGAACAGGCTCTGGCATATTGCGAAAGTCTGAATCTTGCCAGCCATGCAGACTGGCGGCTTCCAAATGCCAAAGAATTACGGAGTCTTGTGGATGCAACCCGCAGCAATCCTTCTATCAGCACGACTTATTTCCCGGATACCGCCGCATCGTGGTATTGGTCCAGCACTACCAGCGCATACAATACCAGTAACGCCTGGATTGTAAATTTCTATTTTGGTGATGTTGACGGTTACGATAAGGGTGGCAGCTATAATGTCCGTGCGGTTCGTACCGAAGGAGTTCCTGTTCCTGACATAAAAGTCAACGGGCAGGACGGCTCCATTACTGTTACAACCGGAGCCCAGGTTTCATTAACCGCCAGCCTGTCTCCAGGAGATCAAAATGGAAAATCCGCGGACTGGTGGATTGTGGCAGACACTCCGTGGGGACCCTGTTCATTCGTCTCGTATGAATGGAATCCCGGTATTTATCCGTTTGCTACAGCACCACTTGTCAGCGTCGCTCCAGTAGAAATTTTTAACGGATATCTGCCGGCGGGAGACTATACTTTCTATGTTGGCGTAGATCTGACTCCTGATGGCAAAATTGATTCACCGATATATTACGACCATGTTCAGGTGCATGTCGTCAATTAGAAGTTATCGTGGCTCCCAAAATCCGGGCAATAGTTTAATAGTAACCTGTATCAGGATCGGATAATGATATGAAATGCTTTCAAAATATCATGAAGCCAATTGCCGGAGCAGCGGTTTTGACAAATCACTTGTCTTTCAAAATACGGAGGGAGAATGCTCCTTGTAAAAACAGTGATGTGGTCAGTTTCGTATGGTGTGTCGTCGCCCTGATGATGTTGGCAATGTCGCCCGGCGCTGCCGTGGCAAGTTCAGACTTGGAAGTATCCGGGTCACCTGCATCGCCGTGGTCGATCGAACTTAAAACCCGATATTTTTTCGACAGCCACACTTCCTATGAATTCGGCAACCCCTTCCCTCCCTATCAGGCGCCTTTGAGCCGCCTGGAATTTCCTCTGGACTCATGGTGGGTCGGCGGAGAGGCCAGGCGCAGATTTTCCAGATTTTCACTGGGCCTTGAAGTCCTTCGGAACGTAACCATCGAAACCGGCGGCGCCATGAAGGATTCCGACTGGGATGACGAGTACAACCCGAAGGTTCTGACCATATACTCGGAGTCCGGATGCCGCCTGGAGCCCAGTTACAACATCCGGGGCGATATGGATTTCAATATTGCAGATCAGATAGGCCTGCCGGACTGGCTGGAGCTGAGACCGCTCGCAGGAATCCGCTGGCAGCGCTTCACCCTTGTCACCCATGACGGCATTCAGACATATCCGGCTTCTGACGGTGCTAATCCTGCCATTCCCCTGCCTGGGGACGGCATTCATTTCGAGCAGACCTACTGGCAGTATTTAGTGGGAATCCGGTCGGCCTGCGATCTGGAAAACTTCTCAAAACTGCCGCCGCTGAAGCTTCTTTTTCAGGTGGACTGGGCGTATGTTCAAGGATACAATGAAGATCACCATCTGCTCCGTGAAGGCAACCGCATCACCACCGAAACCACCCGCGGTGATGCCTGGCATTCATCCATTGGATTAAAATGGCGCCTGACCCGAAGCCTCGATGCCGGTATCGAAGCCGACTACCTCAAACTGCAGACAACCGGCTCACACCGGCTAACGAATGACCTGTTTGATATCGATATGGGGTTTGATAACGGGGTCAAGGTGTGGTCTGAACAAAGAAGTCTGTCGCTGAGCCTGGAATATTCATTTTGATCGCAAAACAAAAAGTCACACCTCCTCTCTGTCCGGGTGGTTGTCATCCGCTCTCTCCCGCTGCCAAAGAAGGCGGATGATGCATTTATTTTCTCCTTATTCCATTTTGCTTTCAAAATGATATTCCAGCAAGCATTCAGACTGAGACCGCGAAAGCAAGCGAGCAGCGATGAGACTGTACATTCAGTACGTCGAACCGCGGCACAGCGAAGCTGACAAAGGTATCAGTTTGAATGCGAACTGGAATTACTGCCCCGGGAAAAATGTATAACTCACCCAGATCAGAATGATCAGCAGTACTATCCCGATGCCGATACTCCAGCCGATGAGTTTTTTTTCGACGGGAAGCAGCGGTTCGTATTCCATTTTCTTTATTTCGTCTGCAATGCGCACATTTTCTGTTGCCATAAGCGTTCTCCTGTTTTTTGGGATAATCATGGCTTAAATATCACGCCAGAGGCGGCTTGACACCGTGAAAGAAAATCCATGATATCAGCAACCCCACCCAGATAATGAATCCGAAAAGGCACAGCACATAGATGGCCGCCAGCTTGCCGATACCCTCTTCCCACAGTTTTTTGAAATTGGATACCACTCCTATGGTAAAAAACGTCATCGCAAAGAACAGTTGTCTGAACACGTTGGCCTCTCCGGTAGCGGCTTTGGCCGGTCCGATAAGCTGTGAATGCCAGACGCACAGAAGCAGCAAAAAGAGAAACGTCAGTACATAGCCGATAACGAATTTAGGAAATCGCTCCCAGATTTGTCCCGGGCGGAACTTTTCACCCGGAGTACATTCGATGAATGAGCACCAGATAAATGCCAGCACAAACGCCCAGATACCGATAAAAACATCAATGAATATTTTCACGGTGGTGGATGTCATCAGAATCCAGCCGTCTTTATAATTGACGCCGTCCACAGCAAGCGCCTTGGCCCTGATGAGAGACTCCATAATAGCACCGCTGGCAACGGCAGCGCCGTCTGTCTTTACGGCAAGCCCCATCCAGGCCCCGGCCACCATCGGTTCCCGATACAGAAAATGCTGCCCGATAAACGGCAGCACCAGAAGCTCCACGACGGCAAACACCACCACCAGAGATGACACCATAATGGGGATCACAGGACGAGCCTTGATAGCCCCTCCCGTAGCAATGGCGGCAGACACACCACAGATGGAAATACCGGACGCCAGTGGGGCCGCCCACTCACGGCTGAATCCGAAATATCGTCGTGCAATATAATAGACCACCGCCCAATAAATCAGATACGCTTCAACAATTGCACAAAGCCCCCGAAACATCACCGCAGACGCCAGAGAAAGTGCATCCACGGCCTGAACGCCAAGAGCTCCGCCAAGAATTACGATCGCCGTTTTGATATACCACTCCGGACGTATCGCCTCCTGAATCTTCCGGCTGAAATTCGTGAAAAAGTTTCCGATAATAAGCCCTGCAATCAGCGCAATAATAAATCCGGATTCTCCGGTAAGATTCAGCGACCATGTAATACCGAATTTTTTGAATGTATTCGGTGTCGCAGCAATGTGTGCGTAAAAACCAATGAGCAGCGAAATATAGCTGATGACAAATATCACGACAAAACTCATGGCATATTTTTTGATGTCATATCCCAGCAATTTTGCACCGGCGGTCATTACCACAAGCAAAAACAGAAACGTCAGAAAAATTGAGGTCAGGGGGGAGATGCCCGCAAAATCAGCGGATACGGGTGTAACAGCTTTTGACAGACTCGTCCAAACGGAGATATTGGCCGCCCATCCCAGGATATCGATACCGGCCAGTTTGCCAATGGAAAGAATAAATAAAAAAAGACCTATCCACAACGCCATCCAGTCTTCACTTTTTAAAATATACCTTTCGTTGTCCACATGACACCTCCTGTTTCATAAGTAAATGTCAACCCTATCACCGAAACTGTTGAGCGATTATCATCACCTCCTCTGCTGTTTTTGATGGTTTCATTGGAATTGGACATTCGCTTAACAGCTTATTTTCTCACCGGAACCGGTATTGCCATCAGACTTCCTCCTGAAATAGTAAGCGATTTCGGTGTCTGGGACAGACCGCGGGTCAGCCAGCCGGAGCGGGAAGCACTCAACAATCCCCAGGAAGATATCCAGAACAGGCTGAACGTGGAAAAGAAAGTGTACGGCATGGCCCAGCGCCATCCAAACCAGCTGTTATAGCGGATGTAATAGATAACGGCCGGCAGTATGGAGGATATGATGCAGCCTGTTCCCATAAGCCACAGTGTACCGAAAGCATCCGAAAACAGATTAATGATAATGTTGATCTTCAATGCCTCGCCCATAACGAGCCAGAACAGTTGAAGAGCTCCGAAAAAACGAATATAGCCCTCGCCGTGGTCGCCGCAGCGAAAACGGCGAAACAGAAATGTAGCCATGACAAGGCTTTCCCGTACATTGCTTCGCGCCCATCGCAGCAGCATTCGGCGCAAGCCTCCATATGTACAGGGCATTTTGGTCAAAACGACGGCTTCCCGCTGATAGACGACCCGGTAGCCGTTTCCGATGACGCAGTTGGTCAGCGCCCGATCCTCACCGATCATGGCCTGCGTCCCCATGAAACTCTGGCGGGACCACCTCGGTAAATGCCGGCGAATCACGGAAGCCCGATAGGCGGACAACGCGCCAGGAGTGCAGAGCACGCCACCGTAAAAGCTCTGCCCGGACCGCAGGAAATCAAACGACATGGTAAAATTCACATCCATCATCTTCGGAATGACGCCGTCATCGGAATTAAGTATCCGCACATTACCGGCCGCAGCACCCACACGGGAATCGACGACAAAAGGACTGACCAGATGCCGCAAGGTATGCGGCAAAACCTCGGAATCCGAATCGATGGTGATCCATACATCCCCTGAAGCGCGGCGAAATCCGGCCATCAGGGCATGGCGTTTTCCGCCGTTACGGCGCTGCCGGATCAGTTGAAGCCGCCGGGGAAACGCCTGCCGCGCCTTCAGCATCCACTGCCAGGTATCATCCGCAGAACCATCGTCCACGCAAATCACCTGCATTCTGGAAATCGGGTAGTCGCTGGCCATAATTGACCGCACCGTATCGAAAACCTGACGCCCTTCGTTATAGGCCGGAATCACGATGGTAATCGCCGGAAGGTCTTTATTGTCCACCGGCATATACGCCCTGTATCGGCATGCCAGCCAGATGCGCCAGGCCAGCACGCTTGTTGCTATAAATGTGAGGCAAAGACCGCCGTTGATTTTCACACCATACGGCAAACGCCCAATTGGCAGGATCACACCATGAGACAGCCGCGCCCACATCAGCGCCGCAGCAATCAAAAGTGTAACGATAATGGTTACAAAATATAAATAATCCGTGTGATTGTCAAAAGAATATAAGCTTTTTTTCATTTGCGCCTCGATCTTAATGTTCATATTTTCGCTGTCTTTTATTTCCGGAAAATATCATCCCTCACCATCTGCATTTGCCTTCGTGCGCCACCGCCGAATCATCGAACCTCGCCCAGAGGATATTCCTGGTGATCGGATTTGTTATTGAGGCGACCGTACTTTACGGTCCCTTTTATCAACAAAAAGTGACGCCCGGTCTGGAGTATCAGCAACAATTGTACCATGTTCAGGATGGAAGCGATGTAATGCGATTACTATTCGGATTTATTTTAAAAATCGTTTCACCGAAACAGTGCCCGCATGTTGTGAGACAGAACGACTGACAATATTTTTTCCACTCTGCAAAATATGCTGACAAAGGCGCGCGCATTCCTTGCGGATTTGCACACCTTGCGTGCGCAACATTTTATGAAATCGTCGGAATTCAGGATTGCTTATTGCCGCTTTTTATGCCTATAGTTCAATGATAGGTGCCTGTGATGGCGGCATATCGACATAGAAAAATATATTCTCAAGATCAGGGCGATTCCATCCGGACGATGATCAATCCCTTTCGAAACCGCATTGTAGCAGACCCGTGGCGTCCCAGCGAAATCGACGTCACGGAAATTCACTCCAACGCTTTCAGCCTCTGCTGCGATGTGCTTGATTCGGTCCAGAAGGAAGGCCGCTCCACATCGGTGCTGCTGTACGGAGAAACCGGAAGCGGAAAAACCCATCTGTTGAGCCGCCTCCAGCAACACTGTCTGACACTGCCCCATCTTCACATATTTGCATCGGTACGTCTGCATACCAGCCCCAACCGCTTTTGGCGCCATCTGCGCGCCAGCATTGTTGAAAGTCTGTTCAGGCCCGCCAGAAAAGGACATTCCCAACTAAAGCTGATCTTCATGCGAAGGCTGTTTCTGCTGTGTCGAAAACGCACCATCAGCCTTCGTGAACTATCGACACTTACAGCCGCCATCCAGGCGGATTCCCGGTTGTCTCCGGGCATGTGTCAGGCGCTGCAGTTTCTGATGCAGGATCGCCATATCCCGGATATCATCGCCTGGCTCAAAGGATATTCCCTGCCGGAATCCACCTGCCTCGAATTAAAGATCGAACCCCCGAATGACAGCGACGAACCGGAAGACAGCGCCCGGGAACTGATTCTGGAGCTTTGTCGGCTGGCCGGCGCCACCATTCCGATAGTGCTGTCTTTCGACCAGATCGAAGCCCTTCAGCGTTATCCCAAAGACATCGGCGGGTTATTCCGGTTTGGTCAGGCCATCCGCACGCTGCATGATGAAACCGTCAATCTGCTGCTGATTACCTGCATTCAGACATTTTTTCTCGATGAACTCCGTCAGGCCTTGATGGCTCCGGATTTTGACGCCATGAGCTGCCACAGCCTGACGCTGGATATACTGGAGCGACATCAGGCCATGAAACTGGTGACAGCGCGGATTGAGGCCGTCATCCAACCCGACTTCGACAAAACCCGACTGCTTCAGGTTCTGTCCGCAGATGTCGCCGCATTTACCGGAGGCGCCGGAAAGACGGCGCGGTCGATTCTTGGCCGCTGTGCAGATATATTTGACAATGTTTTCAGTGCCGGCGTTACACCGGAAACAGAATTCCCCATGGTATCCGAGGAGGACCTGCTGTATAAAGAAATGGCAAAGCGGGAAGCCGGCGCACTCAACCGGATCACACCTGAAGATATGGACGAGCTGATGTCTGCGATACTGCCATCCCTGATTCATATCAGGAATGAACGTTGCAGGGAAAACGAGAGGGAATCAAATGGCAGGGATATCGATATGGTTTTTGTCTGTCCGGAACGCACTACCGGCATCTCATTGTGCAATCAGCGAAATCTGACCAGCCTCGCGGCGAAATTCCGGCATCTGCTGGAGGACATGCCTCTTGGGGAATCCGAGCAATTGCTGCTGCTCCGGCACCCACAGCTCTGGATCGATGCACCTCTTTCCATCAAGGCAAAAAAGTATCTGCAGGAATTACAGGATGCCGGCGCACGACTGATCATCCCTTCGGTGGAAATCCTTGCCGCTTTAAGCGCCCTGAAAAGCCTGCTCAGCGACGCCAGAAGCGGTGATCTGCTCCGCGATGACAGACCGGTTCATGAAATCACCGTCCGGAGATGGATCACATCTTTATCCGACGCCCCGGTAATGGTCTTTGTGAATGATCTTTTTCAGACTGGAAGTCTATCGTGACTGAAACGCAGGCGTTTCGCAGCTACAACAGATTCAGGCTCATTTCCCTTCTGCGGATGATATCAACAAGCCTGTACATCAGCACATCGGGAGCCACCCCCAGGCGGACGTTTCCATCCAGTGTCCGGACAGACAGTGTGCCCGACTCCTTTTCTTTGGCGCCAATGGTGATAATAACCGGGATGTTATTGATCTGAGCCTCGCGAATCTTACGACTCAGACTTTCGGTGCGGTCATCCATTTCCACCCGTATTCCGTTTTCCGCCAGCATATTCCGAATTTCCGCCGCATGAGGAACCAGCTCATCGTTAATGGGCAGAATCGCCGCCTGAACCGGCGCCAGCCACAAGGGGAATTTCCCGGCGAAATGCTCCACCAGTATCCCGAAAAACCGCTCGATTGAACCATAAATAA
Source organism: Desulfobacteraceae bacterium RAAP-1 (assembly GCA_001443525.1). Lineage (GTDB taxonomy): Bacteria > Desulfobacterota > Desulfobacteria > Desulfobacterales > Desulfatirhabdiaceae > RAAP-1. The sequence continues at coordinate 11,326 of LKPX01000074.1, read as the reverse complement.
CCCGATGAATCATAATGGGACGATGTTTTTCGTTATCTTTGCCGACATAAGTCAGGTTGAAACGCTCAGGCAGCGCCATATCCAACTGGATGGTGCCGCACTGCCATGTCCGGCCTAAAGCGTCCTTGATGTGAATATCGATTTTGGGTCCGTAAAACGCCCCGTCGCCTTCATTGATTTTATACGCCTTTCCGTAAGCGTTCAGGGCGGTTTTCAATCCGTTGGTGGCTTCCTCCCACTGGGCATCTGTACCAATAGATTTGACGGGCCTTGTGGAAAGCTCCAGATGAAACCCCAGTCCGAACGTACTGTAAATTTTTTCAACCAGCTTGAGAACCCCCAAGATTTCGGATTCGATCTGCTCCGGCGTCATGAAAATATGTGCGTCATCCTGATGGAACGCCCGCACCCTGAACAGGCCGGAGAGCACACCGCTCAATTCGTGGCGATGCACCAGCCCGATTTCCGCCGCACGAATCGGAAGGTCTTTGTATGAATGAGGCTTCAGCCCGTACAGCAGCATGCCCCCTGGGCAGTTCATGGGTTTGATGGCATATTCAATTCCATCCACCTGACTGGTGTACATGTTTTCCCGATAATTTTCCCAGTGGCCGCTGCGTTCCCAAAGAGCCCGGTTCAGCATGATGGGGGTCTTGGTCTCCACATAACCGGCCGCCCGATGTTCCGCCCGCCAGTATTCCAGAAGCGTGTTCCAGATATCCATGCCGCGGGCATGAAAGAATGGCATCCCCGGCGCTTCATCATGAAAGCTGAAGAGATCGAGAGCAGCGCCGATTTTGCGGTGATTGCGTTTTTTGGCTTCCTCGATGAAGGCAAGATATGCTTTTAGTTCTTTCTTGTCGAAAAACGCCGTACCATAAATCCGTTGAAGCTGCGCTTTGGATGGATCGGCACGCCAGTAAGCGCCGGACACTTTCATCAGTTTGATAGCCTTGACAAAACCGGTGTGCGGAATGTGAGGCCCTCGGCAAAGATCCGTAAAATCGCCCTGTTCATACAAAGAGATGGTACCATCTGCCAGATCTGTAATCAATTCGAGCTTGTAGGGCTCATCCCGATATAACTTCAGCGCATCGGCTTTGGAAACCTCTCTGCGGCGAAAAGGAATTTTCGCCTGAACGATTTTCTGAATTTCCGCCTCGATCTTCGGAAAATTGTCTTCTGATACCGGCCCCATATCAATATCATAATAAAACCCTTCCTCGACCACCGGGCCAATGGTCAGCTTCGCCTCCGGATACAGGTGCAAAATGGCCTGCGCCATCACATGTGCGGCGCTGTGCCGCAAAATATGGAGAGCTTCAGGATCGTGGGTGGTTATCAACCGGACCGTCGCGTCTTTATGGATGATGGTATCCATATCCACCAATCGTCCATCGAGTTCCACAGCTACACAATTTTTGGCCAACGGTTCCGAAATGCTCCGGGCGATATCCATCCCCGTAAGAGGATTTTCAAACGTTTTGATGCTTCCATCCGGAAGGGTAATATGTATCATGATCGTCTTGCATAACTCCTTTATCTCATAGACGTTTCATCTAATTCCATTTTGCTTTCAAAATGACATTCCAGCAAGCATTCGGACTGAGACCGCGAAAGCAAGCGAGCAGCGATGAGACTGTACATTCAGTACATCGAATCGCGGCACAGCGAAGCTGACAAAGGTATCCGTTTGAATGCGAACTGGAATAATCATTCAAAAATTTCAGATATACCATAACGAATTTTTGACCAAATGTCCATGACCGCTTCGCGACTCCGGTTCCCGGGCAGTTCAGTGGCAATGATCACCACCGTAATATTGTCGTCTCCACCCCGCTCATTGGCCAGATTCACAAGGCAGCGGCAGGCGACTTCCGGTGGTTTTTCCCGAACGACCCGATGGATTTCTTCCGGAGATACTTTGTTACTGAGACCGTCTGTCGCCATAACGACAATATCGCCGTCAAACAACGGCATCTCACAGATATAGGGTTCCACCCCATCATCAATCCCCATGGCCTTTGTCAACACATTCCGGTATCGCTCCAGAAGGACGTCTTCCGGATGGCCGCAGGCCGCCATTTCCGCGGCCATATTGTGGATAACGGATACCAATTCAATCTGACCGTCATGCACCCGATAAATCGGGCTGTCTCCCACATTGGCGGCTATCATGGTGGTATCGGTCAGAAAGACAGCGGCTACTGTGGACCCCATTTTCCAGTAAGCCTTATGGATTTGGGAAAGCTCATGAATTTTCCGGCTGGAAAACCGGATGGCCGCCAGAAGCCGGTTCGCCTCAGAGGATAATGCCGCATTTAAACCCGGCATTACGGCTTCAGGCATATCGCTTCCGGCCTTATCAAAATAATCCCGGATATTTTCGGCAGCAAGCCTGCTGGCGACATCTCCGGCCGGATGTCCTCCCATTCCGTCCGCAACAATGTACAGCCTTGAGACATCATTCACCATAAAGCAATCTTCATTCTTGGGCCGCATCCTGCCAATATCTGTCCATCCGGCGGATTTGATTCTTGCCATGGGGGTATCATACCTTGATCTTTGCAGGATCGTTAAAACGAAAAATCTCACGGACATACCAATAATGATGGCTTCCTTTAATCCTTCTTTCTTCCTATTATTATCAATGACTTTTTGCAAGAGATATCTATTTGAGTTTTCCTTCAGCTCCATTTACCGGGGTTCACGCCTTCATCTTTCTTGACACCCAAGAACAATTTGATTAGGTAGAGAAGAAGCGCCTTTAAATTAAACGCCTGATCGCCTGAAAAACCTTAATGGCCCTGCGGGGCTGTTTTTTACATAACGTGTTGATATGAATTTATCTGCTCAAAAATTACCGCCATGCCGCGGATACTGGATTGAGGGTGATACGCCGCCCTCCGGTGACATAAAAACCGTTCAGAGCGCCTTGTATGCAGTTACCCGCCCCCTGGTTCTGGTGGACAAGGGAGAGGGATCCCCCGCCGCCGTATCCGGCGGCTGTCTGGTATCTGAGTTCTCCACAGATGCCGGAATTTTGAAATCCGCAGGTTCCGGGAAAAAATCCTATCCCCTGCTGGCGTTTGCGCCGGCGCTTCGACCTGAAGATATGGGAGACGCCGACTTCAAAAACCGGCATCACCTGCGCTATGCCTGCATCACCGGCGCCATGGCCAATGGCATTACATCCGCTGCAATGGTGGAAGCCATGGCCAGAAGCGGTATGATGGGGGTTTTTGGCGCGGCCGGGCTTACGCTGCCTGAAGTTGAAAAAGCCATTTTCGATGTTCAGAATAAACTGGGCGATCTGCCCTACGGGTTCAACCTGATCCACAGCCCCGGCGACCCGGAGCTGGAAGCTGCCGTGGCTGATTTGTACCTGCGCAGGAATGTCTACCGGATATGCGCTTCGGCCTATCTGAATCTGACGCTTCCGCTGGTTCGCTACCGGGTCAGCGGCATTCATCAAACTCCTCAGGGGGACATCGTCTGCCCTCATCAGATCATCGCCAAGGTATCCCGCGAAGAGGTGGCCCGCAAGTTTTTTTCACCTCCACCCGATAAATTCCTGGCGCAGCTTGTCGAAAACAGACAGATTTCGCCTCAACAGGCGGAACTGGCCAGGCATATTCCGATGGCCGACAGCCTGACCGCCGAAGCTGATTCCGGTGGCCACACCGACAACCGCCCGGCCATATCCCTGCTGCCCACCATCATGGCGCTCCGGGATGACATGGTGCGTATCTGCGGATATCCGCACACCATTCCCGTAGGGCTTGGCGGCGGCATCGGAACTCCCCACGCCACCGCGGCGGCGTTTGCGATGGGCGCCGCCTATGTGCTGACCGGTTCCGTCAACCAGGCCTGTGTGGAAGCCGGAACCTCTGATACCGTCAAACGGCTTCTGGCTGAAACAGCCCAGGCCGATGTCACCATGGCGCCCGCCGCTGATATGTTTGAAATGGGCGTCAGGGTTCAGGTTTTAAAACGCGGCACCATGTTTGCCCAGCGCGCGACAAAGCTTTACGAGTTATATTCGGCGTACGATTGCCTCGAAAAAGTTCCGGGCAACATTCAGGCCCTTCTGGAACGAGATTATTTCAAATGCTCCCTGAATGAAGCCTGGGAAAATACCAGAGCGTTTTTCCGACAGCGGGATCCTCATCAACTGACACGCGCCGAACAGGACCCTCATTATAAAATGGCGCTGGTCTTCAGATCCTATCTGGGGCAGTCCTCCAGGTGGGCGACCACCGGAAATCCTGACCGCAGAATGGATTACCAGATATGGTGCGGCCCTGCCATGGGCGCTTTCAATGCCTGGGTGCGCGGCTCTTTTCTGGAAGCGCCGGAACAGCGTAATACCGTTACCATCGCCATGAATTTTCTCTTTGGGGCGTGCATACTGACACGGGCGCACTGGATCCGCTCTCAGGGGGTTATACTGCCGTTCAATGCCGCCGCCTATGCACCGATGCCGTTCGATCGAATTATCGAACGGCTGCATCTGCCGAAACGGCCATAACCAGTGGTCAGTGGATTAACCCGCCCGTTTAATCTATTCCCGGAAAGCCGCTGACACGGGAGGATGATCAATTTGACAGGATACAGAAAGAAATCCTGGGTCTGAGACACAATGCGATTCAACCCACTCATGACCACCGGCATAGCCGGTGGCTTGTTTTAAGCCCCATAAGGGCTTAAATACCCCTTATGGGGCTTTTCTGAGCCATTACGCTGTTCTGTGGTCAGAAGCTCATTCATTCTTGACGACTTCGTAAAAAGTCCGAATTTGAATTTTTGTATCATATAAATTCAATAGGTTGTAGCCATCAAAATGGCCAGAAATTGACTTTTTACGATGGCATTATTCTTCATTTACTATTTTATTTTTTTCCTAAAACACTACTTTCCCCCTGAAGGGGTCTTTCATTAAATCTGTGTCATATCGATCTTCCAAAAATTGACTTTTGTGTTGTCATAACGCTATAATGCCATTCCATCGGTAGGGGTGTTCTGTCGGAGCAAGCCGTCAGGGCTGAGATCATACCCTTGAACTTGACCTGGATAATGCCAGCGTAAGGAACATGACGGCTGTATCTGTGCAAGCGGGTGAAACGTTCCTTATGCGTTTACCTGCTTTTTTGTTATCGGGGAGGAAGAATATGAGTACCATCATTGATGACCTGCGCAAGGGAGATGTTCCACAATGGCTTCTGCAAACAGCCAGAAACGAGAATTTGCAGCCGGAGCGGCTTGTTGAGAGCATCGTGCGGGGGCATGTGGTCATTCCGCAAAACCGTTGCCATATGAACCTGACCCCGGTTGCGATTGGCAGTGAAACTCGTGTGAAAATCAATGCCAATATCGGCACATCGCCGGCGACGTGTGATTATGAAAATGAACTTCAGAAAGTCAAAGCGGCTGTGGATGCGGGCGCGGATGCCGTGATGGATCTGTCTATTTCCGGGGATACATCCGCATTCAGAAAACGCATTCTGGAAGAATTTGATATTACGCTGGGAACGGTTCCGATCTATGACGCTATGATCGGTCTGGACAATACAGAACAGTTGAATTTCAGCCATTTTATGCGCATCATGGAAAAACAGGCGAAAGAAGGGGTTGATTTCATGACCATCCACGCGGGTCTGCTCAAACGGCACCTGCCGCTGGTTGAAAAACGGACGCTGGGTATTGTCAGCCGGGGCGGCGCATTGATAGCGCAGCGGATGAAGCATCAGAACGAAGAAAATTTTCTTTATGCCAATTTTGATGACATTCTGGCTGTGGCCAGCACCTGTGATATCACGCTGTCCATCGGTGACGGATTACGGCCTGGCGGCACCTGTGACGCCAACGATGCAGCGCAGTTTGGTGAACTTGAGGTCATCGGAGAACTGGTGGGGCGATGCCGGGCCGCCAATGTGCAGGTGATGGTGGAGGGGCCGGGGCATGTGCCGCTGCATCTGATAGAAGAAAACGTCAGAAAAGAGAAAACGCTGTGTGACGGCGCGCCGTTTTATGTGTTGGGGCCGCTTGTCGTGGACTATGCGGCAGGGTATGACCACATTGCAGGAGCCATCGGGGGAGCGCTGGCAGGGATGTACGGAGCGGATTTCCTCTGTTATGTAACGCCTGCGGAACATCTGCGGCTGCCATCTCTTGAAGATGTCCATGAAGGGGTGATTGCTTCCAAAATTGCGGCGGCCGCGGCGGATCTGGCGCGGAAAAGGCCGGATGCCGTGTTGCGGAATCTTCAGATGTCGCAGGCCAGAAAGAGTTTTGACTGGGATACCCAGGAACGCCTGTCCATTGACAGCGACAAGTTCAGCCGGTACCTTGAGAAGGTGGAAACCGTATCGTCCGGCGTCAAAACCCATCAAGCCTGCTCCATGTGCGGAGAATGGTGCGCCATCAGGCGGCTTCAATAAAACAGCAGAGCCGTTTTTGCAGTAAAATCGGGAGAAACACCATGAAGCAGTATCGCCGGGTTTTGACCATCGCCGGATCGGACAGCGGTGGCGGGGCAGGCATCCAGGCCGACCTTAAGACATTTTCCGCCCTGGGGTGTTATGGCATGTCCGTAATCTGCGCCGTGACCGCCCAGAACACGCAAGGCGTTAAGGGCATATTCCCGGTGCCGGCGGCGTTTATTAGACAGCAACTGGATGCCGTTCTGGATGATATCGGGGTGGATGCCGTCAAAATCGGCATGCTGCATTCACCGGAAGTGGTTGTAACGGTGGCGGAGTGTCTGAAGCGATATCATATTCCCAAGATCGTTGTGGATCCGGTGATGGTGGCGACCAGCGGTGATTGCCTGCTTCAGGCGGATGCTGTGGATGCGCTGGTTACCGCTTTGTTTCCTCTGGCGACGGTGGTGACTCCCAACCTGCATGAGGCGGCGGTATTTCTGCATCAGCCCGTATCCCATCTGATACAGGCTGATGACAGTGAACTGGAAGCCGCATGCAGACAACTTTCCGCTTTCGGGTCTGATGCCGTCGTCCTGAAAGGCGGGCATGGCGTATCCGGTCAGAGTATTGACTTCCTGTATCTGCGGACGGATAATCGCATTATCCGGTTAGGAAGCGACAGAATCGATACCCCGAATACGCATGGCACGGGCTGTACGCTGTCTTCGGCCATTGCCGCATTTCTGGCTGGAGGATGTGAAATTGAAGATGCGGTTTCAAAAGCAAAGTGCTATATTACAGACGCATTAACGGCGGGTGCGGACTATCGGTTGGGGCATGGGCATGGTCCTGTGCATCACCATTATGCGTTCTGGAAGTAACCCGCACGGTTTTTTTCAACATATTGAAAGCGTAGATAAAAACGGATGGCATTGCGCCGATTGACACTAACAGATGACCTGGCGCCGGGTTCTGGCGCCGGAATGCAGGGAGGGATTAAAGAATAATGGATGATCAAACCGTTGGAACTGTTGGCCTGAAACGTGGGTTGGCGCAGATGCTGAAAGGCGGCGTCATTATGGATGTCGTGACACCGGATCAGGCCAGAATTGCCGAACAGGCCGGCGCCTGCGCGGTGATGGCGCTGGAACGGGTGCCTGCCGATATCCGGGTGGATGGCGGGGTGGCCCGCATGAGCGATCCGGATATCATTTATAAAATCATGGATGCGGTCACCATCCCGGTAATGGCCAAGTGCCGTATCGGGCATTTTGTGGAAGCGCAGATACTGGAAGCCATCGGTGTGGATTATGTGGACGAATCCGAAGTGTTGACGCCTGCGGATCAGCATCATCATGTCAACAAGCATGATTTCAAAATTCCGTTCGTCTGCGGATGCCGCAACCTGGGGGAAGCGCTGCGGCGCATCGGGGAAGGCGCCGCCATGATCCGCACCAAAGGTGAAGCCGGTACCGGAGATGTTGTGGAAGCCGTCTATCATGCCCGGACGGTGTTGGGGGAAATCCGCAGGCTGGTGGGGCTTCCGGACGAAGAACTCATGGCCTTCAGCAAAGAAATCGGCGCGCCGTATGAGCTGGTGAAAGAAACCAAAGAGCTGGGACGGATGCCCGTGGTCAATTTCGCGGCAGGTGGTATTGCCACGCCGGCGGACGCCGCGTTGATGATGCAATTGGGGGTGGACGGCGTGTTTGTCGGCTCCGGTATTTTTAAATCCGGAGACCCCGAGCGACGGGCTAAAGCCATTGTCGAAGCGACGACGCATTTCAGGGATCCGCGAATTATTGCCGAAGTCAGCCGCAATCTCGGAGAACCCATGGTCGGGCGGTCGGTGAGTTCCATGCCGGAAAGTGAACATCTGGCGGTTCGGGGGTGGTAATCTCCATGTCAGCGGACGGGAAATGCGAAAAAAGCCGTGTGATAAACGTCGGGGTTCTGGCACTGCAGGGGGATTTCGCGGAGCACATCCAGATACTGAAGTGCATGGGGGTTCAGACGGTGGAAGTGCGTCTGCCGAAGGATATGGTGGATATCGACGCTTTGATCATTCCGGGCGGAGAGTCCACCACCATCGGTAAACTCAGCGTGGCGTTCGGGCTGATGGCCCCGCTTCGCCGGTTTGCATCGGAAAAACCGGTCTGGGGTACCTGCGCAGGCGCGATATTTCTGGCAGAGGAATCTACAGGGCATGATCAGCCGATGCTGCAAGTGATGGATATCGTGGTGCAGCGTAACGCCTTCGGTCGTCAGGTGGACAGCTTTGAGACCGATCTGGATATTCCGGCGGTGAAGACATCGGAAAATCAGCGGCCGGTTCATGCCGTGTTTATCCGCGCGCCGCTGATCGAACGTGTGGGCAAGGATGTCGAAGTACTGGCCAGTCTTCCGGACGGACGCATTGTCGCGGCAAGACAGGGGCATCTTCTGGCCACGTCCTTTCATCCGGAATTAACCGGAGATGATCGTTTCCATCGCTACTTTATCCGGATGGCGGCAGGCTTGATCTGAAACAGGGGAATCCGTATTTTTTTTGTCTTGACACCATTTTGATTTTTCTGTTAGGAGTAACGCAGATGGCGCTGTATCTGATTTTACAGAGTCATCAAATGATTAACGTGTATTGCACACGGCTATGAAGTCAGCCCAAAACCGTCTGGACGATCTTGTTCCGGAATGATGACTTCTATTTGAGACATAATTCTCAAATAGAAGTCTTTTGTTTTTTGGGGGAGTAAAAAATATCATGACAAAAGTGCTTTGGGTTATGATCGGCGGCAGCATCGGCGCTGTGAGCCGATATGCTGTGGCATTGCTGGCGGTGAAGCTTTTCGGAACCCGGTTTCCGTGGGGCACCCTGATCGTGAACCTGACAGGCTGTTTTCTGATCGGTCTTGCTTTTTCGCTGAGCGAGCGGGGGAGCCATCTCATGAATCCGTCCATACGGCTTTTTTTTGTCACCGGATATCTGGGCGCGTTGACTACATTCTCGACGTTTGCGCTTGAAACCGTCAATACCATCCGCCTGGAAAGCTATGTGGCTGCATTGCCGAATTTTCTGCTAAACAATATTGTCGGGATAGGTCTGGTGTTTCTGGGGATGTGGGCAGGCCGGATCGATGTAGTGGAGACAATTCGAAAAATTCACCAGGGAGTGATGTTTCTGGGGGCATGGATGGGGTTCATCCGGTAAGGGGAGTCAAATATGCTGTCGTATCGCGTGATCGAAATATTCGCCAGTGAGGAAATGCGCTGGCAGGGAGCGCCGCTGCATCGGGCTGTTGTGGAATATATCAAGGGGCTGAAAATTGCGGCGCGCTGTCAGGTGTTTCGGGCTGCCGAAGGCTGTTATGAAAGCGGAGAGGTGGCGACGCAGCATCTGGAGATTCTTTCCTATAACATGCCGCTGTATATTATGATTGTGGCGCCGGCCTTTGAATGCGAACGTATGCTGCCTGACATCGAAAAGATGGTGACAGGCGGTATCGTGGCCGTCCGGAACCTGGATGTTGTATCGCATAAAACGCAAAGAGTGTTGCTGCACCCGCATATCCGGGTTCAGGATATCATGACGCCTTCTCCCCAAAAAGCGGAGCGTTCGACGCCGTTGTGTGATGTGGTGAGGCTTCTGCTGTCATCCATTTTTACAGGAATTCCAGTGGTGGATGCGCACGAACGCCCCGTGGGGGTCATCACCCAGGGAGATTTGATTTACAAGGGAGGGATGCCGGTGCGGCTCGGTTTGCTGGCTGCGTTCAGTAACGGTGACGGTATGGACGGCATACTAGCTTCTCTGGCTTCAAAAAAAGCGGAAGATGTCATGAGCAGTCCGGTGGTTTCCATCGAGGCGGACAGCCCGGCGACAGAAGCCGTGGAGGTGATGCTCCGCAAAAATGTCAAACGGATGCCGGTGGTGGACGTTCATGGAAAACTGGTCGGGATGTTGTCGCGGCTGGATATCTTCTGTACGATCATGAAAGAATCGCCGGATTGGGAAAGCTTCGGAAAACAGGATATTCAGGTGGAAAATCTGCATTTCGTATCGGATATCATGCGCAGGGACGCTCATACGGTGGCGCCGGATACGCCGGTGCAGGATGTCATGCAGATCATCGATGACAACGATATTCAGCGCATTGCTGTGGTGGATCCGGACGGACGGTTTCTGGGGCTGATTTCCGACAGCGATATTCTGACGGCGTTTTCTTCGGGGGATCCGGAAGGGGGCTGGAATTATTTTATCAGTAAACTCCCGTTTACGGAGAGGGGGCGTAAATATCGGGAAGTCACGCAATATCTTCAAAACCGGACCGCCGCGGATGTTATGAACACCAACGTTGTCACCATCCGGGAAGACGCTCTGATGGAGGAAGCCATTCAGTTGATGGTTAAAAAAAGCCTCAAGCGCCTGCCGGTCATAGACTCTGCCGGTAAATTCAAGGGCATGATCAGCCGCGATTCGCTGCTTCGCACGGGGTTTGGTCAGGGGGTGTCCGGAGGAGATGTCTGCCCGTTGATGGGGCGTCCGTAACAACCATAAACGGATGACAATCCGGTTGCTGGAATCCGAACCTGAAGACGCCACCGATTGAGGTATGAACCGCCAAAAGGTAACCGTTGGTGATATTATGCTTCCATCATCTGAAAGAGAGGATATGAAAAATGAAGTCAATTGGTTTGCATTAAGTATGAGGCAAGATGAAATAAGTTGAAATACGGTTAAAACGGACTTCGAATCCGTAGGTCGTGGGTTCGAAGTCCTCCAGTCGCACCAATTATTTCAATAACTTAAATTCATTTTTCGTAACTTCTCAATAAGTTAGGGCAGTCCATAAATTCAGTATGTTACGGACTCTATTTTGGACGTAACAGCAAATATTATGCCA
>LKPX01000073.1 GCA_001443525.1 Desulfobacteraceae bacterium RAAP-1 | reverse complement strand
GCGAGTTATTCCAGTTCGCATTCAAACTGATACCTTTGTCAGCTTCGCTGTGCTGCGATTCGACGTACTGAATGTACAGTCTCATCGCTGCTCGCTTGCTTTCGCGGTCTCAGTTCGAATGCTTGCTGGAATGTCATTTTGAAAGCAAAATGGAATTAGAACCAATTAAAATGAAAAAAGAATCTTTGAAATGTACGGCATGTGGCGGAAAGCTTGAGTTCCAGCAGACCTGACGGGCCGCTGCACTGTGCTGCAGGGTCTGCGGCAAGAAATATTCACTGGAAGAGTATTTTCAGGACATGGATGACGAATTTGAAAGAGTGCTGGGAAACGTTCGCTGTGACCGCATATGACATCTGAAAAAAATTTCAGAATGACGCTGGAATATGACGGTACGAGATATGCCGGGTGGCAGCGCCAGAAGTGTGAATCCACCATCCAGGCGGAAATCGAACACGTACTGTCATTGGTTACTCGGCAATCCGTGACTGTGGCCGGTTCCGGCAGAACCGATGCGGGCGTTCATGCGCTCGGGCAGGTGGCCAGTTTCCGCTGCCGGACGCGGTTATCTCCGGAAAGCCTTCAACGGGCCATGAACAGTCTGCTTCCCGAAGATATTGTGGTTCGGGATTGCTGCGAGGCAGATGACGATTTTCACGCCCGGTTTGCCGCGGTATCTAAAACCTATCATTATTTCCTGAGGAATCACCCGGTTCCATCCGCGATTGAACGCAACCATTGCTGGCATATTCAAAAGCCTCTGGATATGGCGGCCATGCGACAGGCCATCGGCTGTCTGGTAGGCACCTTCGACTTCAGCGCGTTTGAAGGCGCCGGAAGCCCCCGCGCTCATAGCATACGGACTTTGTATCGGGCGCACATCGAAGACCATGGAGACGGACGGTGGGCCATTATCGTTGAAGGCAACGGCTTTCTCAGGCATATGGTGCGCAATATCGTTGGGACGCTGGTGCGTATCGGCATGGGGAAAATGCCGGCGGATCAAATGCTGCGGATACTGGCGTCTGCAGATCGCCGACAGGCCGGCGCTACTGCGCCGGCCCGCGGGCTGTTTCTGATGGAAGTCCGATACAGTGATTTTATTCGTGACGTTAATACACCGGTTCCTTTGGAAGCTGTGCACCATACGATCCCGAAAACTGACTGCTGCTGAAGGTTTATCCCGCCGAATATATGAAAACGCAGAAAGAAGCTGGGTTCGGACTGTCTGATTTTCCATACGCCTCGATACCAATTATCACGGCAGCAGCCCGCTTGACATCACCAATGAATGTAATTACAATAGCTACAAATTTAAATCAATAAAATCTTAAGGAGCAAAATCCATGGAAAATCAAATACGATCAAGGGATATTAAGTTGGTCCCCATTGGAAATTCCAAAGGAGTTCGCATACCCAAGGCGCTCCTTCAAAAATATGGCCTAAAAAATTCCCTTTTAATAGAAGAAACAGACAAAGGACTACTTCTTCGTAATAAAGAAGAAAGCAAACTTTCTTGGGAAGATACCTATAAAATAATGGCTAATGAAAAGGAAAATTGGGACGATTTTAATACAACGCTTCTTGATGGCTTAGAGGATGATGGCTTTGAATATTAAAAGGTACGAAATATATTTTGCTGACCTCAACCCCACTATGGGGAGCGAAATAAAAAAAGTGCGCCCCGTCGTCATAATTAGCCAAGATGAAATGAATAAATATTTGGATACAGTCGTTGTCTGTCCATTAACCTCTAAATTGCATCCACTATGGAGAACTCGGTTACAAATAAAATGCGCGAACAAAAATGCTGAAATTGCTGTTGATCAAATTCGCACCATTAGCAAGCAAAGGTTGAAAAATAAACTTGATAAGTTATCCGATATCAAAGCCGCCCAATTACGAAAGTTAATAACTGATATGTACGGCGAATAATAATTTTTTCAGAAAGATTATTTCCAGCAACTGTTTTGTGTTAAATCCCGCCGCACAACGACAGCATCAGGCAGGCGCGCGCGGCCAAAGACTTGATGAAACACTTCGCCACTTTCCCCGCGCGTCGCCTGGATGCATTTGTTAGCCCAGGAACTTATCGTATTCAGAATGGCCTCCAATCCAAAACCAAAGCAGTCCTTCCGGGACTTCAACTGCAAGTGCGCGATAGTGAAGACCCACCCGGACCGCCCGGTACTTCCCAATCTTCTTGAAATGCAGCGATGGGTGAGTAGGATCAGCCTTGAGCAGTTCATAGCTGGTATCGGCCGACCGCTGAATTTGGCTGGGCAGGCGACGATAACACGACCAGAAGTCGGTGATGCAAAATGCTTCAAAGCTCCTTTGTCCTTCCCGCTTTGTGATCTGCGAGAGCCTTTTCCGCGAGTCCATCTAACTTGCCCGCAAGAGCATCCTCTTCGATCTGTCTATCCCACTGAGCCGCATCAAACTCCTGGAACCATCGTCGAAAGGCTGCAAGCTCACTGCGAGTCAGTTCCTTGATTTCCCGTTCTATCGTTTGAATTCTTGTCATGATTGTTCACCTCCATAGACGATGTAATCCTTGATCGATATCGTACGCCAGCGGCCTCTCAGAGAAACCTTGGGCAGTGTACCGTCTGAGGGTAAAGTTTAAGGGGCGCCGCACTTTTGCGGCGTCCCCCTTGAACGCCGGGTTGGGCAAGCTTTTGTGAAACATTAAGGTTCCTCTATGTTCTGCGAGGCGACGATGATGCCAATAGTTTTGTTGCGAAACCAACCATTGAAAAAACAGAGGTAGGACAATACTGACAGGTCAGCTAATGTGATGATGGTCTTGAACCCCTTGAGAGTTTCAGTAGTGTTGATGACTTCGACGAAAACAACGACGAGCAAACCATACATAAGGTGAAAGTTTGCCCAGCTTTCTTTACCACGCTTAACCGTTGCACTGCAGCCAGTATCTCGTGTGAACCAACCACGGTCTTTCACAAAGGCGTACAAGAATAATGCAAGGAATATAGCCTGAAAAGCAGAGAACACAATTGCATCGCTAGCGACACACCTCAGAAAAATCATAATGTCAGTATTTGTCATAGAGAAAAATTAAATGCCCAACATTGTTGATAGATGGAAAATATTCCGTCATCTATCACGGATATATGACGGAATATTTTCCATCTGATTTTATATTCACATACCAAACATGGAAATAAGGATGTCGTGTTTTCCATGTTTGCATGACAATATCCAATAAAATGGAAATCAAATCAAAATTCAGACCACTTCCCAAACTGAAGCCGATGGATCAGGTGCGGCAGGTTCTGCGCTAACATATTACGCTTGTCGCACGGAATCAACTTACTGTGACGGGATCTTTCGATACATCAAATATCATGGAGGCCAGAACCCATCCGGCACAGATGGGTAAAACCCATATCGAAGCATTCTGGTACCGGATTCAGCCTGTTGAAGATCAGCCTGCAAAGAATCGCACGATGGTTTCCTCGCGATCGATTCAGGCTGAGATTGAAAGTATCTGGAGAAGGCCAGGCTTCTTCATGATGAAGATTTGGCCAGCAGATTCGGAATGGACCATGCCGATGTCAAAACCACCGAGACTTACACGCATATCACGGGAAAAAATATCTCGGCGGTTTAAAGCCCACTTGGACCGCCCGTCCTTCGCTCAGGTCGCCTGTTTTTCGAGATCATGGACGCCCTGAAGCACCGTATCGAACAGCAGGGAAATATCCGATTCTTCCAGACACGAGAACGCCACCCGAAGATTTCTGTCGCCGATGGAGATCAATCCAACCCCGTAATGCTGCAAAAGATGAACCCGAAGCGCCTCGGCGTTGACCGTTTTAAGGCGGATACACATAAAATATCCGGAGTTGAAAGGGTACGCCTGCCAGGCACTCTGATACCGGGAATCTTGAAGGACAGACTTCACCCGATTGGCCCTGTGCTTTAAAATCTCGAATTTCTCTTTCTTTTCCAATATATTTTTCTCATCCTGCATGGATTTCAGCACCAGGGTTTCGCTCAAATGAGAGGCGTTGGAAATGGAACCGCGGACAGCGCCGGCGGTCTTTTTCTCAAGCGCTTCATACGCGGCCCGGCTGTCTCCGTCGGTCGCAGCGCCGTAGGTAATGAACCCGACCCGCAGCCCCCAGACAAAACTCTCCTTGGTAGCGCCGTCCAGCTTGATGGCCATCAGGCGGGGATGTTTCCCGCAGAACCGGGCAAAGAGAGATTCCTTCAGGGTTTCCTCTTCGTAAAACAGCCCGAAATAGGCGTCGTCTGTAACCGCCAGTACGTTGACGCCGCGCTTTGCAACGCGGGTCAGAATCTCGACGATTCGATCTCCTTCGGATGCGGTGACGGTATAACCTGTCGGGTTGTTGGGGAAATTCAAGAATACAATGATTTTTTGGCTGCGTTCGGCCTCGGCATTGACGGCTTCATCGAACGCTTTCAGGTTAAATCCCCCGGCCTCTGAAAACATCGCATAGTTTTTAATGATTGCCCCTTTTCGGACATCCAGGATCAGATT
The DNA here is from genome assembly GCA_001443525.1 of Desulfobacteraceae bacterium RAAP-1. Taxonomy (GTDB): domain Bacteria; phylum Desulfobacterota; class Desulfobacteria; order Desulfobacterales; family Desulfatirhabdiaceae; genus RAAP-1. Next base: position 15,706 of record LKPX01000073.1, on the reverse strand, counting down.
GTAATTGCCCCACATCATATCCGGGAAAAGAATGACATCGCCCTGGTCCACCCACACGTCCGCGAACACGCTGATGGCATGAGTAATGCCGTTAGCCACCACCGGGAGGCTGACGGCGCAGCCCTTCAGGGATGGATTTTTTTGAAACAGCGATTCCTGCCACAGCTTTCGCAGCGCCGGAATCCCGAAAGAAGGCGCATAAGTAAGGGATGCCTCTGGCAATATGCCGCTGATATTGTTCATGACCGAAGGGAAATGCATGGTTCTGCCTTTTTCGGTGGCAATACCGATCGTTGCATTCAGTTTGTAGGCTTTTTCTTTGGCCTCAGCACTTTGGCTTAAAATCCCTTTGGGGAAATATAAATTTTTACCTATCCGGGACAGCATTTCCAGGATATATGGGTTAGCCTTCTCAATGTCCTGATTCAGTTGTTCTGCAAGTGTATTCATAGCGTAATTTTTCTCCGTACGAATGATATGATTTCCGGCGACAGCGCCGGCAGCATCCATTGGTTTATACTGGAGGTAAAAATATAACGTATTCCTGCCTCTGAATCAATAAAATGAATGCGGCTTTGTTATGAAACGCTTGACAAACTGTTTTCATTCACGATACGAAAAGAAATCATCAATGAAGAAGCCCTTGCCGCTTTTGAGGCACTTCAGGCGTTTTGCCTGATTTATGGAGAAAAAATGCGATGGCAGCAACAAAACGTGTCTTCCTGTGGGTATGTGTTGTAAGTGTTTGTATGGGATGTGCAACGCGTGTGAATGCCGGAGATATTGGCGGCTCGCGGATCGACCTGAAAGCCGGCGTCTATTACACCGTGAAAAAAGGCGATACACTGTGGGCTATTTCCAACAGGTATTTCAACAGCCATCGGGTGTGGCCGCAGATATGGAGCGAAAATCAGCAGATCATGAATCCGAACCGGATATTTCCGGGCGAGCGTTTGAGGCTTTTTCAGAAAAACTGGGAAACCACGACTCCGCCGGAACCTGTTGCCATGGCGCCGCAAACCGTTCCAACGCCTGAAGCGCCTTTTTACCGGTATCGGCTGATCCATCAAATCGGATTTGTGAAGGAGCATCCGGCGGAAACGTCCGGGGTGGTTGTCATGCGAAAAGGAGATAAAACCCTTCCCAAAACAGTGTTCGGTCAGGATGAAAGTGTATATGTGATATTTCCAGGAAAACCACCTCTGAAAACCGGAACGGTATATACCGTTTATCGGCCGCCGCAGCCTGTCAGCGATCCGGAAACCCATAAACCGCTGGGGGTGCAGTATCGCACTACCGGCATTGTCCGGATCATTGAAAGCTTTCATGATCATGCCATTGCTAAAATTGAAAGGGCGTTTTCTTCCGTGATGGTGGATGATATTTTGCTGCCGTACGAACCGGTCTCGCCCAAAATCCAGCTGATTCCCGGCGTTCCGGATATGGATGGCAGCATTTTCATGGCAGAAAAAGATGAAACCATCTTTGGCGATGGAACCGTCGCCTATATCGACAAGGGAGCGGATGAGGGCGTCCGTCCAGGTCAAAGCTATGCTGTTTATGATGTCGATGAAATTCCTTCCGAAGCCCCTGGCGACATTGCAAAGAAAAGTTTAAACGATAAGACCCCGATTCCTCCGCCCATACGGGATAAGGTGGATTTCGGTTCTCTGCTGGTACTGCATACGGAAGCCACCACATCGACGGTGCTGATTACTCGTGCAAACAGATCCATATGTCCGCCCGGCAGATTTCGTTCGCTGCCATCGCAACGGCAGCATTCGGAATGATGATACAGAGTACGTGATACAATCACGATCACAATACATAACATAGGGAAATAATGAAACGCGCATTAATTACAGGTATTACAGGACAGGATGGGGCTTATCTATCGGAATTTCTGCTGGGCAAGGGTTATGAAGTGCATGGCATCAAACGCAGAGCGTCTTCATTCAATACCCGGCGGGTGGATCATCTTTACCGCGATCCGCATGAAAGCAACGTGAATTTTTTCATGCACTATGGGGATCTGACAGACGCTACCAATCTAATCCGGATTGTCCAGGAAACGCGCCCGGATGAAGTTTACAATCTGGCGGCCCAAAGCCATGTGCAGGTGTCTTTTGAAACGCCGGAATACACGGCGAATTCCGATGCGCTGGGAACGCTGCGCATCCTGGAGGCCATCCGGATTCTCGGAATGGAAACCCGAACCCGGTTTTATCAGGCTTCCACCAGCGAAATGTTCGGTAAGGTTCAGGAAATTCCTCAAAAAGAAACAACGCCGTTTTATCCCCGCAGTCCTTATGGTGCGGCCAAGGTTTATGCATACTGGATAACCGTCAATTACCGTGAAGCTTACCGGATGTTTGCCTGTAACGGCATCCTGTTCAATCATGAGTCTCCGATACGTGGTGAAACCTTTGTCACCCGTAAAATCACACGGGCCGTAGCCCGAATATGGCTGGGACTTCAGGAGTCTTTATATCTGGGAAATCTGAACTCCCGGCGGGATTGGGGATATGCGGGCGATTACGTCGAAGCAATGTGGCTGATGCTTCAGCACAGCACACCTGAAGATTTTGTGATTGCCACCGGTGAGGCTCATACGGTGCGCGAGTTTGTCGAAAAGGCGTTCAGTGGGGTCGGCATTCATCTGATCTGGAAAGGTTCCGGAATTGACGAGGTCGGCTTGATTGAAGCCATAGATACATCGGTAGCGCCTCAGGTCAAAGATTTGATGAAAGACGTCAAGAAGCAACCTGAACCCGGTCAGATTGTCGTTCGGATCGATCCGAAGTATTTCAGACCTGCGGAAGTGGATTATCTTCTGGGAGATCCGTCAAAGGCCCTGAATATGCTGGGATGGAAGCCAAAAATGAACTTTGAGAACCTGATCCGGAATATGATGCTGACCGATCTGAAAGAAGCGCAAAAAGACTATCTGGTGGAAAAAGAAGGTTTTCAAACCTATAATTATTTTGAATAATTCATTCCGGCAGGCATTCAATCTGAGACGGCGAAAGCAGGCGAGCAGCCGATGAGACTGTACATTGGGTACGTCGAATCGCAGCGAAGCTGACGAAAGTATCAGCTTGAATACGAACTGGAATCAGCAGGAATTTTCATGATGGATATCGCTCCACTGACGCATTCATCGCGGATTTTCGTAGCAGGTCACCGTGGTATGGCGGGTTCCGCCATTGTCCGGTCTCTGCAATCCCGCGGATACCGAAATATCATAACCCGCAGTCATACCGAACTGGATTTGCTGGATCAACAGGCCGTGCGTCATTTCTTCAAGACGGAACGTATCGACCAGGTTGTGCTGGCGGCTGCCAGGGTGGGTGGCATATGGGCTAACAACACGTATCGGGCGGATTTCATCTACCAGAATCTCATGATCGAATGTAACGTTATTCATGAGGCTTTCAGCGCCGGCGTCATGCGCCTGCTGTTTCTGGGGAGTTCCTGCATTTACCCTAAGCTCGCCCCTCAGCCGCTCAAGGAAGAGAGCCTGCTTTCAGGTGCGCTCGAACCTACCAATCAGCCGTATGCCATCGCCAAAATTGCCGGAATCGAGCTGTGCCAGTCATATAACCGCCAGTATAATACGCGTTACCGGTGTATCATGCCCACCAATCTTTACGGCCCTAATGACACCTATGACCTGGAAAATTCGCATGTACTTCCGGCGCTGATCCGAAAATTTCATCTGGCGAAACAGGCTTCAGACAGTAACTGGAATATGGTAACTATGGATGAACAGGTTTATGGCGCTATTCCGGATAACATCCGTGCAAATCTGGGAATCTCGCCTGAAAGTCTTCGCGCTGCTTTACCCGGTTTTTGTACAGACTCCGGCGGTTGCCATCCGCCGGAAGTTGTGCTTTGGGGAACCGGCATTCCCCGCCGCGAATTTCTGCATGTGGATGACATGGCTTCCGCGGCGATGTTCGTGATGGAAATGGAAGACTGCGCCTACGAACAGGCCAGTCGGAACGGGGCGATCAGCCACATCAACGTTGGCAGCGGTGAAGATTTGACTATTCGGCAATTGGCTGAAATTGTCCGGGCTGAAACAGGATACAGCGGGCAGGTGACCTGGGATGCCGGCAAACCGGACGGAACGCCTCAGAAGCTTCTGGACGTTTCCCTGATCAATGCTCTGGGCTGGAAAGCAGCGATTTCCCTGCCGGATGGTATTCACCGTACTTACCAGGCATATCTTGAACGGATTCGCTGATCCGGTCATTATTATGCGTGCTCACAATGGACGGCTTTGTAAAAAGCCATCAATGCTAATTCCGTGCAACACGGTTGCGCGTTTGAATATCGAGGAGACTTTCAGAAATGAAGCAAAAATTCAGGATTTTTAAAAATGATGACAATCGGCTGATTATACAGGAATTCGGTGAACTGGATAAAGATGTTTTATCCCTGCTGTGTGAAGAAAGCTATGAGGATTCCCGGATAGCGGCGGCTGTCGCGGGTGGCAAGGAAAAAGTGATTGCCGCTCTCAGGACCAAAAACATGTATCCGCCGAGAGGACATGCGGAGAAAATTGCTGAGCAGGTGATGGCATTTTATGAAAGTCATCAGACGGAGCCTGTGGAAATCACGATTGATGAACCTGCGGCCTCATACAAGGAAATCATGTCCGAAGAATTTCTGGTAGATATCGAGGAGGAAGAAGATGATGCCGAGATCATTGACGATCTTCTCGACGAAGATTTTGACGGCGAATCCGATGAACCAGATGATATCAAGATCGATTCTTCTATCAAAATTGCCGATGATGACGCCGTGGATGTTGAAGATGAGCTATGATGGATAATGAATTTCCAGTGTCGTTCAGAAAAGAAACAGACAGCCTCGGTGTTGTTTCAGTTCCGGAACATGCCTACTACGGCCCTCAAACCCAGAGGGCCGTTGAAAACTTCCGCATCAGCGGCATGGGGCTTCCCATATCCTTTATTCACACCATGGCCCTGATCAAACGGTGCTGCGCCGCAGTGAATGCAGAGCTGGGACTTCTGGACATATCTCTGGCCAGGGCCATCCAGGATGCGGCTCAGGAAGTGATGGACGCCAGACTGGATGCGGAATTCGTGGTGGATGTATTCCAAACCGGTTCTGGAACTTCCACCAACATGAATGTCAACGAGGTGATCGCTTCCCGCGCCAACGAAATGCTGACCGGCGTGCGGGGCGGAAAAAGCCCGGTTCATCCCAACGATCATGTAAATTTAGGGCAATCCAGCAACGACGTATTTCCGTCCGCCATGAACATATCCGTCTGGACGGAAATATCCGGCCGGCTGCTTCCAGAGCTGGAGCATCTGAAAGAAACACTGTCCCAAAAGGTGCTCGAGTTTAAAGACATTCCTAAAATGGGACGAACCCATCTTCAAGATGCGGTTCCGCTGACGCTGGGACAGGAGTTTTCCGGTTACGCCCGTCAGCTGGAACTGGGAATCCGCCGCATATCTTCTGTCCGGGAGAGTCTGAGCGAACTGGCGCTGGGCGGCACGGCCGTCGGTACGGGGCTGAATACCCATCCGGAATTCGCCGGCCGCGTCATCCGCTGCATTTCAGATACGACCGGATTGACGTTTATTGAAGCCCGAAACCATTTTGAGGCGCAGTCCGCACGGGATGCCGGGGTTGAAACCAGCGCCGCTCTCAAGACTATTGCCGTCAGTCTGACGCAAATCGCCAACAACATCCGCTGGCTGGCTTCGGGCCCCCGATGCGGCATCGGAGAGATAGGGCTGCCGGAGCTTCAGCCCGGCTCTTCGATCATGCCGGGAAAGATCAATCCGGTCATTCCTGAAGTTGTGATTCAGGCAGCCGCCCAGGTGATCGGCAATGACACCATTGTGACGCTCTGCGGACAAGGCGGCTGTTTTCAGTTAAACACCATGATGCCGCTCATGGTTCACGCCCTGCTGCAATCCATCTCGCTGCTGTCGGCAGCCGTCGCGGCTTTTGCAGACAAGTGTATTGCAGGCATTTACCCCTACCCGGAAGCCTGTATGACCCATATCCGAAACAGCCTGTATCTGGCGACGCTCCTGACACCGTTTATCGGATATGACAGGGCCGCAGCCATTGCCGGAAAAGCCTTCAGAAGTGGAAAAACGATTCAGGAAGTGGCCATGTCAGAAACGGATCTGCCGGAAATCCCCTGGGAGCACATAGAGCGGGTATGATGATTGTCCGTGCGGCGGCGCTCATAACCGCGGCTTATCTATTGGGCTCCATCCCGTGGGGACTTGTTCTGACACGACTTTTTACCAAAAACAATCTCCTGAATACCGGCAGCGGCAATATCGGAGCCAACAATGTCCGAAGAATTGCGGGAAACACGCTGGCGCTGATAACGCTCCTGGCGGATATGGCCAAAGGCGGCGTTCCGGTATATCTGGCAGATATCCTCATCCGTCCCTATGGAACATGGCGCAGCAGCATTGCCTGCATAACCGCGGTGGCTGCGTTTCTGGGGCATCTGTATCCATTATACATGCGGGGGAAAAACGGAGGCAAGGGCGTTGCGACGGCCGCAGGATGTTTTGCCGTCCTGTCGCCGATTGCGGCGGGATGTGCATTTCTCGTTTATATCCTCATGATCTGCATGACAAGCCGCTCGTCAATAGGCTCACTGACAGCCGCGGTATTTCTGCCGGTTGCAGTTCATGTAGCAGGTGCATCCCCGCCTATCCCTCTATGCGCCGGGTTCATGGCGGTCATGATTGTCATCCGGCATAAAGATAACATTCAAAGATTGATCCACGGCAAGGAACCGCGCCTGTAGTTTCTCTGCAGACTGGAAGTGATGCCCTCATAAAAAGTCAACTTTCAGACGGCTTCGTAAAAAGTTCGCAGGCAAGGCGCGCAAATCCTGAGGAGTGAAGCGTACTTGTGGTACGCTGCAATGACGAAGGAAGCGGCGCAACGCAGCATGCGGACTTTTTACGAAGCCGTCGTCATCAGTAGATGAAATCGATGCTGTACCAGTCTGTCTCAAAATCCCACAAAGAGACAAAAAACAGCACATAATGCAGGTAGAAGGGAAGGATGATCTTGCTGAGCTGAGCTTTGGCCCTGAGCTGATATTGGTTGCCTTTTTTAAGCTCACTCAACGGAACAAGTTTTAAGCCATCCACATCGGACATCAGTTTCTCCGCTTCTTTCAAAGACTGCACCGTTCGGGGAATGTTATTCTCCCAGGAGCGCTCCACAACGAATTCTTTTTTCAGATTGTTGAATTTGATGGAATTCGTGATCTCGATATCCGCGATGACCTTATCAAACCACATCGAACGCTTCTGAAACAGCTTGATGAAAAATGAAAATGATGTGGGAACGCCGTTCATGATGGCAGTAACCGTTTGCTCCCGGAAAGCACCGTCCACATTCATATACACCATGAGATCCGTGCTGGTATTGGTGACAATGATATTGGAAAGCGTGGCGTTCTGCGCCGCAAAAGGCGTTTGAAGCAGGAACACCAGCGTCAACAGGATGGCGATGGTGGACAGTGTCAGCCTGCGCGTTCGTGCGGATTTTTTAGCAGCAGTGGCCATCGAAATCAGTTGTATCGCAGTTGCTGGGAAGCGTGCAGGTTTCCCAGGATGATTTTTCAAGAAAAAACTTCTCGAGAAATGCATGATGAAACGCATGACCGGATTTATATGTGACAATATGTCCGACAATGGGAAGCCCCAGCAGCGAGAAATCTCCGATACAGTCCAGTATCTTATGCCGGACAAACTCATCTGGGAATCGAAGCCCGTCCGTATTCAAAACACCATTTTCAGCCACCACAACCGCATTGTCCAATGAACCGCCTATAGCCAGACCGACCTTTTTCAGGTACTCAATTTCATGAAAAAATCCAAAAGTTCGAGCTCCGCTGATTTCTTTTATAAAAACCTGATCCGTAATATCCGCTGAAAACGTTTGATGGCGAATCAGCGGATGGTCATATTCAATAGAACAGGTTATTTTATAACCAGGATATGGAAATATGGAAACGGACTTACCATCTTTTTCCAGAGTAATGGCTTTTCGGATGACGAACACACATCGGGGGGCATCCTGCTCCTGAATGCCCGCTGCCTGTATCAAGCGGGTAAACGGGCCTGCACTGCCATCCATGATCGGCATTTCATGAGCGTCAACCTCAACCAGGGCATTATCGACAGAAAGCCCCGCAAAAGTGGCCATCAGATGTTCGATAGTGGAAACAATAAACCCGTCATATCCGATAACTGTCGCCAGACTGGTGTCAACAACCCGGTTGAAACGGGCGGCAATCTCCGGCGAATCAAGCAGATCTGTTCGAACAAATTTTATACCGTGATTTACCGGAGCGGGTTTAATTGTCAGGTTGACCTTTCTGCCTGAATGAACCCCAACACCGGAGCAGCTTGCAATACCTGCCAGCGTTCTTTGACGGCAATACATGCCTGTCCTTTCTTGACGGCTTCGTAAAAAGTTCGCAGGCTGCGTTGCGCTGCAATGACGAAGGATTTGCGCGCCTTGCCTGCGAACATTTTACGAAGCCGTCTAAAAATCGACTTTTTACAAAGCCATCTTTCTTATATGATCATCAAAAAAACAGAGGGCTTTTCCATCCGCTGTTTATCGTATTATAAATTGTTTTTGCAAGAAAAACCATCACTATTGCATTGACTTCCTGCTTTTTATATTTCTAAAATGCTGTTTTGTTGACATTGCTTCCTGTTTTGGGTAGCATGACAGACTATTAAAAATTCAGCAGATGATTTTCAGCCTTCCCTGCGATATACAGAACGGGCACCCTAACAGGAAGTGACAATGATAATCGGACTGGATGTAGGCGGTACCTATACCGATGTAGTGCTTCTCGGCGATGACGGCATTGTCAGGGCCAACAAGGTCCGTACGGATTCCAAGGCGCTGTTTCGTACAGTGCAATCCGGGCTGGACACCATCATTGAGGGAATTCCTCCCGATCAGATCCGACGGATCGTTCTGAGCACCACATTGACAACCAACGCTATTGCTCAGTCCAAGGTCTCTGATGTCGGCATGATTGTATCCGCCGGTCCTGGCGTCGATCCTGAGTTTTACCGCACCAATCCGCATTATGAAGCGATTTCCGGATCCATAGATCATCGAGGCCGGGAAATCGAAGCCGTCAATGCCGCTGAAGTCGAAGAAGCGGTTCGAAAATTTATCGAAAAAGGCATCCGGTATGTCGGAGTGGTCGGAAAATTCTCGACGCGCAATCCTCAGCATGAGTTGCTTATTAATGAGCAAATCCGGTCACACTTCGAGAAAGTCTTTTTGGGGCACCAGATTTCCGGCACGCTCAATTTTCCCAGGCGGATTGCTACTACCTACCTCAATGCAGCCGTTTATCCCATTCATAAACAATTTTTTGAAGCCGTCCAGCAATCTTTGGAGCAAAAAGGGCTTAAAATCCCCATCCATATCATGAAAGCCGATGGCGGCACCATGAATTTTGCATCTTCCATGGACTTTCCGGCGCAGACGATTCTTTCCGGTCCGGCGGCAAGCGTCATGGGATCGCTGGCGTTCGCTTTTGACGATGAAGACAGTCTGGTGATGGACATCGGCGGCACGACCACGGATATGGCGGTGCTGGTCAATTATGTACCGGTTTTAAACCCGCTGGGGATTTGCCTCGGACCTTATAAAACCCTGATTCGTTCGATAGAGAGCCATTCCATCCCTGTCGGCGGAGACAGCAAAATATCCATACAGGATGGCGTAATTCACGTGGGGCCGGAGCGTATCGGGCCGGCGATGGCTTATGGCGGGCCAGCACCCACACCGACAGACGCTCTTTGCATCATGGGTCAGATTAAAAACGGTGATCGAAACAAAGCGATACAGGGGTTTCAGGATATCGCCAGAGGGCTGAACTGTTCCGTCAGCGACGCTGCCGTTCGTGTTTTTGACCAGACATGCCGAATGATTTTAACAGAAGCCAGGGTGCTTTTGAATCGGATTAATCAAAAGCCTGTTTATACCATCCATGAACTTCAGGAAGGTTATCAGGTGGCTCCCCGGAAAATCCTGATCCTTGGCGGACCTGCGCCATATTTTGCCCGGCATTTTGAAGAAATATCCGATTTTCGGGTAGGCGTTGTACCCCGCTGGGATGTGGCCAATGCGATCGGCGCCGCGCTGGCCCGCACGACCTGTGAGGTCAGTCTGTTTGCCGATACCCAGCAGGGCATTGCCACATCGCCGGAAGAGCTTTTCTCGATGGCCGTCAATCGAGATTTTTCCAGTGATGATGCGGTGCAAACCGCCAGTGATCTGCTCCGGCAGAAAGCTGTTCGTCAGGGCGCCAGCCCCGAAGAGCTTATTATGGAAGTCATCGAAAACCAGCAGTTCAATATGGTCAAAGGGTTTTATACCACGGGCAGAAACATTCGGGTGAAGGTTCAGATCAAACCAGGATTGATCAACGAATATGACGCCATTGCCGGAATTCTTTCAACGGAGTGATTCATGCTGAAAGCCAGACATACCACAGGGCTTGTCTTTTTTCCGGCTTTTGACTGGGCTATCAGTCCTACGCATCCGGAACGGGAAGAACGCCTTCTATATACACAGGATCAGGTTTTTGAAGAAGGAATTCTCGATATCGAGGGAATTCAAGAATACAAGCCTGAGCTGATTACAACCCAGGATGTGCAGCGGGTGCATTTTTGCGTTCCGAATGTAGCGGATGTCACCACGGAATCTCATTTCATCAGCGCCGGAGGCGCTAAAACCATTGCCAAAGCCGTGATGGACAAGCGGGTGGAGCGGGGGTTTGCGCTGGTGCGTCCGCCCGGGCATCACGCCATGCGGGTGGTTCATGGAGCCAGGGGATTTTGTAATATCAATATCGAAGCCATCATGATCGAATATCTGCGGAAAGCCTATCCGATTGGGCGGGTGGCCATTGTGGATACAGACTGTCATCATGGCGACGGCACCCAGGATATCTACTGGCACGACCCGGATACGCTCTTTATTTCTCTGCATCAGGATGGCAGAACGCTCTATCCGGGGTCCGGATTCCCTAATGAAATGGGAGGGCCGACCGCTACAGGAACCACCATCAACTATCCACTGCCGCCTGAAACTTCTGCAGAGGGTTTTTTATATGCCATCCGCAATGTCGTATTGCCCATTCTCGAAGATTTCAAGCCGGATATCATTATCAATTCCGCAGGGCAGGATAATCATTTTTCAGATCCCATCACCAACATGAATTTTTCAGCGCAGGGATATGCGGAACTGACCCGTCTCCTGAAGCCCGATATTGCTGTACTTGAAGGCGGCTATTCCATTGAAGGCGCCTTGCCGTATGTCAATCTGGGGATTATTCTGGCAATGGCAGGCATTGATTACAGCCGGGTTACAGAGCCGGGCTATGATCCGGAACGTCTCCGGCAGACGCCTGCCGTTACCCGAAGCATTCAGAGAACCGGAGAGCAGCTCCTGTCCAACTGGCAGCGCCGTGAAAGCATCATGGCCCTCGTTCAAAACGGACAACCATTTTCGGAACGCACGCGAAGCATTTATTACGATACCGACAACATTACCGAAAAGCAGTTTGAAACCCTGCGGATATGTTCGGAATGCAGCGGCGTCTATAAAATTGACTCTTCAGCGGATGGAGGCCGCCGGATATTGGCGGTGCATGTCCCCCGCAGCGCCTGCAGAAAATGCAGAAGCCTGGGATATGAATGGTTCGATACTGCGGACAAGAGAAAACACACAGGTGTGTATCTTCAGGACAGATGTGACGATACGTATCTTCAGCGGTCTTGAATCATGCAGCGTCTGATATTTCCGCTCGTTATCGGACACCGGGGATTCCGGTCCCAATTTCCCGAAAATACTCTGGTTTCGTTTTCAGCAGCCATTGCGGCAGGTGCGGATATGATTGAGCTGGACGTTACCTTCAGCAAAGACCGCAAGGTCGTTGTTGTTCATGACGATACCCTCGATCGCACTACCAGCGGCAGCGGCCCGGTATACAAGATGACGCTTCACGAACTTCGGCAACTGGACGCCGGCAAGTGGTTTGACGACCGGTTTTCAGGAGAATTGCTGCCGACACTGGAAGAAACGCTGGCTTTTGCCGCAGATACCGGTGCGCGGATCAATATCGAAATCAAATCCAGCGCGTGGGAACCCAACACCCCCGAAGATGCCATCGAGCGCCGGATCGTTGACATGGCCATCCAAAAGCACCTGCTGGAGAATATTCTGATATCGAGCTTTCAGCCCGGATTTCTCGAAAATCTGGCGGCGCTTCAGTTGCATCCGGAATATGCCCTGATTACAGGCCGAACGAAACCGCACGACATTGTGGACGTCTGTACCCGCCTGAAGGTTTTTTCCTGGCACCCCCATCATGAAACCCTGAAACAGCCGGATATTGAAGCCATGCATCAGGCAGGAATTCGTGTATTTCCATACACCGTCAACACCCCGGAGGATATACACCGGCTGGTAACTATGGGGGTTGACGGCATTATCACCGATGATCCTGCGCTGGCTGTTTCCTGTTTGGCGCCATATCGTCATGCAAGAAGCATTTCCTGAAACGGATATCGCCATCCCCTCCCAATGCCTTCATGAGATTACCTGTCGTTATTTATTTGTGTCTGATATACAGAGGAGTGCGTATGAGTACCCAAGTACACCATCAAAACCTGATCCACCAGGGAAGAGTCTTTAAAGTCGTACAGGAAACGATCACGCTGCCGAACGGCAAGCAGATGAAGCTCGACATGATTCGTCATCCAGGCGCCGCCGCCATGGTGCCATTGACCCGGAATCGTTCCGTGATTATGCTTCAGCAATATCGCTACGCCGCCGGCGGCGCCATCTGGGAGATTCCGGCAGGTACGCTGGATCCGGGCGAATCGCCGATTCTCTGCGCGCAAAGGGAGCTGACCGAAGAAACCGGCTATCAGGCGTCCTCCTGGCATCCGCTCGGTGAGATCACGCCGGTGCCGGGATACTCTGATGAGAGAATCCACATCTTCCTGGCGGAAGAATTGACGCCGGCTTCCCAGAAACTCGATGCAGACGAGGTACTGGAAGTGCATGAAATTGAATTTTCAGCGGCACTGGATATGATATTCAACGGCGTCATTCAGGACGCCAAATCCATTTGCGGCCTGCTGATGGCAAACGCCTGGCTCCAACAACGAAAGTAACCGGGCATGGATAACTCCATGATGACAAAATCCAGAAATCGGGATCATCTGAATCTGTTGTGCGATATCGGTGACCTGGCGGCTCTTCTTACATCCAGCAGCAATATCCAGAACTTTTTGCAGCGTACTGCCGTCATGGTAGCAAAGCATCTGTCGGCGGATGTGTGTTCGATCTATCTGTTTGACCGCGATGCCAGAGAACTCGTACTGGCCGCCACGGTCGGCCTGAATCCGGAAGCTGTCGGACAGATTCGAATGAAACCGGGGGAAGGATTGGTCGGCTGTACCCTGGTCAAGCAACAGCCGATTTGTGAAGGCTCCGCCAGCCGAAATCCCCTCTTCAAATATTTCGAAGGCTCCGGAGAAGACCGTTTTGAGAGTTTTTTGTCGGTCCGCATTTCAAGGGGGACAGAGAACATCGGTGTTCTGGTGGTACAGCACGAACAGCGGAATTATTTTGACGATGTGGACGTAATGGCTCTCAGGGCTGCAGCCGCTCAACTGGCCAGCGCCATCGAAAACGCCCGGCTTTTGATGGAGATGAACCACCCAAAGACGTCCGAGCTTCCGAATGCGTCTGCGACGGCGCATCTGAAATTTATCCGGGGTGAAAGCGCAAGCGGCGGTTATGTACAGGCGCTTTCCACCGTATTCAACAAGCGTCTTGACTGGCTGCTCTCGGAACCCTCGGAAGCTGATGCCGGTTATACCCTGAAACATTTTCACAGGGCGGTGCAGTTAACGGCAGGCCAGCTCCAGGAGCTTCAGTCCCGCGTCGCCGAACGGCTCCCTGAAAGCGCATCGCTTATTTTTACGGCGCATTTCATGATCCTGAAAGACGAGCGGTTTATTCAGGATATCACGTCCCATATCGAAAAAGGAGTGTCTCCGCCGGAAGCGGTGCGTATGGTCGCACGGCACTACATCACGATGTTCACATCCAGCCCGTATATGTATCTGCGCGAAAAAGCCAGCGATATGGAAGACCTGACAAGTCGCATCCTGTCCAATTTCAAACATCTGGATATGGAAACGCCGCCGCTTTGCCGCGGGCGCGTCGTGATCGCCCGTGAACTCTATCCATCGGATATCCTGAAGCTGGCTTCCGAAGATGTTGCCGGCATCGTCATGGTCAGTGGCGGCGTCACATCGCACGTCTCGATTCTGGCCAGATCCATGCGGATTCCTATGGTGATTGCCGATCGCCCTGAGCTCTTGTCTCTGCCGGAGGAAACGCCGATACTGATGGACGCCGACATCGGCAATATTTATGTCAACCCATCTGAAATCGTTATTCAGCAGTTCGAGGAGCGGAATCGGATCAAGGCCGCGGCATCGCTGCTGGCGGATGACATGCTGCCGATTACGGAAACACAGGATGGTGAACACGTTCATCTGATGGCGATCATCAATCTGCTCGGAGAACTGGAGCTGGCTAACCATCTCAAGGCCGAAGGCATCGGGTTGTACCGATCGGAATTTCCATTTCTGATTCGATCCAGTTTTCCGTCGGAACAGGAACAGTATCTCATTTACAAGCGCATTTTCGATGCAATGCCGGATAAACCGGTGACCATCCGCACGCTGGATATCGGCGGCGACAAGGTTTTATCCTATACCGACGCTACCGGCGAATCCAATCCTGAACTGGGGCTGCGCTCGATCCGCTTTTCACTTAGAAACCCGGATATTTTCGAACAGCAGATCAAGGCGACGCTGCGCGCCGGAGCGGATGCCGGAGAACTTCGGATCATGTTTCCGATGATTTCCTCTATCGATGAATTTCAGGAGGCCCGCCGCCAGGTCATGCACTGCCTGGATGAACTGGAACGGCGTCAACTGCCGCAT
Source organism: Desulfobacteraceae bacterium RAAP-1 (assembly GCA_001443525.1). Taxonomy (GTDB): domain Bacteria; phylum Desulfobacterota; class Desulfobacteria; order Desulfobacterales; family Desulfatirhabdiaceae; genus RAAP-1. The sequence continues at coordinate 608 of LKPX01000073.1, read as the reverse complement.
CACAAATCACCCCGGATCGGCATTATGATCGAACTGCCGTCCGTGCTGGAAATCATAGATGAACTGACAGCAGAAGCGGATTTTTTTTCCATCGGAACCAACGATTTCGTTCAGTATATGCTGGCGGTGGATCGCACCAACGACAAAGTGGCGGAATATTATCAGCCCTCGCATCCATCGGTGCTTCGGGGACTTGCCAGAATCGCTCATGCCGCAAAACGTCAGAGCAAGGAAGTATCCGTTTGCGGCGAAATGGCGCACGAACCTCCCTATATTCCATTTCTTATCGGCGTCGGCATTCGGGTTCTCAGCGTTACCCCCCAGTTTCTGCCGTCGGTTCAGAAAACAATCCGCAGCCTCAGCCTGTCAGCCGCAGAAGATTACGCCAGCCGATTGCTGTCTGCATCAACGCTGCGGGCTACCCGTGATATTATAGAAAACTTTACACCTCAATCTGCTGTTGTTTGAGGTAATACCACAGCCTTACAGAAGTTCGGTATCTTTCTGTAAAATCGTCAACTTTGACGACTTCGTAAAAAGTCCGCATGCTGCGTTGTGCTGCATCCTTCGTCATTGCAGCGTACGAAAAGTACGCTTCATTCCTCAGG
>LKPX01000072.1 GCA_001443525.1 Desulfobacteraceae bacterium RAAP-1 | reverse complement strand
GCATTCGGACTGAGACCGCGAAAGCAAGCGAGCAGCGATGAGACTGTACATTCAGTACGTCGAATCGCGGCACAGCGAAGCTGACAAAGGTATCAGTTTGAATGCGAACTGGAATTACATGGATATATGTACCTGATCAATCATGAATTGCCTCAGTTTTTCCTGAATATCATCAAACGTGAGGGTATCCAGACAACGGCTGATTTCTGAATTCTGACAGCCTTTCTGTCTGCATGGCACGCAGGACATAGCGCTGGAAATCACCTTGTGCCGATCGCCTCTGGGCGCCCAGCATGCCTGGGATGACGGGCCGAATATTCCCAGCGTGGGGATACCGGCGGCCGCAGCCAGATGAAGCGCGGCAGTGTCAACGCCGATAACCCCGCGACACAGTGACAATACCGCAGCCAGTTCACCAATGGATGTTTTCCCTGCCAGATTGACCGGCCTTGTCTGGCACAGCGCCACAAGCTGTTCGGCGCGGCCCCGTTCATCCGGCGCTCCGGTGATGACGACAACGGCGCCGTAGTGAAGCTGAATGGCGTCCACTACCCTGGCGCACGCATCCATTCGCCATTCTTTGTATTTCCATAGAGAGAACGGGTGAAAGGCGATTGTCGGCTTATCTGAAGGAATATGCTCCCGCGACCACAGAGCAAGCGCGACCGCCCGTCTGTGTGCGGGTATGACCACTTGCGGGCAGCGGTCTGCGATATTGAGGTGAAGCGGTGACAGGATGTTCAGATTATGTTCGGCCGCATACTGCATCAGTTCATTTTCAGGCTGCACCAGTGTCGTAAACATCCGGTTTCGCCACAGCCTGCCGTCTTCTGCAAAGCGTCCAATACGTATGGGAGCTCCGGAAAGCCTGGCCATGATGGCGCCGCGCGTTCCGGTGCGCAGATCGATGGCCAAATCGAAACAGTTCCGGCGCAGCGCCATAAACCATCGCAGCTGATGTGCGGCGGATTCCATCGGACGCCTGCAGGCAGACTCGACCGCCATTACGCAGGACACCCACGGACAGTCCTCCATGATTTCCCTGGCTTTATCGCGAACACAAACCACGATACGGGCTTGCGGATAGTTTTCGCGCAGCGCCTTGACAGCAGGCAGCGTCAGGACAACATCCCCGATATCTCCCAGCTGAATCAGCAGAATGCGGTTAAGGGAGCGATTCATGTCGGGTTTGAAAAAAGAGAGGCCGTTCAGGAAATGTTCCTTTCTTTCTTGATGGCGTCATAGGCTTCCTGTATCTGATTGAATTTATCGTTGGCAAACTTGACAAATTCATCGGGAAGCCCTTTAGACATGATTTTATCGGGGTGATATTCGGAAACCATTTTACGGTATTGACGTTTGATCTGGTCGTCTGAATCATTCGGCGTACATCCTATTACCGCATAGAATTTGTTGACATCGCGTGCATACCGGGATCGCATCGCTGCATACTGGGCGCTGCTGAAACCAAAAATGGAGGCCGCCGCCTGAATCATTCGTTCCTCGCTGGAGCTGATGCTGCCGTCTGAAACTGAAACCCGAAGCAGAATATCGATCATCAGTTCCAGCATCTGCGGCTGTACATGAAACTGCCCGTAAAACTGTGAAGCAAAGCTCTCAAAGGGTTCCGGGGATTCCAGCGCGGTGTGAAAAATATTCAGGGCGATATTCTGGTTTTCCGGGCTCAGGTTCAGATCATGTGTCATGAACTGACGGACGGCGTCCATTTCCTGCCGGGATACCTGACCATCGGCGCGCGCCACTTTGGCCAGCATGGAAAAGGCCGCCACAAAAAACGTGATCTGGGATGACTCTCCATAAGACAGCCTGGAAGGAGCCGTCATGTTGACAGGGTTGGCATCGAACACGGCATGGCCGAAGACAGCGCCTGCAACAGCGCCGATCGGGCCTCCCATAGCAAAGCCGATCGCGCCTCCAAGCAATTTACCCATGATGCTCATAGCTATTTTGGTATCCTTCGTTATGATAAAGCGTTTTCGATTTCCCTCAGAAAGCGGCTCTTGCGGTTGACTTGTCCTTTCCGATACATGGCACAGGTCAGAAACAGATATTTTTCCGACCGCGTTACCGCAACATACATCAACCGGCGTTCTTCGTTCAGCCCATCGGGGGTATCCAGAGATCGCCAGTGAGGGAAAAGCTGTTCTTCACATCCTACGATAAAAACCACATGAAATTCAAGTCCTTTGGCGGCATGAATGGTCGAAAGGCTGACTCCTGAAGACTTTTCTTCAGCGTCATCCTTTTTGTCTTCCCGTACCAGCGCAGCTTCCTCCAGATATTCCACAATTGTGGGTTTCAGGGATGCCGCATATACGAGTTGTTCGATATTCTCCTGACGAGCGGTCAGATCCATGGAGTCTGATTTAACGTATTCTTTGAGATGCTCCATGTAGTGAATCCGCTCCAGAATCGTATTGAGGGCGTCCGCTGGCGCCGCATCCCGGATGTCATCCAGAAGATCGAGAAGATGCTTCAATGCCTGATAGACTTTGGGGGTCAGAATTTTTTCATTGAGCGCTTTACGGGCTGCTTCCTGAAGGCTCATATCGAAAGTTTTTATGGACATGAGATTCTTGACGGCGCCAGGCCCCAGCCCCCGCTTGGGCGTATTAAGAATTCGCTCGAATGCTGCATCATCCTTGGCAAACGCCGCTGCGGTCAGGTAGCAGTTTAAATCCAGGATTTCCTTGCGTTCAAAGAAGCCCTTGCCGCCCAGCATCCGGTATGGAATGCCGGTAAGACGAAATTTTTGCTCGAAAGGCAAAGAGCAGAATTTGGTGCGGTATAAAACCGCCATGCGCTCCAGCGGAATCCCCAGGCGGCTCAGGCGGTTAATGGTGCTACTGACCCATCCGGCCTCTTCGGCGTCATTGTCGAAATCGTAGAGCTCTACCTGGCCGCCTTTTTTTTCCGAAAAGCATTTTTTGTCAATCTTATGGGAGTTGTTGTCAATCAGATGATTGGCCACCTGGACAATTTCATCGGCAGACCGATAATTCTGTTCGAGCCGGAACACCCTGGCATCCCGGTATTTGCTCTGAAACGACAGAAAGTGATCCACATTACTGCCCCTGAAAGAATAAATCGCCTGCCAGTCGTCTCCCACACAAAAAAGCCTGCCGTCTTTCATCAGGAGGCCGGTCAATTCTTCCTGGATGTTGTTGGTATCCTGATATTCGTCGCAGAGAATATAGTCGAAGGCATCCCGGTAGCGGGTTCTGATGGATTCGTGATCGCGAAGCAGATTGCGGGTCAAAAAGAGAATGTTGTCAAAATCCACGGCGTTTTTCGATTTCAGTTCCTCTTCGTAGCGGGTATAGATATCCATCATACGCCGTCTTCCCACACGGGGTTTGAGAGAAAAATAGGCTTCGGGCGATCCGGAATTTTTGGCGTTGGAAATCTCTGCGGCAATTACCGGCACAAACGATTTGTCGATGTTCATCACACTGACCGCAATATCCTTGATGAGCTTTTGCTGCTGGTAGGTGGCAAAAATCTGAAGCGGGGCATGATACCCCATCAGCATGCAATGCTCCTTGAAAATCCTGAAACAGGCTGAATGAAACGTGCGGACCCAGGGAAATTTGTACAGGGGAATGCCGGTCAATTCCACCAGACGGGATTTCATTTCTTCTGCGGCCTTGTTGGTGAAGGTAATGGCTAAAATACGGTCCGGTGCAATACCACGCGCGGTCAAATAGGCGATTTTAGCTGTCAGGGTGCGGGTTTTACCGGACCCGGCTCCCGCCACCACCAGGGTGGGGGAGTCCAGATACTCGACAGCCTGCTGCTGCTGAAAGGAAAGGTTCATGATATTCCAGTATAAAGGTAATAAAAATCGTAATGAAAGCGACGAACTGCCGCCATAGTGTTATGACGCTCAGGAAAACCCCCGCCCGGGCTTTGTGGATGCACAGGCGCTCAAACCGGAGTCTCCCAGAAAACTGGTGCAACTGATCAGTTTATGAGTTTCAACAGATCCGCAGCAAGGACAAGGTTTTTGTTCTTCCGTATCACTTTTAAACACCAGAGTTTCAAATTTATGCTGACATTTTTCACATTCATATTCATAGATTGGCATATGTGTATCCTTTGTGGTTTGACAGACAGTCTTTTTTCAGCAGCGCTGGCGGTATTCAGCCGTATGCCGTTAAAGAGACAGCAGTGACAAAAAGGATTCAAAACGATGGTAGCGGAAATGGTCAGATGGACAGTATCAATCCTACGGGGCAGTGGTCCGATCCGGTGATGTCGTTATCGATAAAAGCATCCTTCAGCCAGCCTTTTTCCAGGATGTCCTGGGAGACGATCATATAATCGATCCGCCATCCGATATTTCTTGCCCGGGCGCCGAAACGATAGCTCCACCAGGAATATTTTATCGTATCGGGATACAAATATCTGAAAGTGTCCACATAGCCGTTTTGAAAAATCCAGTTCATCCATTCTCTTTCGACAAGCTTGAAACCGGAATAAGTGCTGTTGGCTTCAGGATTTTTCAGATCGATTTCGTTATGGGCTGTATTGAAATCTCCGGAAATAATGACACTGCGTCCCTGACGCCGGCAGGCGTCCGCATAGGCAAAAAAAGCCTCATAAAAATTCAGCTTATAGACCAGGCGATCTGTTCCCATCTGTCCGTTGGGAAAATAGATGTTGAAGAACACGAAATCACCGAAATCCGTTTCACAGATACGCCCCTCATTATCATAGTCAGGAATGCCGATGCCATAGCGGACCGAAAGCGGCGTCATTCGTGCATATGTTGCTACTCCGCTATAGCCTTTCTTGATAATGGAATAGGATAAATACGCACTATAATCATCTATTTGGCGCATTTCGTCGGTCAGTTTGCTTTCTTGCAACCTGGTTTCCTGAATGGCAACAACGTCGGCGTCCATGCTTCGGAGAGACTGGACGAAACCTTTCCCCATAACGGCGCTCAGGCCATTGACATTCCAGGAGATGAGCTTGATTGTCTTTTTCGGCATAAATCCTTTACCATTTTTGATACGATGGAAGCATGACAAAATGACATGTTAACCTGCATCGACATCTCCAACCGGAGCGGTTATACTAAATTTACCAGTCTTGTTCAAGATTTCTCAACGAGGGGCGGCTTCGTAAAAAGTCCGCATGCTGCGTTGTGCTGCATCCTTCGTCATTGCAGCGTACGAAAAGTACGCTTCATTCCTTGCGGATTTGCACGCCTTGCCTGCGAACATTTTACAAAGCCGTCCGAAAATCGACTTTTTACGAGGGCATCACGATGGGCGGCTTCATAAAAAGTCGTCAGCATTTGTGGTTGTTAAGACAATTCTGGCATTTTTATTTATTTTTCTGTACATTAGCGATGACACTGAAAGTTGGAAGCACTCTAACGACAAGCAAAAACAGACATAAACGAAATCGCGAAAAGGACTCAAGATGTACCCATCCATCATGATCGTAGATGATGAGCCATCCATTCTTCAATCTTTAAAAGGCATTCTGACAGACGACGGGTTTGAGGTTTCCACAGCCTCAAACGGCTATGAGGCGCTCAAACGCATCGAGCAGGAGGCTCCGGATCTGGTGCTGCTGGATGTCTGGATGCCCGGATTAGACGGCATTGAAACCCTGAAAGAAATCAAAAAAAGCAGTCCTGTGACGCAGGTTGTGATCATCACCGGACATGGCACCATTGAAACTGCGGTTGCAGCCACCAAGTTAGGCGCTTTTGATCTCATTGAAAAGCCTCTTTCCATCGATAAGGTGATTGCTTCCATCAACCGGGCGTTGAATTTCAGGAAGCTCGAAGAAGAAAATATCTATCTTCGCAAGAAAACCATTGAAAAGAACTCCATATCCGGAAACAGCCCTGCCACGCTTGCCCTGAAAAAGCAGATTTCGGTCGCAGCTCCCACGAATGCCTGGGTGTTGATTACCGGAGAAAACGGTTGCGGTAAAGAGCTCGTTGCCAGAACCCTGCATCAACTCAGCGATCGGGCGCATGAACCTCTGGTGGATGTCAATTGTGCATCTATTCCTGATGATGCGCTGGAAAGTGAGCTGTTCGGTCACGAAAAAGGCGCGTTCGCAGGCGCTCTGGCCAAAAAAAGAGGCAAGTTTGAACTGGCAGGCAATGGAACCCTTTTTCTGGATGAAATCGGAGATATGGGCTTGAGATCTCAGGGGAAAATCCTGCGGGTGCTTCAAGAAAAACAGTTTCAGCGATTGGGAGGGGGACGTACCCTGCAACTGAATGCCCGAATTATCGCAGCCAGCAACAAAAACATGGAACAGGAAATCGCTGCCGGAAAATTCCGCGAAGATCTTTATTTCAGACTGAACGTGATTCCGATTGAAGTGCCGCCGCTGCGGTGCAGAACCGAAGATATCGCGGTATTATCTGAAATATTTCTCGCAGAGTTTTCCAGACAGAATCAATGCAGCGCCAAAACATTGACTACGGATGTGCTTCAGCTCTTTTGCTCGTATTCCTGGCCAGGAAACGTCCGGGAACTCAAAAATCTTCTGCATCGTCTTTCTATTACCGTGGACAGCGATCAGATCACTGCGGATGACATCCCGTTTCCCATCAATTCAGAAAAGCGGGAAAGACCTCTGGAAGGCGCGGCATCCTGCCTGTTTGCGATCGATAATTTCGATGAAGCGATGATGGCCTTTGAAAAGGAATTTATCCGCCAAAAGCTGATGCAGCATCATCAGGATGTCGGCAAAACAGCAAAAACCATTGGCATCAGCCAGAGCCGTATTAAAAATATTCTGAAATCCGTCTTGACGACTTCGTAAAAAGTCCGCATGCTGCGTTGCGCCGCATCCTGCGTCATTGCAGCATACCACAAGTACGCTTCATTCCTCAGGATTTGCACGCCTTACCTGCGAACATTTTACAAAGCCGTCCGAAAATCGACTTTTTACGAGGGCATCAAGGATGCAGCATGCTGACTTTTATGGAGCTTTCACACCTGATACCGGCGGAAAAACTGGAAGCTGGAGGATAAATGTTGTGCCTTTTCCTACTGCACTTTCCACCTGAACGGCGCCGCCGTGCTTTTCGATAATGCCATACACCGTCGAAAGCCCCAGACCGACACCGTACCCTTCTTTTTTAGTGGTATAAAACGGCTCAAAAATATGGGGCAGGTCCCCGGGCGCAATGCCCGTTCCCGTATCCTTTACCAGAACCCGGACGGCATGACCGGAAGAAACGGCATCCGCTCGTATTTCCAGCTTTCCGCCGTCCGGCATGGCGTCCATGGCGTTGAAGATCAGATTGATGAGACATTGCTGCAACTGGCCGATATCTCCCTGCACCATCGGCAACGAAGATGCCGCGAATACCTCCACCGAGATGTGGTGCAGATCGAGCTTATGCCGGCTGAGCAGCATGCAGCGGTTTACCAGCTCTTCAATCTGAATGGGTTCCAAAGACGCGGATGATTTCCGGGAAAACGTCAGAAGCCCGGAAACAATTCTGGAGCACCGGCGGGTTTCGCTTTCCACCAGCTCCAGAAATTCCCTGAATTTGTTCAGACGCTCCGCAGACAGCGTCCCCTTGTCCAGAATGCGCCGCATCAGCCCCATGTAATTCAGAACGCCAGCCAGCGGATTGTTGATCTCATGGACAACACTGGCAGCCAGCCTGCCCAGAGAGATCATCTTATCCTGATGCAGGATCTGGACTTGATCCGACATCTTCTGCTCCAGTTGCCTCAATTCCCGCAAATCGCGGATAAAACATACCAGACCGGCATCCGCGCCTTGATCCATCAGCACCGTTGCGGAAATCTGAACCGGCAGGAACTCACCGTTATAACTCCGCAAAGCCGTTTCATAGAGATACAGGCGACTTTTCCCGCCGTAGGTATCCGCGGCAAGGGATGTCTGAAACCGCTCAAATTCATCAGGGGAGAAAATATCTTTCAGATACAGATGATTCAGAATACGGTTCCGGTCATAGCCCAGAAGCCGCATGGCAGAACGGTTGAAGATAACAATCAGGCTGTCCGCACGGCATCCCAGAATGCCATCTATGGAACTTTCAATCAGGTTTTTCTGAAAAGCGATGGCATCGGACAGTTCCTGTGCGGTTCTGGCGTTTTCATGCTCCAGAAGCCGGGTGTAATCCTGAATCTGCCTTCGGGATGTAAACCGCTGCCGGGCCCGGTCGAGCGCCAGAAACAGGGAGGTATCGCTGATGGGTTTGGTGATAAAATCGGAGGCATCCAGTTGAAGCGCACGAATGGCCAGCTCCATTTCGCCATACGCCGTGGCCACGATTACTTCAACTTCGGGATGCCGCAATTTCAGCGTCTGAAGCACTTGAATGCCGTCCATCCCCGGCATCCGGATATCCGTCATGACGATCTGGGGAGAAACACGGTCACACAGGCCCAGACCGGCCAGACCATCCGGCGCTGAAAAGACATGATATCCGGCGTCCTGAAGCATCAGTGTCATCACTTCGCGGATATCCGCTTCATCATCGATCAGTACAATGGTCCAGTCACCAGAAGACGACATGACAGCACCCTCACCCCAGATAGGCGGCCAGCACCCGTTCATCCCGATACAGCTCGTCAGGAACGCCTTCCGCAACAATGCGGCCACGTTCCATCACATAGGCATAATCGGCCACTTCCAGAGCGCTTCTGGCGAATTGCTCCACCAACAGCAGGGTAATGCCGGCCGCCTTGAGATTTCGTATTGTGGCAAATACTTCCTGGACAATGACCGGCGCCAGCCCCATCGAAGGTTCATCCAGCAGCATCACCTTGGGACCGGCCATGAGCGCACGGCCGATGGCAAGCATCTGCTGCTCGCCGCCGGATAATGTCCCGGCGGACTGTAACCTGCGTTCATGCAGTACGGGAAACAAAACATAAATTTTGTCGAGATCGCGGGCGGCCCTGCCGCGATAACCCCAGAACAGGGGCAAACGGCCGTAAGCCCCCAGCAGCAGATTGTCTTCAACAGATAACGGCCCGAAAACCCGGCGTCCTTCCGGCGCATGCGCCAGCCCCAGCCCGGCAATCCGTGAGGCATCCTTGCCCTGAACCGGTTCTCCGTCCAGCAGCACACGCCCCCTGCGGGGTTTAAGCATTCCTGAAATAGCACGCATGGTCGTGGTTTTACCCGCGCCATTCGCACCGATCAGCGCAACCACCCTGCCCTGCGCCACCTCTAAGGAGACGCCGGTCAGCACTTCGCTAGAACCATATCCTGCATACAGATTCTCAACCTTCAGCATATACATCATCCCGGATTCGCCGATAATTCCTGAACGCCCGCAGCGGTGATTTTATTCGCCGTTCCCAGATACGCTTCGATCACGCCCGGGTCGCGTTTGACATCTTCCGCCGATCCTTCGGCGATCACCCGGCCGCCATCCAGCACCGTCACCACATCGCACAGTTCACTGATCACATCCATATGATGTTCGATTAAAATGATGGTAATCCCGCGCTGATGGATATCCCAAATAATCTTTATCAGATTGCTTACGTCCGGATACGCCAGACCTGCGGCAGGCTCATCCAGAATCAGCAGCTCCGGTTTACGCGCCAGCGCCCGTGCGATTTCCAGAAAACGCTGCGCTCCGTATGTCAGATCTTTGGCGCAAACGCGCGCCTGACGCTGCAGCCCTACCAGTTCCAACAGCGCCAGGGCATCCGACTGCGCCCGTCTTTCCTCGCGTCTTGCCAGCCCCAGGAGCACCATAGGTAAAGGGCTGTGATATACGCCCTTCATCGCTGCCATGACATTGTCTATGGCCGACAGTTCAGTGAAAAGCTGAAGGTTCTGAAACGTCCGGGATATTCCTACCCGCGCCACCCTGAACATGTTGCCGGGTAAAGGCTTTCCATGCAGCAGGATACTGCCCGATGTCGGCGTATAAAGCCCGGAGATGACGTTTACCGCCGTGCTCTTGCCGGAGCCATTCGGACCGATCAATCCATGAATCCGCCCGGAATGCACGGTTATAGAAATCCCATCTACGGCATGGACGCCGCCGAAATGACGTTTCAAATCTTTCAGTACCAGAAGCGGCACGTTATCCGCCGATTTTGCGGGAAGCGCAGCGTCCAGAGATGCCGGAGAAGGCAGCGGCGCCGGAGGAACGTGAAAAATACGGCTTAAAAAACGGGCGGCAAACCCCATCAATCCTTCAGGAAGGCCCACCACCACCGAAAACAGCATCAGGGCGAAAATAGCTTTTCGCCAGTCTTCGGTATTGGTGACCAGCGCAGCCCCCACCACCAGAAGCCCCATGGATATCATTGGCGCGATTGCCTGAAACGGCCGGACAGTCTTTTGGATCAGCCCGCGACCTCCCGATATCAATACGATTCCAAAACCCAAAATTGAAATGATCTGAAACAGCAGCCGATTCGACAACAGGTTGGGCAAAAGTGCTATCAGAGATGCTCCCACCAGAGCCCCCCACAAACTCTTTCTGCCACCGAGCACCACGCCCAGAAGCAGAATCACCATGAGCTCATAGACAAAGCTCTGAGGCTGCAAATACTGAAAATTAAACGCATACAGACCACCAGCAAGTCCTCCCAAAGCCGAGCCGAGTGCAAACGCCGCAATTTTATGGCGATATGTCCCAATGCCCATGGCATCTGTGGCGATCGGACTGTCGCGCAGCGCTTCAAAAGCGCGACCCCACTGCGACGACAGCAGATTGCGCATCGCCAGCCAGACAATGACCAAAAAAAGAATGCACAACCAGTAAAAGCCCTGGGCGGTTACCGGATGACCCCACAATGCAGGACGGCTGATCTGTAGCCCCTGTGCGCCGCCCGTCAATCCCTCCCATTCGTTCAGGATGGTTTCACTCAGTGCTGAAAAACTTAACGTCGCCAACGCAAATTGAGGTCCTTCGAGCCGCAGCGCAGGAAAAGCCAGAAGCCCGCCAAAAACCAGCCCCACCAGAAGGCTCATGGCAAGCGCGGATATCATACCAAACCCCAACAATGAGACGCTCAGCCCGGAAGCATAAGCGCCCAACCCCAGAAACGCCGCCTGGGCGAGGTTTATCTGCCCCAGATATCCCACAGTCACATCCAGACCGATCAGCAGAATTCCATAGATGGCCAGAAGGGTCAACAGCCCCAGCGCATAGGCATTATTGACCACCAGCGGTATGGCTGAAAGCAGCAACAGGGCAATAACCTCAGCGCCGTGAATGAGCAGGAGTCGTTTCACAATATCGTCGGTAAGCTCACAAAAAAATGAATGGGTTCAAAGAAAAATACAGAGTCAGGCATCATACCTTGCGAATGCCGGCCTTGCCGAACACGCCGTTGGGCCGCGCCGCCAGCGCGAGAATGAGCAGTATCAATCCGGGCGCCTCACGCCAGCCGCTGCCAATATAAAAACTGGTCAGGCTTTCCAGCGATCCCAAAAAAATACCGACAATCACGACCCCGAATCCGGAATCAAGGCCCGCCACAACAGCCACCGAAAACGCTTTCAGGATAAGGGCGGACGCCATTGTCGGCCCGACGGTGGTAATCGGTGACACCAGAATACCCGCCATCGCAGCCACCAGACCGGACAGGCCATAGGACAACATGACGGTGCGGGTGGCTGAAATGCCCATCAGTTCCGCAGCTTCACGGTCTGCCGATACGGCTTCGAAAGCTTTTCCCAGCAGCGTTTTTCGCTTGAAAAGCTCGATCAACCCCATCAGCGCAAAAACACCAATGGCAACGGATATTTCCACCGGCGTAATGCTGACGCCGAATATGTGCAGCGCATCGGAGGAAATCGGCGTCGGAAACGGCCTGTCATCCCGGCCCCAGATGTTTTCAGCCGCAGAAAACCCCAGGAGACCGACAATAATGGTCAGGAGAATCCAGCCTTCGCTTTTTTGTTCGAGCGCCAGACGAACGGCCGCTCGTTCCACAAACAGCCCCAGCAACACACCAAAAAGCAAACCGCCCGGCACCATCAGCCAGTATGGCACGCCCCAGTCAAGAAGCGTCAGGCTGAAAAAAGCGGAAAGCATCACCAGCTCTCCCTGACCGAAATTGATACTTTTGCTGGTCGCATAGGTCAGTTGAAATCCGTAGGCGACCAGCGCATACACCAGCCCCATCAGCGCGCCACTGACCACTATCTGGGCAGTAATCATGATACACACCCGACATGGAGAAACAGCGGCCGGTAAATCTGCAACGCTGCTCCAGCCGCTTTATTTCGCTGCATTTTCGATGAACTGCTTCCGGTCGGATTCATTGGCAAACTCCACGCGCCCGTCCTTAATCACACCCATGACCACCTGCGCACGCCGGAACGCCTCATGGGTTTGCTCATCCGCCGGATTCCATTTGCTATACGGATGGTTCCATGTAGCGATTACGCCCTTTACGGGTTCGCGCAGGTCTTCCAGCGCCGCTTTGACCTTATGGGTATCCGTACTTTTGGCTTGTTTGACTGCGGCGGCGAATATATAAACCGCATCATATCCTTGGGCCGCGGACACCGGGGACGGTATGCGGGTGACATGATAGGCCTTGTGATAAGCTTCGATGAACGCTTTGGCTTTTGGCGTAATGGGGTCTTCGATAAATGTCTGCGGCATCAGGGTGCCGTCACCGTTCTTTCCGGCATTGTCGATATAGTTGGACATGCAAAGCGTCCAGCCGCCGATCAGAGGAACTTTCATGCCGATTTTAGCCATTCCGTTGGAAACCGCCGCCATTTCCGGACCAATCCCCCAAATCAGAATGGCCTGGGCGCCGCCGGCTTTGGCGCGCAGCAACTGGGCCGTCATGTCTTTATCGCCGATATTGAATTTTTCAGTAGCTACCACCTGAAGTTTATTTCCCTGTTTTTTGATCTGGTTCATCAGATCATCCCGGCCTGACACCCCGTAATTGGTGGAATCATGGAAAATCGCCACCTTGGTGAAATGTCGCTTGATGGCGTCTTCCACCACCATCGCCGACTGAATACCGTCATCCGCAGCAAATCGGAAGATGGAAAGTTCCGGAACGCCAGCCTTGCTCCACTGGGTCATGGAAGCGGAACCGGCGGCAGGCGTAATGATTTTGGTAATGCCTTTTTCCTGTAAATATTTGTCTCCGGCAAGCACAACGCCGGTATTCACCGAACCGATAACCCCTGACAGATCCGTCATGGAAGCCAGTTCCTGCCCGATCAGCGCACCGCGCTCGTTTTTGGCCTCATCATCCCGTTCAATAACTTCAAACGGCATTTTACGGCCATTGACATCGACACCACCAGCAGCGTTGATCTCGGTGACAGCAAGCATGGCGCCATCGCGCATGGAAGCCCCCATCGGCGCGGAACCTCCGGTAAACGGACCGGTAATGGCAATTTTAATTGTATCCGCACCCCAAGCCGGTGATATCAACATACCTGTCATCAGCAGCACCACCCAGATTTTTTTCATTGATTTTCTCCTCCTTCAGCAAATGATAACCATCGTGAATAGACATAAAAATCAAATGTCCGGAACATTGCCGGGATAGTTAGCACCGGATGTTTATGGAGTCAATATGAATTGTCAAATATTTTGAATGAACATCAGAAAGTTACATATGCTACAATTATCCGATAAACACCGATTTCAAATCGTCGGAACAGGTGGATGATATTTTGCGCCTCACCCATCCCGCATTTTCCGCTTGACAGAACAAATCCATTCGTATATCAGAAAAAGGAACAATGTTTCGTTTTTAACAAAAATCGTTTTTAATATTGATAAAATATATTTCATATCAATGTTTTATAACAATATTGATATTATCTGTTAAATGTATCAACATTTCTTTGAAACATTTTTTATAATTTAATATCAAAATGTTATATTAAATATGTTTTTACAGACAACTGCTATAAATCTGGTTTCAGTAACAACGTTTTTTGATTTTATCTGCATGTTGTTGAAGTGGAACACATCAGAGAAGATTTTTTCACCGCCGCCTGTGCAGGGAATCGGGTGTTTTGCAACTGAGCGGTCAACCGTCGTTTATCCACAATCATTATGAGGAGTCATTTCATGGACAAGAAAGTAACCGTCATTGGCGCCGGCAATGTAGGCGCAACAGCCGCTCAGCGACTGGCCGAAAAAGAACTGTGTGATGTCGTTCTGATTGATATCGTCGAAGGCGTTCCCCAAGGGAAATCGCTGGATCTTATGGAAGCAGCGCCCATTGAAAAACATGATGCCCATATCACCGGCGCCAACAGCTATGAAGCCTCAGCCGGATCAGACATTGTCATCATCACCGCCGGAATCCCCCGAAAACCGGGTATGAGCCGTGACGACCTGATTGGCGTCAATGCAGGTATCGTCAAAAAAGTGTCGCAGGAAGTCGCCAAATATTCTCCCAACGCCGTCATCATCGTGGTCAGCAATCCGTTGGATGCCATGTGCCATGTGGCGTATGAAGCCAGCGGTTTTCCGAAGAACCGCGTCATCGGCATGGCAGGCGTCCTGGATTCCGCCCGTTTCAGAGCTTTTATCGCCATGGAACTGAATGTGTCCGTAGAAAACACCCACGCATTCGTACTGGGCGGCCATGGAGACACCATGGTGCCCCTGCCCCGCTACTCAACAGTCGCCGGAATCCCCATCACCGAACTGATGTCCAAAGAACGCATTGATGCACTGGTCAAACGCACCGCCAGTGGCGGCGCCGAAATCGTCAGCCTCCTGAAAACCGGCAGCGCCTATTACGCGCCGGCATCCGCGGCCGTGGAGATGGCGGAGTCCATCCTGAAAGACAAGAAAAAAATTCTTCCCTGCGCGGCACTGCTTCAGGGAGAATATGGGTTTAAGGATCTGTTTATCGGTGTTCCGGTCAAACTGGGAGCCAAAGGCGTGGAACAAGTCATTGAAATCAAGCTGCTGGATGAAGAAAAGACCGCACTTGCAAAATCGGCGGCGGCTGTGGAAGAACTCAAAGGCGTTTTGAAAAAACTCGCATAAAACCGCTCCATGAAAAAAAGAAACGGCGTAAAAGCCATCAACCGCTGAGACAATTCGCGGAGGATGGCTTTTACGCCATCATAACGTCATGTTTAAACCAATGGCTGCAATGCCATCACGTTCTATATGTCCGGATACCGAAATATTTTCCCCTCATAATTCCGGAGAATGATACCATCCTTATCCCGGCCGATCACATATTCCGGTAAGAGCGGCACTTTTCCGCCGCCTCCCGGCGCATCGATGGCGTATGTCGGCACAGCATATCCGGAAGTATGTCCCCTAAGCCCCTGAATCATCTCAAGTCCTTTGGAAACCGGTGTCCGAAAATGAGACGAACCTGCAATCGGATCGCACTGGTACAGATAATACGGTTTAATGCGAAGCCTGAGGAGCCCGTGCATCAGACTTTTAATCACAGGCACACTGTCGTTGATTCCTTTCAGCAGCACTGTCTGGCTTCCTAATGGAATTCCGGCATCCGCCAACCGGGCGGTCGCTTCCTGCACTTCCGGAGTCAGCTCTTCCGGATGCGTTATATGAAGGCTCATCCAGAGCGGATGATATTTTTTCAGCATCTTCACCAGAGACAATGTAATCCGCTGAGGCAGCACCACAGGCACTTTGGTGCCAATGCGGATCATCTCCACATGACGAATCCGTCTCAGACGGCGAATCAGAGACTCCAGCACGTCATCGGGGAGCGTCAGCGGATCACCGCCGGAAATCAATACATCGCGAACCTCCGGATGACTCTGAATATACTCGATGGCGTCCGACCACCGGGACGGCGCATTGGAAACAGCCCCTGTTCTGCCTACCATGCGGGAACGGGTGCAATACCGGCAAAATGTCGAACAGAAACGGGTCACCAGAAACAATACCCTGTCGGGATACCGGTGAACCAGCCCGGGTACAGGGCTATGGTCATCTTCACCGAGAGGATCCTGGCTTTCTCCGGGAGACGACAGAAACTCCTCCTGCGTCGGTACGACGGTTCTCCGAATCGAGTGAGCAGGATTCAATGGATCGATCAATGAAGCATAATACGGGGTGATTCGAAGAGGGAAGACATCCGGATGGGTATCTGGCGAAATACACTCGTCAGGCGACAGGGTGATGATCCTTGAAAGTTCTTTGGTGGTGGTAATGCCATGCGATAACTGCCAGCGCCAGTCATTCCATTCCGAAAGGGTTGCCTTCGGATAAAATTGTTTCAAAAATTCTCTGGATCTGGCGCTGCATCCGATGGTAAGGAGCGGAGGCTCCGAGATTTCATCGGATTCCAGGGTTTCCGTTTCAACGGCAAGAGTTGTCTCCATTACAGATTCCTTTTGGATAAAAGTCGTAACGATAGAATGTCAGGCATGAACCATCCGGCTCTCCAGAAGCCCCCTGACATTTTCTACTCGTATCAGATTGATGCGGACGGATTCTAAGTCGCTAATGACCTTCTGTCAATGGGATTGAAAGAACATTTTGTATTGTTTCTGCAATCTTTGGATTTATCCCCGGAACCTGACACAATTCTTCGATGGATGCTGTCCGGATTGCTCGAACGCTGCCAAAATGTTTGAGCAGTTTTTGCTTTCGTCTGGGGCCGATTCCGGTGATCGCATCCAGCGCTGAACATACCGACGCCGCAGCCCGCCGAGCCCTGTGATAGGTAATCGCAAAGCGGTGCGCTTCGTCCCGAATTCGCTGGAGCAGCAGCAACAGCCCCCCTTCCCTGTCCAGATTCAGCGGATTCAACCGGCCCGGTTTGTACAGTTTGTCCTGCAATTCTCCTTTTTCCTCATTTTTCTTGGCAATCCCGATCACATCGAAGCGGCCTGTCAGGTTCAGCTCACTCAGAACGGATACGGCGATTCCCAGTTGGCCTTTGCCGCCGTCCACCATCAGAAGATCCGGAAACGGTTCGGATTCTGCGCCTTTCCCATATCGTCGTTTCAGTACTTCGGCCATGCTGGCGTAATCATCCGGCCCCTGCACGGTAGTGATGCGATATCTCCGATAGTCGGACTTTTGGGGCTTTCCATGTTCAAACACCACCATCGCCGACACCGGGCGGGTTCCGGAAATATTGGAATTATCAAAGCACTCGATCCGAAGCGGAAGCCTGGATAAGTGCAGTTTCTGCTGAAGCCTCTCCAGCAGGGAGGCATCGCCGATACGCTCTTTGGAGCGGCGTTCCAGCTCGTTTTTGGCGTTTTGCATCGCCATCTCCACCAGCCGGGCTTTGGGGCCGCGTTGCGGCATGGCAACCGCCACTTTTCCGTCCGGTTTAAGACTTTCCAGAAACTGCTGAATGGCTTCCAGCCCGTCCGGCAGCACCGGTGTGAGAATTTCTTCCGGGATATCGTTGTTTTGCTCATAGAACTGCTGGATACATGCGCCGGACAGTTCTTCATCTGCAGCCAGCGTTTCCGAAACATAAAAATTCCGCGACCCCACCAGAAGCCCGGCTCTTACCTGTAAAACCGTTATGACAGCGTCCGCAGCCGAACGTGCAAAGCCGATCACGTCCCGATCCATGAAATCGGAAATCGCCACCACCTGTTTTTCAAGGGTCGTTTCCATCGCTATCAGTTTGTCCCGGATTTCAGCGGCCAGCTCGTATTGCCTTTCAGCCGCCGCGGCGTTCATCTCCTGCTTCAGTTTCCGTATCAGATCCGGAGTTCGGCCCTTCAAGAAGAGTATGACTTCCCGAACCATCTCCGCGTAGCGCTCCGGGTCCACCGCGAGACAGCATGGTCCGAGACATAAGCCCATCTGATAGTTCAGGCAGGGCCTGGTTCGGGTTCGAAACACCTGATCGCGGCATTTTCTGAGCTTAAAGGTTTTGTTGATGATCTTAAGCGTCTGATATACGGCCGGCGGCGATGTGTATGGGCCAAAATAGAGCGCGCCATCTCTGACAACCTTACGCACGACCGTCAGATTGGGATAGGGCTTTGATGTATCCATTCGCAGTGACGGATATCGTTTGTCATCCTTCAGTATGACGTTGTAGCGGGGTCTGTACTGTTTGATGAGCGTGGATTCGAGGATCAGCGCTTCATTTTCGGTGGATGTGATGATGGTATCTATCGCGGCGATTTTCCGGACAAGAACCGTCGTTTTCATATCCGCATGATCGGGCCGGTTGAAATAGGAGGCCACACGTTTTTTCAGATTTCTGGCCTTACCGACATAAATCACCTTCCCGGAACTGTCTTTCATCTGATAGACGCCGGGATTGGAAGGAATGCCGTCCAGCAGCCGAAGCTGATCTTCAAAGAGTGGTTCCGGGCCGGCATATTGGGTTGGAACAGCATCAGGCATGGGAGAGCTCGCGATAAAAATATTCAGTCAATTCCTGAGATTCTGATATAAATCTGTTGATATATTTCTCAATTATGGATAATCACTTCAGGAAATAAATCAACTCGGACGGCAAGGCAGCATGCGGACTTTTTACGAAGCCGTCAACGTTACCATCAACAAGAAAGGAATTGTCATGCCCGCAGTAACACAGATTGAAGATTTAGACCATGAATCCACCGCTAAGCTTGTCATCGACCTGTTTCACCGAATCATCGTTCATTATGCACTGTGGTTTACCGAAGTCCGTCATCAGATGGGAGAAGAAACGGCTCTGGAAACCCTGAAAACTGCATTTGACCGCAGCTATGGCATTCAAATGAATCGCCTGGCCAAAACGCTGGGATTTGAAATGAAAGACAATATTCCAGCGCCGCTTCTCAATATGTCGCAACAATCTCTGGCGACCCTTCTCGACAGTGTGGCAGTAAATTGGCTGGCCAATGACGGCGTCTGGTTTCAAGCTGTTGAATTCGCCAGCGGCATGAATGACGCCAAACGCTGCAACGATTCCTGCTGGGCGCATTTTTCACCATTTGAAGCCAAAGCTATCAAGCAGTTTCTGAACCTTCCGGAACAGCCGGGTCTGGAAGGGCTGAAGGCTGCACTGAATTTCAGGCTTTACGCCAGAATCAACACCCAGTCTTTCACCGATGAAACCGATAACAGTTTCGTGTTTCAGATGAACGAGTGCCGGGTTCAGTCCGCCAGAAAACGAAAAGGGCTTCAGGATTATCCCTGCAAATCCGGAGGACTTGTGGAATACACCTATTTTGCCAGAGCCATCGATTCCCGTATCAAGACCGAGTGTATCGGATGTCCGCCGGACGACCATCCGGACACATGGTACTGTGCATGGCGTTTTTCGCTGTAATATATAAACCGTTCAGACGGATCACCGGCCGGCGCTGCGGATCTGCTTCAAGACGGACATCCTGACCGCAGCTTCCGGCAAGTTCAGGATAGGTGCGTCTCAGAAGGGAAAAATCAAATAATTCCAGCGCGTCGATCATCAGTTCAAGACGCGCTTCAAGCATCTGTCTGTCGCCACTCGTATTGAAATAATCTGTCAGTGTCCGATGATACTGCCTTCGGATCGCTGTTTCAATGCAATGATGTGAAATATTCAGCTCAATGTCCATAAGACCTCGGTCTTCCACCCAGAGGGATGAAAGCGCAGTCAGTTATCTATATTCATTTTTAATTGACAAAATAGTCGGTTGCGATTACAAAAGAGCGTTTTTGTTCATTTGCGTTCAGGTTCTTTTTAATGCCGTCCGTTTCCGATGAAACGCTGACGGTAGTTTATTCTAACTATTTGGGAGGGTCAATCCATGTATGTACCCCGATATATGGTTTTCACCAAAGGCGTCGGCGTTGCCAAAGAAAAGTTGTCTTCTTTTGAAAACGCCCTGCGGGATGCGCGTATCGCTCATCTCAATCTTGTAACGGTTTCTTCTATTTTTCCCCCGCATTGCAACATTATCGACATCGAAAAGGGGATTGACCGCCTTGAACCCGGTGAAATAACGCATTGCGTTATGGCCAGAGAACAAATCAATGAACCCGGACGCAGAATCGTAGCGAGCATTGGTCTTGCCCTGCCCGCTGAAAGAGGCCGCTATGGGTATTTATCCGAACATCACGGTTTTGGTCAAACTGAGCTGGAAGCCGGTGAATACGCCGAAGATCTGGCCGCCACCATGCTGGCCAACACGCTGGGCATCGAGTTCGATGCTGACAAGGACTATGACGAACGCCGGGAAGTCTATAAAATGTCCGGCAAAATCGTTAAATCGCAGCACACCAGCCAGGGCGCTCTGGGCGCTGAAGGCAATCTGTGGACCACTGTCGTGGCCGCAGCCATCTTCGTGAAATAATCGTTATCCGATAAAGGCCGGAATCGAACTGTAGCAGTCAGATTCCGGCCTTTTTATTTTCTTTCAGAGGCGTTTTCGGTATTTTCTGCAACCGGAGTCCCGTTAAGCACCCTTTCTCATTCCATTTTGCTTTCAAAATGATATTCCAGCAAGCATTCGGACTGAGACCGCGAAAGCAAGCGAGCAGCGATGAGACTGTACATTCAGTACGTCGAATCGCGGCACAGCG
>LKPX01000071.1 GCA_001443525.1 Desulfobacteraceae bacterium RAAP-1 | reverse complement strand
TATACTGTGAGCTGGCGCAAATTGCGTTTTTTAGAGACATTTTATTCCATATTCTGATATGACTGGTCCATGACAACCGAACTTGAATTCACAATGCGTTTTGAATCAAAGCCGGGACAATCATATTCTTGAGTTGTTGAGTTCCGCCAACTCTCTATAAAAATACCTTGTACGAAATATTCAAGACCTTTCCCAGTTTCTTGGCAGTTTCTTTGCCGATAGAACGTTTACCGTTTTCCATTTCTGAAATATGCCGCTGCGGGATTCCGGTCATTTTTGAAAGTTCACGCTGAGTCACTCCCTCTTTGCCTCTGGCTCCGGCCAAACACACTCCTGGGAACTGCTCATCAGTATAGGGGAAACAATCTCTCCAGGGAACGGTTTCAGTGACATCTACAAAACCCAATGCTTTCAGTACGCCAATAGCTTCATCTCGCTTGCCCGTAGGTCCAAGGAAGCGCAGTTCCACTGCGTCCTCAGTATGGTGCTTTTTCGTGTGTTCCAACATATTTCACCTCAACCAGATTTATCTTTTTGTCGGTGACTTCCCAAACAGCAACATAAGTCGGGCGTCCCTTCTTAATATGACAATGATGTCTGTTTTGTCCCATGAAACTGTAATTCGGCCAGTTACCACGAACAGGCCCGTCATTTTCAATGTCCCGTATCAGAGCCGCAATCTTTTTCATGATCGATTCCGGCAATCGGGGAATCTGTTTCTTGGCTTTCTTTGTCGCGGTTACCACCCATTCCATGGGTTTAATGATACCCATTATTGGTATCATGTCAATAAAAACATCTTGACGCTGTGAAGATGCCCAAGCACTGGACAGTTTCAGACGTTGAGGGAAGATTGGTCATTGATGACCGATACCGGGAAGGCTTGAGGGATATCAAATCCCATGTGCTGAAAGCAACAGATTGAATTAGATTTTTGACAGCAACAGATGAGTCTATACGGTAAATCCGTTTTTCAGCCATTTGACGTCAGTTGAAACCGTACGGGCAATACCGCCTTGCAGGCGACAGGCATGCCATTTTTCAGCGCCGGTGAAAACGTGGAACCGCGAACCGCCTGGACGGCCGCTTCATCAAACCCGTCTCCGGCCCCCGAGACGACTTCGATATTGACCAGATGTCCGGTTTTATCCAGCGTCAATCGCAGTACAACTGTTCCTTCGCGGCCTCTAAGCTGCGCCATACGCGGAAAATGCGGCATGACCCGCCTGAGAAACCGGGGGCCGTCCGCTGCACCGAAGGCGCTTTCGATGGAACCCACCCCGTTACCGGAACCGTTGCCGACGCCGTTTCCGCGTCTATTTCCCGATCCGTTCCCGGAGTCATTACCGGCGCCGGATTCCGCGCCCTGACCGCTCCCGGAACCAGCACCGGACGCGGCAGCACTTCCCCCTCCCGAAACCATAGATGAAGACAGGGCTGATGTATTTCCGGAAACAGGCTCGGCCGATGCAACCGCCGATGTTGTCGCTTCTGCCTCCGGCGCTGACGGCGTTGCGGCGGCTTCAGGCGGCGTCTGGGTTTCGGGGCGTGGTATGACTTTGGGGACGCGGCTTGCAACAGAAACGGGTTTGATTGCAGTGGATTTGGGGCTGATGACTTTATGCGGCGCCTTATGGTGAGGGGGTTCCGCTTTTTTGACCGGCGGTGCTGAAGCCACGGCGACGGGTTTTTCAGAATGAAGCCCCGCAGCGCCGCCCTCGGGTTTTTCATCGCCGCCGGAAGCAGAGGAATCTCCGCCCGGCGCCGCCAGGCTGTTCAGCGTCACCATCACGCATTTTTCTTCCGTAAAACTGCTGTGACGCACCGCCAAAGACGATCCATAAAAAATGAACAGACTCAGAATGAGCAGATGCGCCAGAACGGAAAGCAGTACGAACCGCCAGTCCGCCCCGGAATCCGTCAAAATTCCCCATCCATCTGGTTCTGTATCCATCGTGTGCTTTTTCTGAGATATTGCGATGCAGCGGCTTTTACGCCGCGGAACGTCATCTGTCCAAAATAAAAAAAGGCCACAAACGTCTGTGGTTACCGCATTCCTGCGATAACAGAGGCATTCGTGGCCTTATTGAGATACGCTGTTTTTTCAGAAACGATTCGCATCGGCTGGGGATTTATCCGCCTTCATGGCGACGATTGATGTGACCGATACGAAAAATTAATACATCCAATATCATTCTAAGCGGTTGTTGTCAACAACGCGGGGCTTCATTTTAGAAAGACATCATCGGAAACGAAGATTCCTGGAAGGCTGCATTGGAACATACCGGATTGGATTAAATTCCTTACCCGCCCCTTACGTGCCGGGCATAATGCGATTGCCCTGGGTAGAAATCTCTTGACTTTAACGGACGACAGTGTTTTTTTAGGTCCGCTTAATGGCGCTCAGATATGAGCTTAATGGGGAATCCTGTGTGAATCAGGGACAAAATGGGAACGGGTTTGATCAAGAGATGTGCCATGCGA
This sequence comes from Desulfobacteraceae bacterium RAAP-1, assembly GCA_001443525.1. GTDB lineage: Bacteria > Desulfobacterota > Desulfobacteria > Desulfobacterales > Desulfatirhabdiaceae > RAAP-1. The sequence continues at coordinate 18,274 of LKPX01000071.1, read as the reverse complement.
AGCTATCCAATGGTACCAGCAATTCTTCAAGAGGTGTGATGACGTAACAGATAACTCTGGTTGGGAAATACATTGAAAATATCAGGGAAGGAAGTGAAAAACTTCCGCCGCCCCGCGACTGTAAACGGGATGAACGCCGCAAGAATGCCACTGTCCACAATCGAGACAAGGATGGGAAGGCGCGGCAAGTAAAATGAACGTGAGCCAGGAGACCTGAAATGTGATCTGCAATTTTATTTAACCTGATTCTCCGAGGGGAGAAAAGGAGATGCCATGTTCAAGCCAATGGGATGGCTGTGTGCTATCCTCGTGTCTGCCGTCGTATCCGCCCATGCGCAGGATCAGACAGGACGCAAGCTGTGGATTCCGGACAATCCGCTGCGGGTGGTGAGCCTTGCCCCCAGCATTACGGAAATCATTTTTGCGCTGGGAGAAGGCGCCCGTATCCAGGGTGTTACCCAGCACTGCGATTTCCCGCCGGAAGCGCTGTTGCTGCCACGGGTGGGTTCCTATATTCATCCGGATCTGGAAAAAATTGTGGCACTGAAACCGGATCTCTGCATCGCCACCCGGGACGGCAATCCGCTGGATATCGTCCAGCGCCTCCAGTCGCTGCATATTCCGGTTTATGCCGTGAATCCGACAAATCTGACGACGGTTATGGATGCCCTTCTGGAAATCGGAGGGCTTTTGCACGCCAAATCCAAAGCCGAACGCATGGTAAATGACATGCACGCCCGGATCGCGGCGGTGACATCGCGGGTGGCCGGCGTCCGGGAACGTCCTGGCGTTTTTTTGCAGATCGGGGTGTCACCGATTGTTTCCGTGGGCTCGGATACGTTTATCGATGAGTTGATCACTTTGGCCGGCGGGCGTAATCTGGCCACTGGTCCCGCAGCATATCCGCGGTTCAGCCGTGAACAGGTATTGACGCTGAACCCGGATGTTCTGATTATTACGTCCATGACCCGCGGGCAGGATTTTAATGCGGTGGCGTCCGCATGGCGTCAGTGGAAAGAGATATCCGCCGTCCGCAGTCAGCGCGTTTTTATCGTGGATTCCAATGTGTTCGACCGTCCTGGGCCGCGTCTTGTGGAAGGGCTTGAAATTCTGGCCCATGACATCCATCCGGAACTGTTCTGATGCTGTTTCCGATTTCACCCTCCCTGTCGTTGTGGCGACGCATCCTGATGGTTTGTCTCCTGCTGACGCTTCTGCTGATGGCCAGTGTTTTTCTGGGACTTGCCGTTGGTTCGACCGGTCAGAACCTGCATGAAGTCCTGAAAGTGCTGTTCGGCATGGGCAATCCGGCCTCAACCCTTGCAGACATCATCTGGCGGATCCGCCTTCCCAGAGTCATTCTTGCGGCTTTGGCAGGCGCCGTTCTTTCTCTGGGCGGTCTGGTTTTTCAGACGCTGCTCCGAAACGCTCTGGCAGAACCCTATATTCTGGGAATTTCAGGAGGTTCTGCCGTGGGCGCCATTATCGGCATTCTGATGGGGCTGTCGCGTGAGACCGGCGTGGCATTTTGTGCATTTGTCGGCAGCATGGTCACGTTGTTTCTGCTGCTCATGATGACATCGGGAAAATGGACGCTGAAAAAAGACGATATGATTCTCTCCGGCGTGATGGTCAATGCGTTCTGCTCCGCGATTATCATGTTTCTCATATCGCTCACCCAGGATGCAAGGCTCCACAATATCCTTTTTTGGCTCATGGGCGATTTTTCCATGTCGGATACCCCGCAAGTCCTGCGCCTTTTATGGATTCTGATGCCGTGCTTCGTCATTTTGTTCCTGCTGGCCAGGCCGCTGAATCTGCTCCTGCTGGGTGAGGAAATGGCCGCGGGCATGGGGGTTGATGTCCGCTGGGTTTCCGTCGTTCTTCTAACCGTTACCTCGCTGATGGTCAGCGCCACGGTATGCTATTGCGGACTGCTGGGATTTGTGGGGCTGGTAATTCCCCATTTGCTGAGAATGCGATTGGGTTCCGATCACCGGCTGTTGATTCCGGCCTGCATGATCGGCGGCGGCGCCTATCTGGTGATATGCGATCTGATTGCCCGAACCTTGCCGTCGCAGGGAGAGATGCCTGTCGGTGTTGTCACGGCCATGATCGGTGCGCCCATGTTCATTTTTCTTCTTCACAGGTCGAGATGATGACATCGGTACTGGATGTCCGGCAGGTATATCTGGAATACGGCTCTAAAATTGCGCTGAACCGGGTATCGTTTTCCGTTAATGAAGCAGAATTTTTCATCGTGATCGGGCCGAATGGCTCCGGAAAAACGTCTCTGGTGAAAGTCATCTCCGGAATCATTCCTCTTCGGGACGGAGATATCATGCTTCTGGGGCGTCCGATGCGGCAATTCTCCCGCAGGATGCTGGCCCGGAATATGGCGGTGGTATCGCAGGCGATACCCGATGATATTCCGTTTACCGTTGCCGAAACCGTGCTTTTAGGGCGATCTCCCTGTCTGGGACTTTTAGAGATGGAAAGCCGCAGGGATGTTGAAATCGCAGAACAGGCCATGGCGTTTACCCATGTGACGCATCTGGCCAAACGACGAATGAATCACTTAAGCGGTGGTGAACGCCAGCGTGCGCTGATCGCCAGAGCCATCTGCCAGCAACCCCGAATACTCGTTCTGGATGAACCCACAGCGTCTCTGGATCTGGCCCATCAGATACAGGTCATGGATCTCATGGAGCAGCTTCGACGCACGCAAGGTGTGACCATTGTCATGGTGTCTCATGATCTGAATCTTTCGGCCATGTATGCCGACCGTATGCTCCTGATGAAAGACGGCAGTCGGGTAGAGCTGGGGCGTCCTTCGGACGTGATGACATCTGAAATCCTGGAGCGCATCTATGAGTGCGCACTGCTGGTGGATGAAAATCCGTTCACCCGAACGCCGCGGGTGATCCAGTCTCCCCGGCAATGGGGGCGTCTGTCTTCCTGATGCCGAAAGCAAGGTAAGCGCGTAAGCGCCTGCACATCCATTATCGGGAGCCGTCAGTCCGGCATTACAGAGGCAATAGCTCAGTTTGCCGTTAACCAGAAAATACAGGATTTGCGCGCCTTGCCTGCGAATTTTTTACGAAGCCGTCTAAAAATCGACTTTTTACGAAGCCGTCAAAATTGGGACGAAATTATTGTGGGATATACGCTGAAAGCATTGACAAAAAGCGACGGGTTATTTATAAGAAAATATAACTCAGTCATGAAGGCTGTCGGGAAAATCTATCAAAAATCAGCGTTTGAGGCCACAAAGGGGTACTGCCAGGAAGGCAGCGTCCTCACGTGGTTTTTAAGGAGATTTTTCACATGCATATTCCAGACGGCTATCTAAGTCCTTCCACCTGTATTACCCTGGGAGTCGCTATGGCCCCTGTGTGGGCTGTGGCAGCTAAACGTGTCAAGACAGCTCTCAAATCCCGAATTGTGCCCCTGATGGCGATCGGCGCGGCGTTTTCATTTATCATCATGATGTACAACATTCCGATTCCTGACGGCACGACAGCCCATGCGGTAGGCGGCGGGTTGCTGGCCATTGTGTTGGGGCCCTGGGCGTCGCTCATCTGTATCACCATAGCACTTGCCATTCAGGCGCTGCTTTTCGGAGACGGCGGCATCTGGACCTTTACGGTCAACTGCTTCAATATGGCGTTTCTGCTGCCTTTCACTGCTTACTGGACATATCGCCTGATCGCGGCGAATAGCGAACCGATATCCCCGCGTCGCTGGATCGGCGCCGCTGTCGGCGGTTATCTGGGAATTAACGTCGCTGCGCTGGCCACCGCCATAGAACTGGGAATCCAGCCGCTGCTGTTTCATGCGCCAAACGGTTCCGCCCTGTACTGTCCTTATCCCCTGAGCCTTGCGGTGCCAGCCATGATGCTTGCGCATATTTCCATCGCCGGGCCTCTGGAAGGCGTGGTCACCGGCATGGTGGTGCGGTATTTTCAATCTCATGACGCCAGTATTCTGGACAGCCATTTTCTCTTTGCCGCTCCAGCGGAATCCGGTTTTGGATTCGGAAGATATCGGAAACTCCTGTGGGGGCTGGGCGTACTGGCGGCATTGTCGCCACTGGGGCTCCTAGCCAAAGGAACGGCCTGGGGAGAATGGAGCGCCGAGGAAGTGGGCAAGCTGGTGGGGTATGTTCCGGCAGGTCTCGCGCAATTGACCGATAGCTGGTCGCATACTCTGTTTCCCGATTATTCCCTGTCCGGAACAGAGCCCGGATTCTGGGGAGCTGCGGCGGTCTATGTGCTGTGCGCCGCTATTGGTGTCGGCATCATTTTGTTCATGACATATCTGCTGTCACGGTTTCAAACAGTGGAGCAGGAACGCTGAAATGGTGAATGATCAGCCTGTTCCGCGATGGCTCGAAGAAAAAAATCCAGTCGATGAAGCCGCGACAAAACGCTCCCGGCGATGGTCCACGTCCGGCTTCATCTCAAAAACACTTCACGATTTCGCCGACCTGATCCGAGACGAAGTATTTTCCGAATATACAGCCAATAACGTTGGGCTGTTGCAGCGCCTGGACCCGCGTGTCAAGGTGCTGACCCTGCTGCTGCTGGTCGGAACCGCCGGGCTGCTTCATCACATTTTCCCGCTGATATTTTTCAATTTATGGATCATGGGTCTGGCCAAACTTTCCCGCGTGCCGATGGACATGCTGATCAAACGGGTGTGGTCGGTGGTGTTTATGTTTACGGGTATCGTGGTTTTTCCGGCCTTGTTCAATGTGGTGCAACCGGGCGATCCGCTCGTTGTGTTGTACCGTTTTCAGCATTCCATATCCCTGGGAATATGGACACTGCCGGCGGAAATCGCCATCACTCGTCAGGGCGTGACAACGGCGCTGCTGTTGATGCTCCGGGTGGGCGCATCCGTTTCTTTAGCGGCGCTTCTGACCCTGACCACCCGGTGGCACACCCTGCTGAAAGCACTTGGCGTTCTGCGGATTTCCACGGTGTTTCTGGCGGTTCTGGAAATGACCTACCGGTATATTTTCCTTCTGCTGCAAACCAGCAGTGAAATGTTCATGGCCCGTCGGAGCCGCATGGTGGGCCATGCCAACACCCGCGAAAAACGGGGATTTGTCACATCGGCGATGGGGCAGTTGTGGACGAAAACCCATGCGATGGGCGAAGAAGTCCATGACGCCATGCTGTCACGCGGCTATTCCGGAGCGCCCAGGTCGCTGGCGCACGTACAGATGAAACTCAGCGACTGGATATGGCTCATGATGGTTTTCGTGGTTGCCGTGTTATTTGTGGGAGGAGACCGTGTCTTTGGATAAGGATGACGCAACACCGGCTTTTTTATTAAAAAATATCAGTTACCACTACCCAGGTGGAGAAGTCGGTCTTCTAGATATCAGTCTTGATATTCATGACACAGAACGTGTTGTTCTGTTGGGCGCCAATGGTTCCGGCAAATCGACACTGCTGAAGGTTCTGGACGGGCTGGTGTTTCCTCAAAACGGGACCATCGAGGCGTTCGGAACCCCCCTGAACGAGAAAAATCTGAACAATGACGGACTCAATCACACCTTCCGTCAGCGTGTGGGATTCGTATTTCAGAACGCGGACGCCCAGCTTTTTTCATCCACTGTATATGAAGAAATTGCTTTCGGCCCGCTGCACATGAATCTCGATGCCTCTCAAATCCGGCAGCGGGTAGGCGATATCCTCGATCTGTTCGATTTAAACCATATCAAAGACCGCCCGCCGTTCAAGCTGAGCGGGGGCGAAAAACGAAAAGTGGCGCTGGCGTCGGTGCTGGCCATCAATCCCGACGTCTTGATGCTCGATGAACCAACTACCGGTCTCGATCAGCGCACCCAGCGCTGGCTGATCGACATGCTGGTCCGTCTGGGCGGAGCTGGCAAAACCATTCTCACTGCCACCCACGATCTTGAAATCGTGGAAGAAATCGCCGATGTCGTACTTGTTTTCAGCGAAGATCACCGTCTGGCGGCTTCGGGGAAGCCTCATGAAATTCTTTCGGACAAAGACCTTCTTCTTCGGGTTAACCTGATTGATCCCCGGTTTCATCAGCATGTACACGGCGGCGATCACCGGCATTACCACAGTCACGCATGATCATATAAGGTACTGGGCGCCGACAAACTCACCGCCGTCGGTTCCGCCAATTATGAGGAAATCATTGCCGAAAACGGTTACTTCGTTGACAAGACGCATTATATTCCTCTGCTGGAAACCGTTAATAATCCTGTATTCCTGCGCCCCCGGCGCTTCGGCAAGTTTTTATGGTGCCGGATTCTGGAATGCTATTACAGTATTCACATGAAAGACCGGTTCGACGAACTTTTCGGCCACACCTGGATCGGACAGCACCCGACTGCGATAATCAGCCGCCAAACCCGATGCGGCATGGAGAAAACGTGTGACAAAGCAGACACAGGATTCAGACAGCCCCTGGAAGGAAATTCTGGAGCAGTATTTTCCCGGTTTTATAGAGTTCTTTTTCCCTGCGATATTTTCGCAGATTGACTGGGAGATGGACTACGAATTTCTGGATAAGGAACTTCAGAAGATCGTGCGGGATTCCAGAACAGGTCGTCGTATCGTTGATAAGCTCATCAAAGTATGGCTGAAAAACGGCAGCGAGATATGGGTGCTCATTCATGTGGAAATACAGGGTCGTGTCGATCCTGTATTTGCGAAGCGGATGTACACCTATAACTATCGCCTGTTTGACAGATACGACAGAAAAATCGTCAGTCTTGCGGTATTGACCGATGACCGTGAAGCGTGGAAGCCGGATCGTTATGGTAATGAATTGTGGGGTTGTGAGGTGGGTATCCGTTTCCCGGTGATCAAGCTGACGGAATACCGGGAAAAGTGGGATATGCTGGAAAGCAGCCGCAATCCTTTTGCGATAGCGGTAATGGCGCATTTGAAAAATATGGAGACAAAGAAGGAGCCGGAAAATCGTCTTCTATGGAAGCTGTCTTTGGTCAAAAGGCTTTATCAGCAAGGCTTTAGGCGTGAAGACATTCTTGAACTGTTTCGCTTTATTGACTGGATCATGATGCTTCCGGAAGAGCTTGAGAAACGGTTTGCAGATGATATTCATCAGTATGAGGAGGACAATCAAATGCCATATGTCACATCCGTTGAGCGGATTGGAATTCAAAAAGGGTTGCTTCAAGGCATGCAACAGGGGCTTTTATTCAATTCGCGGGAAAGCGTTATCGAGATATTGGAAGCCCGGTTTGATGCGGCGCCAAAGTCCGTCGTCAACACCATAAAAAAGATAGATGACATCAGCATAAAGACGACAGTAGATGAACTTTCACAGACGCCTTGCCGCACGCGGCTACTACGTGTCATATCTCTGCACCTTGCTCCATTTTCTTCATTGTCACCGGCCCCTCTCAGAACCGTGCTTGCACTATTTATGCATACAGCTCCTTATCAGTACATTCACTTTGTAGTAAACAGATTCACCGTAATCCGCGGCTTCGGCAGGGGATATCTTTCCAGGAGCTTTACAAATTTCTCCCAGGACATGCAACCCCTCTTTCCTCGACGGTTCAACCACTTGAAGAGCAACTTCTTGACCTCATGAGCGAATCGACCGATTCCCTCCGAGTTGTCTGTTACCCCGTAGTATGCAAAATACCCCCGCAGCTTAGCAGCAGCCGTTTTCATCAATTCCGGGGTAGGCAGCGTGCGACTCTTCTTCAGCCATTCCTTGAATACGAGCAGCTTGGCATTGAACCTCTTCCGCGAAGTTTTACGCTTCATTCGGAAACGCCAGCCGTTCCGCGTTCGGCTGCAAAAGTGCGTCAGTCCCAGAAAATCGAACGTCTGGGGCCTCTCGCCTTTGCCTTCAGTACAGCCAGCGGACCGAACTCCAGGATGTCGGTTTTCTCGGCAGCAACTTCAAGCCCGAATTTGCCGATCCGACCATCAAGCTCCTCCCGAAAACGCTTTGCGTCGCTCTCGCGCTGAAAACATACCACAAAGTCGTCGCAGTAGCGGATCAAACGCGCCCGGCCTTCACAGCTCTTTACGAACAGCCGCGTAAACCACAGATCAAGAGCATTCGGAACCCATAAGAGTCTTCTATGAAATCCCCCTCATAGATCGCCTCCAGTATCCGAACCAGCCCCGACTGCACCAGCTTATCTTCCAGTGCAGGAATCCCCAGCGGCCTCTGCTTCGTGCTTCCCGGCTGCGGTATGTACGACATCTTGTGCAACCGCTCCACCAACCTGGTCAGGTTGGCTTCCAGATCTTTCTCGTACTCTTCTTTGGTGACTCTGTCGATGCCAGAAGCAGCATCCTTCCTCAGCCCCTCAAAGCATCCCCGCAGAAGCTCCTTGTCCATCAGATGAAACAAACTGGTGAACTGACAGCTCGGCTCCTTGCGGGCCTTCTCGGCTATCCGCTGCAATTTCGTTTCCACGCTCTCTCTGTTACTGAGCACAGTTCATGTTTCCTTATCAACGGCTGTACTGATGTGGCGCCCTTTCCTCCAGCGGCATTACCCGCCTTCACCGGTACTACGGCGCCATCCGACTCCCTGAATCTCATTTGCCATCCTCCCTTTATTATCGGTTGTCCGGCATACTCGCATCCATGCAAGGGGTTCCAGGGCCTCCCGGGTTACCACGTGTTCACTTAACCGCAATGGGTTACCCCCTTGGGTCCAAGGACTTGCTACCCGGTGGCTGGCAAGACCTTCCGGGGCGGGATTCGCACCCGCTTAAACACGCGACCTTGCCCGGCCGCACTAGGTCAATTTGATTTTAAAAAATCCACTTTAATGGCAATTTTAGCCTAAATATGGCATATCCGCTCCACTTTTTGAAAAAATTCTCAAGAAGTGTTCTGTATCAGTGCCAGTCCGGAGATGTATTTCTCACGGAATGCGTCTTCGGACTGGCGGCGCTCCCCGCCATTTTTATCTTTTACCCACTAGGTTCCTACCGAAGAATTTGTGGACAATCTGGTGACAACCAACGCCGCCCGCTATGATCGAAACTTCCTGATCACCAAATTCGATATGCGGCAGTTTTTCGATAAGAGTTTTTTTCCTGTTTCGTTTTATTATCTGGGGATGCTCACCATTCTGGACAAATTTACGATGAAGCTGCCCAATCTGAACATGCGTCAGATTTTCGTGGAGTATTTCAATGAGTTGCATCATATTGACGTATCCACGCGCTACACCGAAATCATGCAGGCGTTTGTCACCCAGCCCAATATCGAAAACCTGTTTGCCGGCTACTGGCGGGAATATGTGTCGCAGTTGCCGGAAGCCATCTTTGAAAAGGTGAACGAGAATTTCTACCGCACCACGTTTTATGAGCTGTGCAGCCGCTATTTATCTTCCTGGCTGGCTTTCACGGTGGAAAATTCCTACCCGCAGGGCCGCAGCAATCTGGAGTTTATCGGCAAGTTTCATGAAAAATTCGTGGGGATGCGCTGGGTGATGGAGTTCAAGTACTTCTCCAATGCCGAATTTGCCCGGATGAAAACCAGCATAGAGGCGTTTACGCTGCGGGAAGAAGATACGGAGCAGATCAAAGGCTATGCCGAAGGCGTCCGGCAGCAGTACCCGGAATGCCGGACATTTCTGCACGTTATTTACTGCTTCGGAAATCAGGGGTTTCGGGTGGTTCAGGTGGAATGCCCGCAAACCATCATTTCTGGTTGACATCAATCGCGTTGATCCTAAAGAGAATGTCTCTCATTTTAAAGAGGGTGGACACCGCAGAATTCTTTGTTGACATTTATGAGGAAGATCGTCAAATGTCACAGGTCATATCGGTTGAGCGGATCGGAATTCAGAAAGAGGTAGTTCCGTGGGTATTGCTCAATTCGCAGGAAAAGTGTTATCGAGACATCGTTGAAAATCACCTTAAACCCAGAGAACCCTTCAGACCGGATGATGCCCCTAATGCTGGACACGTTACTTCATAACGCCACCTTGATTACGATGAACTCCGATGGGGACATCGTCGAAAACGCCATGGTCGGCATTCAAAATTGCCGAATTGTGTCTGTGGACAAGAGATTTGCGGAAACTCCCCTGCCCGATGCCCGCGAAACGATTGACGTCAGGGGCGGCATTATTATGCCGGGCCTGATCAATACCCATACCCATCTGCCGATGTCGCTGTTCCGCGGACTGGCGGATGATCTGCCGCTGATGACGTGGCTGAACGCGCATATCTTTCCTGCCGAAGCCCAGTTTATCACACCCGAAACTGTGTATCTGGGCGCCCTGCTGTCCTGTGCGGAACTGCTGCTGTCCGGAACCACCACATGCTGCGACGGTTATTTTTATGAGCGTCATGTAGCTGAAGCCGTACATCATGCCGGAATGCGAGCGATTCTGGGACAAGGTGTCATTGATTACCCTGCCCCGGGTGTTCCCGACCCCTCTCGCAATATTTCGGAGGCCGCTGCATTTATGGAAGCCTGGCAGGAGAAAACACCGCTGATTCAGCCCTCTGTCTTCTGTCATTCACCCTACACCTGCTCGGCTCAGACGCTCAGTGCCGCCAAAGCCCTGACCCGCTCAACCGGAGCGCTGTTTCAGATCCATGTTGCGGAAACCCGCCCGGAATATGATCAGATGCGTTCCCTGCATAGCATGACGCCGGTGGCTTATCTGAACAGCCTGGAGCTTCTGGATTCCCGGACGCTCCTGATACACGCCATCTGGCTGGATGACGCCGATATCGCGATTATCGCCAGAACCGGGGCAGCCATATCTCATGCTCCGGAAAGCGCCATGAAGCTGGCCTCCGGCGTTGCGAAGATAGAGGCCATCATTCAGGCGGGCGTAGCGGCAGGGCTCGGCACGGACGGATGCGCCAGCAACAACAATCAGGACATGTTTCAGGAAATGGACATGGCCGCCAAACTGGGCAAGGTCTTTTCGCTGAACCCTCAGGCCATGAGCGCCCAAACGGTTCTGAAAATGGCCACGATCGGCGCAGCCAAAGCAACAGGTCTGGATTGCTGGATAGGGTCCATCGAACCCGGAAAGCTGGCGGATATTGTAATTCTGGATACCCACGCCCCGCATCTGACCCCGATGTACCATCCTGTATCCCAGATCGTTTATGCGGCCAACGGATCGGATGTCCGAGACGTCATGATTCACGGCAACTGGGTCGTAAAAAACCGCAATTTGATATCGCTGGATCTGACGGATATTCTGGACAGAATCAAAGTAAAAAGCCAAAAAATTCAAATTTCAGACGGCCTCGTAAAAAGTTCGCGGACAAGGCGCGAAAATCCTGAGGAATGAGGCGTACTTTTGGGTACGCCGCAACGACGAAAGATGCAGCGCAACGCAGCATGCGGACTTTTTACGAAACCGTCAACACTGGAGCAAACGCTGATGAAACTGAGTGATATCCTGACATGCGCCAGGGGCGGAAAACCCGCGGATTTACTGCTGGCAAACGCCCGTATCGTGAATGTCTTTTCAGGAGATGTAACGACGGGAAATATTGCCGTAATCGGCGATCGGATCGCAGGCATCGGAGATTACGAGGCTATCGAGGTTCGGGATATGGGCGGACGATTTATAGCGCCGGGCTTTATGGATCCGCATGTGCATATCGAAAGCTCCATGATGAGCGTGTCCGGATTTGTGAATGCGGTAGCGCCACACGGAGTGACGACGGTTGTTGCAGATCCGCACGAGATCGCCAATGTCATGGGGCTTCCGGGCATTGGATATATGCTGAAAAGCAGCGAACACCAGCCCATGAATGTCTATCTGGCGCTGTCTTCCTGTGTGCCGGCAACAGATATGGAAACCTCGGGAGCACGCATCGATTCCTCCGACATGCTCCATCTGATGAGCCATGACCGCATTGTGGCGCTGGCCGAAGTGATGAACTACCCGGGCGTCGTTTACGGCGATCCGCAGGTGCTGGCCAAAATCGAGCTTGCCCGCCACTACCACAAGCGTATCGAAGGCCACGCTCCAGGGCTCTCGGGTAAGGACCTGAACGCCTATCTGTCGACAGGTGTTTCCAGCGACCATGAATGCACTCATCTTGAAGAAGCCAGGGAAAAACTGGCTGCCGGCATGCACATTTTTATCCGTGAAGGCTCTCAGGCCAGAAATCTTCAGGCGCTGCTGCCCTTGATCACTGATAGAACGGCACACCGGCTCATGTGGTGTACGGATGACCGGGATCCCCATGATCTGATTTCCCGGGGACACATTGACGCGATCGTGCGCCAGGCTATTGCCGCCGGTGTCGATCCGGTCATGGCCATTCAGATGGCGACCATCCATCCCGCTTCGTATTTCGGGTTTCGGCATCTGGGGGCCATTGCGCCGGGGCGTCAGGCAGATCTGGTGGTTTTTTCTGATATTACGAATCCACAGATCGAGGAAGTCTATTTCAAGGGGCGACAAATTGCCGATCATGGCGTGATGCTTCCCGATATTCAGATCCAGGAAGAGTTTCCGACGCCGCCGTCTATCAATGTCCGCCTGGAATCTGTGGACTTTTCAGTGCCCGTCGCCGGAAACCACATCCGGGTCATCGAGGTGATTCCCGATCAGATCACCACCCGAAGCATTATCATGCCTGTAAAAGCGTCCGGCCAGATGGCGGTGGCGGATGTATCACAAGACATGCTGAAAATCGCGGTCATTGAACGCCACAAGGGATCTGGACGAATGTTTACCGGCTTTGTCAAAGGCCTGGGATTTAAAAACGGGGCTGTTGCATCCAGTGTGGCGCATGATTCGCACAATATCATCGTGGCTGGAACGACGGATGAGGATATGAAGGCCGCGGTGGAGGCCATTGTCCGCGTTGGCGGCGGACTTTCCGTGGCGTCCAGCCAGAAAGTCGTCGCAGTGCTGAGTCTTCCCATCGCCGGCCTGATGTCACCGGCGCCGGTGCATCGCATCCGCGATCAGCTCGATGTACTTCTGACCTGTGCCCGCGATATCGGATCTGTGCCGCCCAATCCGTTTATGGCGCTTTCGTTTATGGCGCTTCCGGTGATACCGGAGTTAAAGATTACCGACATGGGGCTGGTGGATGTCGGTCAGTTTAAAATTGTTTCACTGTTTGTATGAAGGCGACTGTTCGGAATATCTGTAGCTGGAGTTTGATGGATATGATTGTATTTGATGGTACATACCGCTGGAAGACGCCGTTAGGCCCCTCTTCCAGGTCATTTCGGAAAAGCTGGGAAATGTCCTGTAACCTTAAAGTGATAGACATGACACTGGCTCAGCCGGAGGTTACCCATCTGAAGCGTTATGTGGTTCTGGCTTCGGAGACAACACCGTGCCCTGTGAAAACGAGCGTTGCAGAAACAATGGGCAGACGCATTTTCCGGGATTTTGGCCTGAACAGTTACAACGTGCTGTGGATGGAAACCCGCACCTACAGTGCGGATACCATTGAAATTGCGATATTTACGCCAGTGGATGGAGGGCTTGAAACGTATTACCGGATTTCATGGCGTCCGATTCTTCCCAATGAACAGCGGCTGCTTCGCGGGTATCTGACCACAGAGGATATACTCCGATGGATTCCCTGAAAAAACGCCGTCAGGCGATAGGGCTCCTGGTCGTGGCAGCAGTTCTTTTGAGCAGCAGTGGCCTGCTGGTCAAGATCATCACCTGGCAGCCGCTGTCCATTCTAAGCGGAAGGAGCCTTCTGGCGGCCATTGTGTTCTGGATTTTCCTGCGCCGTCCCCGGCTGCGCTGGACGCCCGTTCAGGTCGTCGGCGCCTTGGGGTATGTGCTGGCGCAGCTCTTTTTTATCATGGCCACCAAATTGACAACCGCCGCAAACGCCATCTTCCTGCAATACACGCTTCCCATTTATGTGATGATCTTCGGCTACTGGTTTCTGGGCGAAAAACCGCAGCGTGCGGACTGGGTCGCGCTGATTGCCATTTTTTCGGGGCTCTTTCTCTTCTTTGTCGATCACCTCGACTTTAACGGTCTCTCCGGCAACATTTTAGGGATTTGCAGCGGAATGGCAATGGCGGTTCTCATGCTCTGCATGCGAAAGCAGAAAGACGGGTCGCCTGCCGACACTATTTTACTGGGAAATTTTATGGGCATCGTCATCGGTCTGCCGTCTCTACTTCACGAAAACTATTCGCTGTTCAGCGTCGGCGTCATTTCCTACCTGGGGATATTTCAGATCGGGCTGTCGTTTGTGCTGTATTCAATCGCCATCCGACATGTGCAGGTGCTGGAATCCACCCTGATTCTGACGCTGGAACCTATCCTGAATCCGCTCTGGGTGTTTCTGGTGATTCACGAAGCACCCGGCCCCATGGCCTGCATCGGCGGTCTGCTGGTGATCGGCGCGGTGACGGTTCGTGCGATTGTCAGCGCCAGAGCTGCGGTTGGGTGAATGCTTCATACCTCTTTTAAAATCATTGTCGATCATCTTTCCATCGCAAGAAACGGAAAGATGATTCTAAACGATATCACCTGGAAAATTGATGAAGGCCAGAACTGGGCGGTCGTAGGACCCAACGGAGCCGGAAAATCCGTTCTCATGCAGGTGATTCAGGGATTTCTGCCCAGCTCCGGAGGTCGGGTGCGATACGCGGACGGTGTTCGGGAACGGATGGCCCATGTCTCGTTTGAACTGCATCATCGCCTTATCGCTCACGAACAGGATCACGAAATTTTTAGAGAATTCGCCGGTGACCAGGATGGCGGGCTTACGGTGCGGCATTTGCTGGAAGACGGATTGGATGATAGCGATGAACACATGGGTTCGCCCCTGCAAAGTTCAATTCTGCAAGGAGCGCTTCAACGGGATTCATCCAGGTGGGGGAATGGCTGCAGCAACAATATCGTTCAGATGATGGGGCTGGATCGCTTTCAGGACGCTCCGATCGTAACGCTGTCCAATGGTGAAATGCGAAAAACGCTGATCGCCCGCGCCATGCTCAGCGGGCCGCGAATACTGATTCTGGATGAACCCTATGACGGACTGGACGGTTCCGCCTGCCGGCAACTGACGGATATCATGCACCGCCTGCCCCAAATGGGCGTTCAGATCATTCTGGCGACCCATCACATGGATGAGATTCCCGATATCGTCACGCATATGCTCTGTCTGGATGCACATGGACATGTGACGTACCAGGGGGAAAAAACAGGCATGAAAATCGATGAGTTGAACCAGGCGCGAAGTGCCATACCTGTCAAAACGCCTTTGAATACTGTGGAAAAACATTCGGACGAAGTACCGAATGCCTTGTCTTTTGAAACGCTTCCGACGCCGGTCCTGACAGCGGACCCTGCAGCACCTCCAACGATAGTCATGAAAAATGTCACCATTGTCTATGGTACCCGCGTGGTTCTGGACAAACTGAACTGGGTGGTGCAACGCGACGAAAACTGGGCGCTTGTGGGGCCCAACGGCGCAGGAAAGTCCACACTGCTCAGTCTGGTGTCTGCACAATCCCCAGGCCTACGCCAATGAGATATCGCTTTTCGGAAGGCCCAGAGGCAGCGGAGAAAGTATCTGGGACATCAAACGACGTATTGGGATGATTTCACCGGAACTTCAGATCCGCTATCGGGAAAATATCAGCGTTCTTGATGTGGTTTTATCCGGTTTTTTCGATTCGGTGGGGCTATATCGCCATGCAGCCGCCACGCAGCGCCAGAACGCCCGATACTGGCTCAAATTTCTGGGGATTGACTCACTGACGGAATGTGACTACAATCCTCTCTCCTATGGCCAGAAGCGGCTTGTGCTGCTGGCAAGGGCGCTGGTCAAGTCTCCGCAACTGCTGCTTCTCGATGAACCTTGTCAGGGGCTGGATGACGAAAACCGGCGCAGGTTGATACAGACGGTATCCCGCGTGTCCCGCGACGCCGGCATTCAGGTGGTGTTCGTGACGCACCGTCTGAATGAAGTTCCAGATGGCATATCCCATATACTCGAGTTCCAGAGAAACGAAACCGGCATTTGTACGGCGCACCAATACAAATGGCGCTGAATGCACAGCCGATCCTGAAACCGGTCGTCTATTTGACCATGGGGACATCCCCCGGACCATCCGGATTCATATACACGACACAGGAGGTATGATGTTTCTGAATTTTGAACCCATCGATGTCAAACAACAGGAAGCCTATGGCCGGATGCTGGCCAAATGTCCGCAGGCGTCTTCAGATTACAGTTTTGTCAATCTGTGGGGATGGGCCGATGAATACGGCCTGCTGTGGGCATGGAAAAATGATCTGGTGTGGATTCAACAAACATTTCCTGAACCCGTGAACTGGGCGCCGATCGGCGACTGGTACAATGTTGACTGGCCGGATATTTTATCTTCCGGAGATATTATGGGTTCCAGGATGGTGACACGCGTCCCCGAAAAGCTGGCGGAAATCTGGAAATCCAAAGTCGGCAGCCGGATGACTGTGGAATCACTTCGGGGGCACTGGGATTATCTGTACACATCCCGCAGCCTGACGGAGCTGAAGGGCAACCGTTATCACAATAAAAAAAATCTGCTGAACCAGTTTCTTTCGGGCTATGAATTCAAATATATCCCCATGGACGCAAGCCTGACTGAAAAAACCCTGAATCTTCAGGCGGACTGGTGTATCTGGAAAGATTGCGAATCACAGCAGACGCTGGCGGCTGAAAATCGGGTCATCGAAAAAATACTGAAAAGCTGGAACCGACTGAAGGGTCTGTCCGGAGCGGCGCTTCTGGTGGAAGATGAACTGGTGGCCTACACCATTGCGGAAGAACTGAATCCGCAGATGCTGATCATTCATTTCGAGAAGGGTGATCCGGATTACAAAGGCGCTTATCAGGCCATCAATCAGATGTTTCTTGAACGTACAGGGAAACCGGATATGGTGGTAAACCGGGAGCAGGATCTGGATGACGAAGGGTTGAGGAAAGCCAAGCTGTCGTATCATCCGATGGATTTTCTGCGCAAATTTCACTGCACTTTCCACTGATGCTGTAAACAAGGAGGTAACGACCATGTCTAAAGTCTTGATTCACCCGGCCACATATGAGAACGTCCGTCAGGCGGTCGATCGGGCGTTCGAAATTTTCCCGCTGAATATCGAGGGCAAAAAGGTTCTGATCAAGCCCAATGTCCTCAGAACATCCGAAGCCCATGAAGCCATCGTGACCAACCCGGCGGTGCTGGCTGCGGTTGTCGAAAAGGTCGAATCCATGAATCCGGCGTCTCTCATCGTGGGCGACAACCCTGGGGTTGTCAGTTATGGCGCTAACGAGGAAAGTTTCACCAAAACCGGACTGATGAAAGCCGCCAAAGGTTATTACCGGAACATCGGCACCGATGCGCAGCCTGTTGATTTCAATCCGGAATACATGTCCGCGGTCAGTGTTTCTCGAGCAATAATGGACGCGGATATTGTGATCAGCCTTCCCAAATTCAAGACGCATGGCCTGACAGTGATGACCGGCGCTATCAAGAACAGCTACGGTTTTCTGCCCGGCGCTCAGAAAGCCCGTCTCCACAAGGCTGCCGGCAGCCCGGCGCGGTTTCATGAAATGATTGTGGATGTCTTTCGAATCCGGATTCCAGATCTGTTTATCGTGGATGCCGTGGTCGGGATGGAAGGCAACGGCCCCGCATCTCCGGAACTTCGGGATATCGGGCTGATGCTGGCTTCAGACAACGCCGTGGCGCTGGATGCCACCATTGCCACCATGATGGGCTGCGATCCGGCAAAACTGGGTTTTCTTCAGAAGGCCAAACAGGTTGGACTGGGGGATTTCGATCTTCAACACAATGAAATTATTGGAGAACTGAAACCGATATCGAATTTCAAACTGCCGCCTCTGGGCGGAGAGGCCAATATCGGGAATCCATCCATTCAGGCGCTGCTCACAAAACCGACGATGCTGCGCCCCCAGCCGGATACGGAGCGTTGTACGGGCTGCGGAACCTGCGTCGAACAGTGCCCGGTATCCGCCCTTTCGATGGTAGGGCAGTTTCCGGAAGCAGATTCGGAAATCTGTATCCGGTGCTTCTGCTGCCAGGAAATCTGCCCGGAAAAGGCCATGTCCCTGATATAGAGCCTGCTCATTCCAGTTCGCATTCAAACTGATACCTTTGTCAGCTTCGCTGTGCCGCGATTCGACGTACTGAATGTACAGCCTCATCGCTGCTCGCTTGCTTTCGCGGTCTCAGTCCGAATGCTTGCTGGAATATCATTTTGAAAGCAAAATGGAATAACCAGCTCCGTCACTTCCGGA
>LKPX01000008.1 GCA_001443525.1 Desulfobacteraceae bacterium RAAP-1 | reverse complement strand
GCTTCGCTGTGCCGCGATTCGACGTACTGAATGTACAGTCTCATCGCTGCTCGCTTGCTTTCGCGGTCTCAGTCCGAATGCTTGCTGGAATATCATTTTGAAAGCAAAATGGAATTACAGGCTGGCTCAATTGATGATCATAGGCTATTTAAGTTCAGAACGGCGATATCTCAAAAATCGCGTTTTCCGATCCATATTGCCTCAGTGAAAGCTCACCGTTCTTCAGCATTGCATAAGAAAAATGCTCTATCCAGTCGCCCGTGTTGCAATATATTTTGCCGTTAACTGAGCGGATCTCCGGATAATGGGTGTGGGCAAACAAGACAATATCCGGTGCACCTTCCAGCAGCGAAAAGGCGATCTGACGGTATGCTTCCTGTTCTGCTGCATGGGATCTGACATGAATGCAGGTACGGCTGAGACGGGAAAAAGCTTCTGCAATTGCGATTCCTGTATTGGGATGCAGGCGTTTGTATATTTTTTGGCATATCGGATTGCACAGTATTTTTTTCAGAACCCGCGCCCCTTTATCCGAAGGAAGTAATCCATCCCCATGACAGATATACAGTAATTTATCCTGAAGCGTCATCGTGAGGCATCCGGAGGGATGAATCGTCATGCCGATGACGTTAGATAAAAAAGCACCCAGCGCAAAATCATGATTTCCCGCCACATAATGAATTTCAACGCCTGCTTTTCGCAAGCGCATCAACTCATGAAGAACCCGAAAATATTCCGGACGGATAGCGTGATCATATTCGATCCAAAAGTCAAACAGATCGCCTACAATAAATAAATATCCGATATCTGGTGGTATCGTTTCCAGAAACGAAATCAGCCGGGCTTCTCTTTCTGAAGCGGCCGGAGTTATAGCGCCCAGATGGGCGTCTGATATGAAGCAGGCAAAGTCGCGGAGCATCAATTACACCCGCTTTCAGATATCTGCGTGCTTGAGACTGGGGGGGCGTCGGCCAGAGAGCGTCCTCCGTGTACGGCGCGGACATATCCATAGAAATATTTGAAGTTGTAGCTGTCACGACCGTAGCGGAAACCGACCCCCCAGGCCTGATGAGGGTAGAGAACGCTGGTGGAGGATGACCAGTACCAGGATGCGACCGTGTTGGGGAAATAAACCGTATTGATGGAAGGATTGGCGACGCCGGCCTTCACCAGACCTGCCAGTTCCTTGACAGTGGGCAGGCGCCAGTCTGAATAACCGCCCAGCCGGGTTTTATTTAGCGCTTTGAGAAACGCCTCGGTATTGGTGTCGCCGTTTCCCGGAGTACCGGCGGCGCCCCCATTGGTGTTCGGGTTGCTGTCATACCAGGTGTAGATATTGTCTGCATCGCCGGGGTCTTCATAATGACTGACGCCGTCCATGTTATGTTTGGCCTCCCAGATCAAGCCTGTTGCATTGTCTCTCACCATAGCCCAGGTGGTTGCGGAATCTGGCAGCGAAACGCCCTCATTATCCAGTTTAGTGTAGGATGAGGCTGCGGCATCCGACATCGCGTCTGATGACCCGTTTGGCAACCGGAGCAACCGATCACCATGGGCGTTTGCCAGAACCGGCACGGCGGACATCTGAAAATAATCTGTAGCAATGACGTATGCCACAAACAGCAGAAAACTGCGGAACCAGCAGTGCTTAAACGATCTCATCCGGGTTATTCCATAAAAGGGGCCGCGTCTTCATCATCAACCGTCCAGTGAATTGAAGCATGCGCTACAATTGCGGCAATATGATCTTTGAAATAAAAATGTTCCACGCGGATGTGGTGATGTTGGTACACCAGCATCAGATGAGAATCGTTTAGAATCTGGAGCACATGACACTGTGAAAGGTCTTTAAGACCCACGCCGAAGGATTTCAGGACAGCTTCTTTGGCCGTCCAGTATCGAAAAAAAAGCGTGTCGCTGACGGTGGCGGCCAGTTGCCATTCATCATCGGTGGCGATCCTTCGGAAGAGACCCGCTGTACAGGGTTTGATTCTTTCAATATCGATTCCGACAGGCACTTTGGAGACAACGCCTGCCACATAATCGGGTTTATGTGCTATGGACCAGAAAACGCCATCGACCGGCAGCGGCGCGCCTTCGGGAGATTTCGGCAAGGCTGGCAACTGCACGCCTTTCTTTTGTGCGGAAAGTTTCAGTGCGTGTCGTGCCAGTTGGCTTAACCGCTGTACCCGTTCCCGACCCCAGAGGCATCTGTCTTTTTGAGGAACCGGCAGAATGACCGGATAAAGTGTCATCATGGAGAAAATCCACTCATTATTTAAGAATAATCCGGCAGTCCGCTACAGTAGCTCCCTGACCTTCGGGATGCACTATCAGCGGGTTGATGTCGATTTCAGAAATTTCAGGATGGGCGCATACCAGGTCTGAAAACGCAACCAGTAGTTTCTGAAGGGTAGCGATATCTCCTTTGGGTTTGCCTCTGAAGCCCTCCAGAAGTTTGCTGCCCTTGATCCCTCGGATCATCCGGACAGCTTCACTTCTCTGAAACGGGGCTATTCGGAAAATAACATCCTGAAACACTTCCACCAGAATGCCGCCGGAACCAAACATGACCAGAGGCCCGAATACCGGATACCGGGTCATTCCCAGAATCATTTCTTCACCGGAAGTTGCCATTTTTTGCACCAGAACTCCGCGGATTTCGGCTTGGGCATTATAGGCGGCTGCATTCTGAACAATGGCGGCATATGCGCTGCTGACCTGGTCTGATGCGTTTAATCCGATAAAAACGCCTCTGGCGTCGGATTTGTGCAGGATCTGAGGCGATACAATTTTCATGACCACTGGGTATCCCATCTGATCCGCCAGAGATACGGCCTCTTCCGCACTCGTTGACAACCGTGTAGGCAGTACCTGGAATCCGTAACACGACAAAAGCTCCAGCCCTTCCAGTTCTCCCAGATATGTCTGGCCGTTTTGGAGGCAGGTCTCGATAATTTCGGATGCGCGTTCTGTATTATGTGAAAAGGTAAAATCAGCCAGCGTCTGGCGGTTCAACCAGCGGGAGTATTTATAAAGCGCACCAAAAGCTTTAGCCGCGTTTTCAGGAAATTTGAATACGGGAATTCCCTGCTCCTGCAAATACTTGGCGCCGGATGAAACGTCCACAATTCCCATGAAACAGCACAGAATGGGTTTGTGTGTCCGACGGGCAATTTTTGCGATGGATTCTGCTGTTCCCAGCGCGTTGGTCATGGACTGCGGGGTCAGAATTACCAGCGCCCCGTCCACACCTTCATCCATAACAACAGCGCTCAGTGCGTTTTCATAGCGCTCTTGAGTGGCATCGCCGATAACGTCCACGGGGTTGTGGATATTGGCGGTTTGCGGCAAATGGCTGGAAAGTGCTTCGAGGGTTTCATCATGAAATTGGGCCAACTGAAGACCGGAGGATACCGTCATGTCGGTTGCCACAATGCCGGGGCCGCCGGCGTTGGTAATGATGGCCACCCGATTGCCGTCAGGAATTTTCTTCCGCAATTTCCCAAGATTGCTGAGATTCTTGTAGGCAAAAGCTGTTGCAAAATCGAAAAGCTCATCAATGGACGCCACCCGGATGATTCCGGACTGGCTGAAAACAGCATCATAAACGGCTTCTGATCCAGCCAGCGCTCCTGTATGAGACGCGGCTGCCATAGCTCCGGCGCTGGTTCTGCCGGATTTGATCGCCAGTATTGGTGTTGGCCGGTCTCCTGAGGTGATCTCTCTGACTTCTTCGATGAATTCGGCGCCTCTTCGCAGTTCTTCGAGATAAATCATGATGACTTCGGTATCGGCGTCATGATGGAGATACCGAAGCAGATCCAGCTCATCCACATCCGCTTTATTCCCAATGGAAATGAATTTTGAAAATCCGAAATCCCGATCTGCCGCAAAATCCAGAACAGCCGTGCACAGTGCGCCGCTCTGGGAAATAAAGGAAATATTGCCGGGTTTGGGCATTCGCGCGGAAAAGCTGGCGTTGAGTTGAACCGCAGAAAGGGGATTGATGACACCAAGGCAGTTGGGGCCGATCACCCGGATTCCGGCTTCCTGACACATGGATATAATCCGGTTTTCGATCGCAAGCCCTTCAGCGCCGACTTCTCTGAACCCCGCAGACACAATGATAAGCCCCTTGACGCCCTTTTGAATGGAAGCCTCGACCGCTTTCTGGCATATTTGAGGCGGCAGAATAATCATCGCCAGATCGACATCATCCGGAACCTCGGTGATCGTAGGGTAGGCCCGGACGCTGAGAACGGAGCGCGCGCTGGGGTTGACCGGATAGAGGACTCCCCGGTATCCGCCTTTCAATATGTTGGCGAAGATATCATGCCCGACTTTTCCGGGCGTTGTCGAAGCCCCGATCACGGCGACAGACTGCGGAGAAAAAATGGCATCCAGTTTATCCATATGTCAACCTCCCTTACGGAGTGTCAATGATGATCACACGGTGAACATCATTGCATCCCTTATTTTAAGGTTTGATTATTACCCCACTTCCCATCATCAAGTCAAGATTGACGGCTTCGTAAAAAGTCCGCATGCTGCGTTGCGCCGCATTTTTCATCTTTCATAATATGCATCATATTGTCACAATTCTGTTTTTTTTGTTTCTGGATTGACAGGCCGACATGTATTCCTTTATAAAGGATTCTTAATGAAAAGCTGGACGGGAATGCAACCAATATTGTAATTAAAACCCCATCCTGCCGACTCAGGCATTGTTGAATCTGGGAATAGGCCGGAAAAACATCTTAAAGACAATTTTTACCAGACGAGGTTTAAAAGATGACAAAAAAGTGGGTGTATCTCTTTGATGAAGTGCAGATGGTTGAGGAATATGTTGGAGGAACTTGGGATGCGGTTCGAGGGCTTTTGGGAGGCAAGGGGGCCAATCTGGCGGAAATGGCCAGAATCAATGTTCCTGTGCCGCCAGGATTTACCGTGACCACTGAGGCGTGCAATGCCTACCTGGCGGCAGGTGGCGTGCTGCCGGAGAGTATGTGGGATCAAGAACTTCAGGCGCTTCATGCCATCGAAGCCAAAACAGGAAAGGTCTTTGGCGATCCGGCCCATCCACTTCTGGTGTCTTGTCGATCCGGCGCCAAATTTTCCATGCCTGGAATGATGGACACCGTTCTCAATATCGGATTGAATGACGAAACCGCTCAAGGCATGATTCGTTTGACCGGTGATGAACGTTTTGTCTATGACGCTTACCGCAGGCTGATCCAGATGTTCGGCAGCGTGGTCATGGGCATTGCCGACGAGCATTTTGAGGAAGTGATTACAGGCGCCCGTCAGCGCGCCAAGGTTGAAACCGATGCAGAACTTTCCGGCAAAGACTGGATCGCCGTTACCGAAGAGTTTAAAAAAATCTTCAGACGTCACGCCAAACGCCAGTTTCCGGTTGATCCTTACGAGCAGCTCAGCCTGGCCACCGAAGCGGTCTTTAAAAGCTGGAACGGGAAGCGTGCTGTGGATTACCGGAACGCCGCCGGTATTGCCCACGATCTGGGAACGGCAGTCAGCATTGTCACCATGGTGTTCGGTAATATGGGCAACGACAGTGCTACGGGTGTAGCCATGACTCGCAGCGGTTCCACCGGCGAGCGCAAAATTGAAGGCGACTATCTGACCAACGCTCAGGGAGAGGATGTGGTGGCCGGAATCCGCATGACAAAAGATATTTCCGAGCTGAAAACAGAAATGCCGTCTGCCTATGCGGAGTTTGAAGCCATTGCCAGCCGTCTTGAAAAGCATTACCGGGATATGCAGGATGTGGAGTTCACCATCGAAAAAGGCAAACTCTGGATGCTTCAGACCCGTGATGGTAAACGAACCGCTCAGGCGTCGGTGCGGATTGCCGTAGATATGGTCGAAGAAGGGCTCATTACCGAAAAAGAAGCAGTACTTCGGGTCAGCCCCGAACATGTGGATTTTTTTCTGCATCCCCAGTTTGACAGTAAATCCCGACAGGCAGCCAAAGCTTCAGGAGACTTTCTGGGCAGCGGTTTGAACGTTTCTCCGGGCGCGGCATTCGGCGTGGTGGCTCTGGACGCTAATCTGGCGGAAACCTGGGCCAAACAGGAAGGCAAGCAGGTCATCATGGTCCGGGCGGAAACCAAACCGGATGATGTTCACGGAATGCTGGCGGCTCAAGGCATCCTGACCAGTCGCGGAGGCAGAACCAGCCATGCCGCTCTGGTTGCCCGCCAGTTTGGGAAACCTGCGGTCGTCGGGGTATCGGACCTGAAAATTGACATGGCCAAACGCCGCATCATGATTCATGACAAGATGATTCGTGAAGGCGACTGGATATCCATTGACGGTACGGTGGGCGAGGTCTATCTGGGAAAACTCAATACAACGGTGCCGGATATCAAAGATCCCTGGCTTATCAAGTTGTTGTCCTGGGCGGATAAGTTCCGGCGTCTGGGCGTCTGGGCCAACGCCGATTATCCGAGAGACGCCGCCCGCGCCAGGGAATACGGTGCGGAAGGTATTGGTCTGTGCCGTTCTGAGCATATGTTTTTCGAGACCGAGCGGCTTCCGTTCGTCCAGAAAATGATCATGACCGATCTGCCGATTGAGCGGCGTGAAGCTCTGGAGATGATCCTGCCGTTTCAGCGGGAAGATTTTTATGGTATTTTTAAAATGATGGACGGTCTGCCCGTCATTATCCGGCTGTTAGACCCGCCGCTGCATGAATTTTTGCCCAATCAGGTGGATCTGATTCGAGACTTGACGGATTTGAAACTTCAAATCAAAGAGGCGGCCAATCTTTCCGAAATGGATGCGCTTCTCAATCAGATCCGGGCCAAGGAGAATGTACTCAAGCGTCTCGAAAGCCTGAGGGAGTCTAACCCCATGCTGGGAATGCGCGGCGTGCGTCTGGGTATCCACATCCCCGAAGTTACCACCATGCAGGTCAAGGCGGTTTTTGAAGCCGCCTGTATGGCCACCAAGGAAGGCATCAAGGTTCGTCCAGAAGTCATGATTCCCTTAACCTGTCATGTCAACGAACTCAAGGTACAGCAAGGCGTTCTTGAGGCCGAAGCCAAAAAGGTCATGGAAGAATGGGGAATAGATATCGACTATAAATTCGGCACCATGATCGAAATTCCCCGCGCAGCCCTGACGGCCGATAAACTCGCTGAATACGCTTCGTTTTTCTCCTTTGGCACCAACGATCTCACACAAACCACATTCGGCATTTCACGCGATGACGCGGAAGCCAGTTTTCTCGTCAACTATCTGGAAACCGGTATCCTGCCGCACAATCCATTTACAACCATAGATCGGGACGGTGTCGGCGCGCTCATGAAAATCGCGCTGACGCGTGGACGTTCTGTCAAACCCGATCTGGAATGCGGCATCTGCGGCGAACACGGCGGTGATCCTCAGTCCATCCATCTATGTCATGAACTGGGGTTGACGTATGTCTCCTGTTCGCCCTTCCGGGTGCCGATCGCACGGTTGGCGGCGGCCCATGCGGCCTTGAAAGAAAAACCATGATCGGTTTTATATGAAGACGCGAAAGTGTGAAGGAAGCACAAGAAAACCACTTCACACTTTCACCTCCACTTGCTTTTACGGTATTTTTACTGCAGGAACTTGAGCAATATCTGTTCAACCATTCCCCATCCGGCCTATCAGGCATCTTTACCATATTTTTTTAAAGAGTCAATCTCGCAAAAAGGAATTGTATTACATTATGAAGTCCCTGAGAAATGAACATATTCGAAATATCGCCATCATTGCCCATGTTGATCATGGAAAAACCACGCTGGTGGATGCCATGTTCCGGCAATGCGGCCTGTTTCGTGACAATCAGGATGTCAGTGAACGCATTATGGACAACATGGACCTGGAGCGTGAGCGGGGCATCACCATTGCCGCCAAAAATTGCTCCGTTATCTGGAAGGGCATTAAAGTCAATATCATCGATACGCCCGGCCATGCCGATTTCGGAGGCGAAGTAGAGCGGGCGCTGTCAATGGCCGATGGCGCGCTGCTTCTGGTGGATGCCTCCGAAGGTCCTTTGCCTCAGACCCGGTTTGTGCTGAAAAAAACCTTTGAGGCGGGGCTTCCGGTGATCGTGGTGGTCAACAAAATTGACCGCAAGGACGCCAGACCCGCTGAAATCCTGGACGAAATTTACGATCTGTTCATTGATCTGGACGCCGATGAAGATCAGCTTGATTTTCCCCTGATGTACGCCATCGGCAGGGAAGGGGTGGCGCAGAATACCCTCGACGAAAAGGGTGTCAATCTGCATCCACTGCTGGATCTCATCATCGAAAGGATTCCTGCGCCAGCCTATGATCCGGAGGAGCCGTTTCAGATGCTGGTGTCGGATTTAGGTTATTCCGATTATCTGGGCAGACTGGCCATCGGAAAAATCGTCAACGGCCGGGTTCAGTCGAACGACAGCCTGGTCTGTATCGATGACCAGGGACATCATAATCCTCTTAAAGTGACGCGGCTTCAGACGTATCAGGGGCTTACGTTCAGCGAGGCGTCTGAAGTGGACCCCGGAGACATTATCGTGCTGTCCGGCATCGAGGATGTCAAAATCGGCGATACGATCTGCAACCGTAACTTCCCCAAAGCGCTGAAGCGGATTACCGTGGATGAACCTACGGTGTCCATGGAATTCAGCATCAACAATTCACCGTTTAGTGGAAAAGAAGGCAAATACGTTCAGTCCAGTAAAATCCGGGAACGATTGTTCAAAGAAACCCTGATGAATGTCGGTATCAAGGTGGAAGAAACTGACAACAAGGAAGTATTTGTGGTCAAGGGCCGGGGCGAGTTCCAGATGGCTATCCTCATTGAAACCATGCGGCGGGAAGGATTTGAGCTGTGCGTCGGAAGGCCCAGGGTCATCTTTAAGTATAAGGACGGCAAACAGCTTGAGCCCATCGAGCGGTTTTTTGTGGACTGCGATGAGAGCTTTATGGGGATTGTCACCGAAAAATTATCGAATCGTAAAGGGAAGATGATCAACCTGGTCAACAACGGCAAAGGACGGGTGCGTATTGAATTCAGCGTTCCTTCCAGGTCATTGATCGGGTACCGTGATGAGTTTTTGACGGATACCAAAGGTACCGGCATCATGAATTCGTATTTTTTCGGATATGAAGAATATCGGGGAGATTTTCCCAGCCGATTCACCGGATCTATTGTGTCTGACCGTCAAGGGACCGCCGTGCCTTACGCACTGTTTAACCTGGAGCCGAGGGGCCAGCTCTGCGTTGTGGCTGGGACTCCGGTCTATGAAGGTATGATTGTCGGCGAACATAACCGCGATAACGATATCAATGTCAATGTCTGTAAAGAAAAGAAGCTGACCAACATGCGGGCTTCCGGAAAAGATGACCATGTGCTGCTCTCCCCCGTTAAACCCATGACCCTGGAGCGGGCTATCCATTTTATCCGCGATGATGAAATGGTTGAGGTTACGCCCAAATCCATTCGTCTTCGAAAAACCATTTTGGAAGCCCATAAACGTCATACCCTCCGGGCCGCCAAACTTAAAGAGATGGAGTGACGATTTTTAAGGCTCCGTGTATGTTGAAAAAACAAATTCGCCGGGATGCGGTGGGTTAACGGTAATTGACCAGATGCCAGCCCGATTGCCCTAAAAAAGATATTTCCCTATATAAAGTAATCGGGCTCGTCCAACCAAACGGGTAAGATTGTGGTTCGCTCCGCTCTCACAATCTATCCTTATTCGTTCGCCTTTGTCTTTTTATCGATGTGATGCCATGTATTCGGTAACTGCCTGAGTTAAAAGACCCGAACGCGTTTCCCCATGCTTTTTAGCAAAATAATCTAATGAATTCAACAATCTCTCCGGCATGGTGATATTGACCCTTTTTGCTTTCAGAGATAACCTACTTAGGTCTACTTCCACAAGAGCCCATATGCCGTCTTTAAAGTCCGGGTTATCCATATGTCTTTCAATAGTTGTGGCAACAGGGAGGGGTTCTGAATCAAGTAACATACCTTCAATATGGCATTCCGCAGCCTCCTGGGCATTGGCTAAAGCCTCTTCAATTGTTTCCCCTGCTGAAAAACAACCTTGTAAGTCTGGAAATGAAATACCATAATCTGAATTTTCATCTTTATGGATTACAACCGGATATTTCATAGTTTTACCTCCATTGCCAACCAGCCTGCCGGTAAATATTTCGAAGAGTACCAACAGGTAGATCTTTCTTGGGATGGGGAACAGTGACTTTTCCGGGCTTTTCCGGATGCTTGAATTGATGATGGTCTCCTTTTGTATGGTGGAGAATCCACCCATCCTTTTTTAGCTTTAGTATTATTTCCCCACTTTTCATGATGTGTATTATACACACTTTAAAGGTTGGCTGTCAATAACACTCTGGAGTTTCTTTGGCGAACGAAAAATTGAGGGGTGCGCGAATGGTGTACCCTACAAAGACCGAGAGTTATTCGCATTCCCCCCAATGGCATGTTCGGCATGAGGGCAATTAAGGGCGATTGCCTTGAAAAACGTATAGCAAAATACGCCGTCCGCTTCTGTTGTCCGGTACAGGTCGGCTATGCCCTTATCGAAGTCAACTGTGCTCATGAGCCCCGATGCAAGCGCGGGTTCCCGAATGCCTTCAATCATTGCAGTAAAAGTTTGCTTTGTGAATCCTTCGACCAGGTTGGGCTTGCTGGAGTCGACATAAACCATGCGCGGCGAGACATTGCTCCTGGACTATTGGATGCTAAAGTAACGGTCTGCGCGCCGACACCGCACCCAGCTTCCAAAACGCTGCTTCCTTCCGGATAGATTGTGTCCAAATGCAATAGATCCACAAGCGTGGATGCCTGATCCTGAAGCCGCCGATTTTCTCTTGAATTGTAGCCATGTACGTAAGCGTTGTCCATTAAGTCTCCGTAGAAGATGCCAGCCGTTTTGCTCACGGGGCACGGCTTTTTCCGCTCCCGTGCAGCAATTTATTCGGTGCTCATATAATGACAAAAATGTATTCCATTACATACAAACTGAAAGGCAGTGATAAAATCCCTGCCCAACGAGGCCCTGTCAAAGCTCAGGCAAAAACCCGAATGGTCGTACCCACAGAATTAAGCACAAAAGATCTTGGCATGCGATTGGCAAATTGGGCTGTAGAGTTAAAACCTGTGCAGTGAGTGGGCACCACCAATTTGGGTTTCAGTTCAGACAATGCGTCAATGGTCTGGTTTGTGTACTTTTCGAAAATTTCACCGGTAAGGTGAAAGCCTCCCATGACCAAATAAATGTCATCACACTCTGTGAGCGCTTTGGCATGGTTCAAAATGTTTATTACGCCGGAATGGCCGCAACCCAATACCACCAACAATCCCTTACCCTTTACGTGAAAAATCAAAGATTGATCGTCTGGAATGTCATCTCGTATTACCTCGTCGCCATCCTTGCGCCATCCGATGGGAAAGCCTATCTCAAAGGAGCGCCTTGGGACTTCACCGGTGAGCAGGCAGCAGTCATTTCCAATAAGGGAAGGTCCGTCTTTTATAACTACCTTTGCTCCATGAGCCTGCAAATGCTCTTTGGATAGTTGAGGCAAGCTGAAACTTTCTCCTGATGGAACCTTGATACCTCTTTCGGCGAATGCTGCGGAGTGGAGATAGAGAGGAGTCCCTTTTGGTAGGTAGCCCATTTCATAAAATTTCAGAATAGAGCCTATATGATCGAAATGCCCATGGCTAAGCACAAAAGCCTCCACCTGATCCAATTTTATTTTCATAGTATCTATATTGTGGATACAGCCCAGAGCGCTAAATCCGGAATCAACCAATATAGTATGCTTTTCCCCGCCATTATAGACCGTGATAAGCAAACACAGGCCATGCTCAGCTAAGAGAGGCTGGCTAAGTTGGCCATCGATCCAGAGAGGTGGTCTTTTTACCTCATCGCTCTCGGGGAGGAAAACATCTATGTAATTATCAATCACAGTAAGTATTTCCACCCCATCTACTGACTTTAGTGTATTCAAAATTCGAATCTCCTCTAAATAGAGTAATAGTAAATTCTATGTGACATCGTCTTCTGCCGAACGGTGAAATAACCTGCCGGCCGATGTGCTGCCCACCTTTTAGAACGCGGGTATTTCCGGTCAGGTTTATTGACTTTTGGGCTGCGCAGGTTTGATGCGAGTGTCGGCCTGTTTATTCATTCCATGCGGAAACCAGAAATCGTAGTTGACCAGCAATGCCCGGCGCGTTGTTACTACCAAACGGAACCACCATTTGCAACCTGCCGCTCTTGAGTGTCTTGTAGGTAAGTGATTGGCTAGCGCCACCCAGATTGTTGCTCTGCCAGTCAAAGGTAACGGTCCAATCCTCCCCTTCGTTTGAGGGCTGAGTCATTTTTACGATCATCGAATCTTGGAAGAGGTAGCCGCCTTCATAATGCGCGTCGGGCCAGAATTTACGTTCCACCTCGTAATCCGGAGCACGGACTCCAAGAGTCAAACCGTAGGTAAGCGACGGATCATTCTCTGGGGCGATGCGGGCTTTATTAGCCAGGAAAGTTGTGGGATGATGATAAGATTTTATCAAAATATCGAAGTATGGTTAATGATGCCATGGGCAGCACGCGACTGAAGGTTTTTGTCTGGTTGAGTGGCATCCGCTGGGCGATTGAGCAGTGTTTTGAAGAAGCGAAAACAGAACTGGGCATGGATCATTATGAAGTAAGGAAATGGCCAGGTTGGATTCACCATATGATGACATGCATGTTGGCTCATTTTTTCCTCTGGCATATCAAGATCAGATTGGGGGAAAAAAACACCAGCTGTTACAGTGTCCCAACTCCGTCTTTTGCTTAAAGTTGTGCTGCCCTTGAAACAATTCAGCCCCAAAGAGGTCCTTGAATTGGTCAAAGGAATTCAATTACGAAACCATAGAGCCTATATTTCTCACAGAAAAAGAAAATTGTTACTGTTAAAAGAATGAATAATTATCGTTGTAGTGTTAAAAAGATCATTAAGATTGGCCAAGATTTGGCTATCATCTTCCATGACCTTGCAGATCAACTGAACTTGTTTGGCCTGCACCTCGGTCAATTTTCCGATGAGCCCAATAGTACGTTTTTTAACCTTTTCGCCAATGCAGTAGGATTCGGCGATCGCATAGGATTTATAGGTTTTGTCTTTGTATTTTGAGATGCTGTAGCTGAGGTGCATAGTATAGTCTGGACTACACTAACATCAAGCATTTATTGCGCCAATAACTTATTAATTATATTTATGCATGAATTAAGTTTAATATCTATTTGTATTTCTGTGACTACAGTTTCTGGTAGTAATTTATAACATACTGTATTTATTGTAATGTTCAAAATAGCGTCCGGAATATGGATTATATACACAATAACATACCGATGGTGAACTTGCAAAAAATCCGGATGCTGTGCAATCCAGACGCCGAACTTTTTGCGAAGCCATTATGTCGGAAAGCATTCACCATAATAACCCGCATCATGAAAGGAGACCGTTATGGGAGAAGAGTTGGAAGTCGCCTGTGCTCGCCCTACCGGAGGTCCGGTCGGCGAGAACCCTGCTGAGCCTGAAACTCAGGAAACCACATCTGTCAAAAAGGAGGCCAAGTCCATGATACACGTCGGTAAAAAAGCCCCGGATTTTGTGTCCCCTGCGTATCAGCAGGGAAAATTTGTATCCGTAAAACTTTCAGAATATCTGGGGAAATGGGTGCTGTTGTGCTTTTATCCGGGAGATTTCACTTTCGTATGAGCTACCGAAATTTCGGCAGTTGCCGAAAAATACGCAGAATTTCAGAAACTGGGTGTTGAGGTGCTTTCCATGAGCATCGACAGTGTATTCGTTCATAAAATGTGGAACGATAATGAACTGTCCAAAATGGTCAACGGCGGGGTTCCTTTTCCCATGCTGTCCGATGCCGGCGGCAGGGTCGGCAAGGTGTTCGGTGTGTTCGATGAAGATGCGGGCGTCGAAACACGCGGACGGTTTATTATCGATCCGGATGGGGCTGTGCAGGGATATGAAGTGCTGACGCCGCCGGTGGGAAGAAATGTGAACGAAACGCTCAGGCAGGTGCAGGCGTTCCAACTGGTGCGCGCCAGCAAAGGCAAGGAAGCAACACCGTCCGGATGGAAACCCGGCAAGATGACGCTGAAACCGGGGCCCGATCTGGTGGGCAATGTCTGGAAGGTCTGGAAAACAGACATGGCTTTTGATTGACCGGAAGGAAATCAATGAAAAACCAGCATGACCCAGAAGGAACGACAACGCTCCTGCTATACAATCTGCTGTGGGGAATGGGACTGTTTCCGATCATGCTCTGGTTGATGATGTCGGCGGCGGTTTCCCGAAAACGCCGGTTTACCGTGCTTCATCGGCTGGGCTTTGCAGCGGCGTCGGAAATCGCCCCCAGGCATCTTTTGAATTCCCATCCTGTATGGGTTCACGCGCTGTCTGTCGGCGAGACGCTGTCGGCGGCGCCTTTGGTCAGGGCATTCAAATGCCGCTATCCGGGGCAATCGGTGATTTTTTCCGCTTCCACGCTGACTGGTTTCGAGACGGCCCGACGGCTGCTGAAAGATAATGTGGATGCTGTAATTTATTTCCCCTATGATCTGGTCTGTTCCGTCCGGTCGGCCATAAAACGAATTCA
Organism: Desulfobacteraceae bacterium RAAP-1; assembly: GCA_001443525.1. Lineage (GTDB taxonomy): Bacteria > Desulfobacterota > Desulfobacteria > Desulfobacterales > Desulfatirhabdiaceae > RAAP-1. Next base: position 54,926 of record LKPX01000008.1, on the reverse strand, counting down.
TCCCTGCCTGATGGTTATCGTCGAAACCGATATCTGGCCCAATTTTTTGTATGAGATGAAAAAGCGCTCCATTCCGGTGATTCTGATCAACGCCCGTCTTTCGGACAGATCATTTTCCGGATACAGGCGGCTGCGGCGCAGCATGGCGCCGATATTCCGCTGTTTTTCGAGCGTTGGCGCGCAAACATGTAAAGACGCTGACCGTTTCCACTCCCTGGGGATTCCTGCGACGCGCATCGCCGTAACCGGCAATCTGAAATATGATCAGTTGCCGGATGCAGCCCTGTCAAACACCATTTCGCGTCTGGAGAAAACGCTGACTATTCCCACTGGCCGGAAATGTATCGTGGCCGGAAGCACCCATCCCGGAGAAGAAGCCATTCTGCTGTCTGTTTTCTCCAGACTGAAAACAGCGATTCCGGAAGTTTTTCTGATACTGGCGCCGCGTGATATTGAGCGGGCGGAAAGCATTTACGACATGACTGCTTCACGCGGTCTTCGCGCCGCCTGTCTGACCCGAATGCCGCAGGCTGATTTTCCGGATATCGTGGTGGTCAACACCATCGGGCAGCTCAGCGCCCTTTATGCGTTTTCGGAAGTGGCGTTTGTCGGAGGAAGTCTGATGGACTTCGGGGGGCATAATCCGCTCGAGCCTGCTGCTTTAGGAAAACCGGTGCTCTTCGGCCCGTATGTCAGCGATGTGTCGGAAAGCTGCGAAAAACTTCTGACAGCAGGCGGCGCACGGATGGCGGCGAGTGAAGCCGGGCTCCATGACGCCGTATATTTTCTGATGACCTCACCGGATGCTGCGGCGGACATGGGGAAAAATGCGCTTCAGGTGGTGCTGGACAATCAGGGATCCCTGGAAAATGCATTACAGCTTATCTCTGCCCATATGAAAAATCAGATGTCTTCGGAGCATAACAGGCCGAATCGCCCGGATCGTTTTTACTCGTAAATCTTTTCTCCTTCTGCAAAAGCCTCTTCGGCATCGGCCTCGAAATCCCGTGTCAGATTGGCGGCGCGGGCTTTTTTGCATTCCCGGTACCACTCATGGGCCGCGATCATGGACATGACTTCACTGGTGCCCGTCCAGATGCTGGCCAGACGGATATCGCGATAGATCCGCTCCAGGGGAAAAACATTCGTATATCCGATGCCGCCCACAACCTGCATGGCATTATGGACAATCTTCTGACAGGATTCGGTGATGAATTTCTTGGATTCGGAGATCATGCGCCGTACCCTGTCCATGCTGCAACCGGCGTCCACAGCCCGGCAGGTCGCATATCCCATGGCCTGAACCGCATCCAGCAGCATTGCAGCTTCCGCCACCTGAAAACTGACGCCCTGGAAGGTATTGATCACCGCGCCGAAAGCCTTTCTCCGGGTGGTGTAATGGGTGGCGATTTCAAGCGCCGTCCGGGCCGATCCGATGGTCATGATGGCCGTTCCCAGACGTTCCGGGATCATCATGGTGTTGAATACATCATAGGCTCCGTTGATACGGCCCAGAACGTTCTGCTTCGGTACCTGGACATCACTGAAAACAAGACGGGCCGTTCCGCCGCCCCGGCAGCCCATGAGGTTGTAGAGGTATTTCGTGTCCACACCCGGACCGCGATCCACGATAAAGGCCGTGATCGATTCCTGGGGTTTTGCATCCGGCGCAAAATTGGTTCTGGCATAGACCAGAAAAAAATCCGCTCCCTCCCCGCCAACGATAAAGCGTTTCTGGCCGTTCAGGATAAAATGATCTCCCCTGTCCTCAGCTTTGGAAGTAGCACCGAAGAAATCCGATCCTCCCCGCGGCTCGGTAAGACATTCTGCTGCAAAGAGTTCTCCGCGAAGAAGAGGCCGGACGTAGCGCTCTTTTTGTTCATCCGTTCCATGCCGGATGATGGCGTCGCATACCAGTTCCGCTCCGACCCCAAAAACACAGGCCAGTTCATAGCCGATGGCGCCGATTTCTTCCATGACCATGCCCGTACTGACCCAGTCCATACCTCTGCCGCCCCACTGCCTGGGATAACGGCAGCCCATCAGGTTGCGTCTGCCCGCCTCCCGGAGAAACTCCTTTGGAAACTTGATTACGTCCTTGTCCATATCCAGAACCATCTGGCGCGGAACCCATTTAATGAATTCCCGCACTTCGTCCCGCAGTGCAATCTGTTCTTTCGTTAGCAAATAATCGAACATAACATCTCCTTATTAAAGCCGTCACCATTACAAACCATTGGTTGTTAATGTCAAGCTTTTAATACAGAACATTCAGGCAATATGATATGCTTAAAAAATGTAATCAAATGAATTTGATCCCGAGCATATCAGGTTTTTTGAGAAAAAAGCAGTGTTTGAAAGGAGTAGCGATGCGTTTTAAACGAATGTGGGCCATATTTATGGCGCGGAATCTGGAATATTTCAGAGATCGCGCGGCGTTCGGCTGGAATTTTCTGTTTCCATTTCTGATTGTAGCAGGCTTTGGCATTGTCTTTGGTGGAAAATCCTTTTCCGAATATAAGGTCGGGGTGTTTCCTGTGAAAAATTCGAGGATAGGCGCCCATCAAATGCTTCAGATTCCGGATGGATTTCGATCCGCCCAATATGTGGATTTTGTGGGCGTGCCGTCTCTGGATGCCGGCCTTGTCCTTCTGAAACACCATGAAATCGAGATGCTGATTCAGCAGGGCGCAGCACCATATGCGTACTGGATCAACAAGTCATCACCGCAGAGTTATATTCTGGAAAAAATACTCCTGAGTTCCATAACATCGCCCGATTCCGATCATTTCTTTCACAGGCAGGTGGTGCATGGTCGGGAAATCCGCTACATCGACTGGCTCTTTCCCGGAATTCTGGGTATGAACATGATGTTCAGCGCACTGTGGGGTGTGGGCTATGTCGTGGTGCGATACCGGAAAAACGGCGTATTAAAGCGCCTGAAAGCAACGCCTCTGACGGCGTTTGAATATATGGGCGCTCAGATGCTCTCCCGCATATTTCTGCTGATGTTCACGCTGGTCATTGTCTGGGCGGGATGCGATATGCTGTTTTCATTTCATGTGGAAGGTTCGTATCTTAGCCTGGCGATTGTTTTTTTTCTGGGGTGTTTCAGCCTGACATCTGTGGGGCTGGTGCTGGCATCCAGAGGGGTCAGTGAGGAGTTTACCAGCGGCGTCCTCAATTTTATATCCTGGCCCATGATGTTCCTGTCTCAAGTCTGGTTTTCTCTGGAGGGGGCGCCCCGGTGGGTGCGGTGGATCGCCGACATGTTCCCCTTAACCCACATGCTGATTGCCGTGCGTAAAATCATGAATGACGGAGCCGGTCTCACCGATGTCATGCCGGAAATGGCGGCTCTTCTGGCAATGACGGCGATCTGCATGGCGACAGGCGCCGTCATGTTCTCCTGGAATGAATAATCCGGAAAATTGCGGGGCAACGGCTGATCTGCTGGGACGACATCGTCTGTGATGAGCTGAGGCGGCCTGGCTATCGTGCCGTTTCGATTTTCTCATTCCTTGCGAAGTCGTCCGGCTTCCGGTTGAGATATTCATGTTGTGGCTCAATAACGTATGTGCTTGAAAAATACTCTGGATATGTTTATTATCAAAGTCAACAAAGAAATATGACAAATGAATCATTCGGAAATCAAATGGTTGCGGATGATTCGATCTCCAGTGATTCTGAAAAACTTGCAGAGGCGCCGGAGACAAAAAAATGATCTGATTATTGCCGCGGCATCTTCACTTGACGATAAGTGCGCCTATGCGCCACTTGTGATTTATGAGGCCATCAGATGTGTACTCCGGGAGTAAATCATGTATGAAAATGACTATATCATCAGAGAAATGACTCGACAGGAAGTGGATATCGCCATGGATTGGGCTACGGCGGAAGGATGGAATCCGGGGCTGTACGACGCGGACTGTTTCTACGCAGCAGATCCTCATGGCTTTTTCATAGGATTGCTGGATAATGAACCTGTCGCAACCATTTCGGCGGTGAAATACGGCGATTCCTTCGGTTTCATTGGTTTTTTCATTGTAAAGCCGACATATCGCGGCAAAGGCTACGGCATTCAGATAGGGAATACCGCTATTACCTACCTTCGTGGCCGTATCATCGGCATTGACGGCGTTGTCGCCCAACAGGGCAACTATCAAAAGGCCGGGTTTGCGTCAGCTTATCGCAATATCCGATATTGCGGAACCGGTGGAGGCAATTTACCGGAAGGCCCGGATATCGTCCCGTTATCGGCGATTCCTTTTGATGAGATATGCGCCTATGACAAACCGTTTTTCCCTGACAACCGTACACAATTTCTGAAGTGCTGGATTCATCAGCCGTGCAGTACAGCGCTCGGCGTCATGGGAAAGGATGGTAAGGTGGCGGGGTATGGTGTCATTCGCATGTGTCGATCCGGATACAGGATAGGACCGCTTTTTTCAGACAGTCCGCAGCTTGCGGAGCGCCTGTTCCTGTCACTGAAAGCCCATGCTCCTGAAGGCGCCTCAATTTTCATAGATATTCCGGAAGTGAATTCGGCGGCGCTCGAACTGGTAAACCGGTGCCATATGACCTCCGTATTTGAGACAGCCCGCATGTATGCCGGAAAATGTCCGGATGTAACGCTCAACCGGCTGTTCGGTGTGACCACTTTCGAACTGGGGTAATTCCGCGCTGAAACAGGGCCCCTGTTTAACTATTTCAGCTTCCATATCACAGACAGACAGCCCGAGCCTGATCGATTTCTTTTTTGACCAGGTCGCTGCCGGCTTCGCATTGACTGATGTCTGACAACGCTTTTCGTCCCGCCGTTCCGCCGATGTTTCCGATGGCCCAGGCCGCCATACCCTTTATCCGTTCATCCTCATTGTCCTTAAACGCCCGGACAAGATCGGGAAGGTACTGGCTGTCATGGCTGTTACCCATGACCCTTGCCACGTTCATTTTCCAGCGCCAGATATCGGTGTAAGACATGTAAAACATATGGGGCCAGATTTTGGTTTCAAAATAGACCTTGTCCATGTGGAGCAGAAGGGAAAGATCGAAATCATCGGCTTTGGCCACGACTTTCTCATTGATGGGCAAAGCTTTGGCCAGCCAGCCCTGATTCCTGGGGCAGACATTCTGGCAGCGATCGCAGCCATATACGAACATGCCCATGGGTTCACGCAGTTCAAGAGGGGTGATGCCCTGGCCAAAATAGCTGAGAAAGGAAATACATTTTTCAGGGTGGATTCTGCCGTCTCCTTTCAATGCACGGGTGGGGCAGGCCGCGATACAGGCATTTCTGCACCAGTTCGGACATTTGGTTTCGATGGTGGGGGTTCCGGGGCTGAAAGACTGATCAATGACCACGGCAATGGGCAAAATCCAGGAACTTTGCCGAGCCGCTTTGTTGGAATAAAACAGGCAGTTTTTGCCAAAAGTTCCCATGCCTGCCCGGGCTGCCGCCATCCGGTGGGGCAGGTTAAAGGGAACCCTGGAATCAATGCCGTTATCCCGGAGGAATTCTCTGAACGCTTTGATTCGCAGATACAAGCCATCATGAGTTATGCGGTCATCATCCAGATAACAGCGTCCAAAATGACTTTCGATTTTTCGGGGATAGGATTTTTTAAAATACACTTCAAGCAGCACGATGATGGTTTTCGCTCCGGGAAGGATGGCGGACGGATCTGTGCCGTTGATAAGATTAAGGCCCGCCTGTTCCGCCCAGCCGTAATCATCCTGCATGGATAACAACAGCTTTTTATGATCCTCAAAAGGTTCAGCCGTAGTGAAACCCACATCTTCGAATTCCAGTTCAAGCCCTTTTTTTATAATATCTTCCTGTGAAATCATATTGTTCTCCAAAATAATCATCTTTGGTCAGAAGGTTTTCCTCACCCTGACAGCGCCGATGTATATCGAGCCTTCCTGACCGTCAATACTGATCATATCTCCGGATGTCAGCGTCTGTCGATGAATTTTGCACTGTTTTTCTTTTTCATGGCACACCATATCGCTGCATCCTACGACGCAGGTTTTGCCCAGACGATGCGCCACGACCGCCGCATGCGACGTCAGTCCGCCGCGTGCGGTCAACAATCCGTCCGCCGCATGTATTTCGCGGATGTCATCGGGGACGGTGTCGCTTCTGATCAGAATCAGATGCGTCTGCGGCTCTGCGGCGCGCCACTGGTCAATTTCTTCCAGGGTAAAGACCACGCGGCCGTTCATGGCGCCGCCGCCCACGCCGATGCCATGTCCCAGAAACCGCTCGCGGGAGATGTCCTCCGGATCGAACGACATCCCTTTTTTACGCTCCCGCATGGCCATGTCGCGGGTCTGAAGCAGAAACAGATCCTGCACCGCCGGACTTTCAAAGGTGAATTCCATTTCCTGCGGGGTCCATCCTTTTTTTTCTATCAGATCAATGGCCCAGTTTTTGAGCGCTGCGTAAATTTCCGGAAAACAGGCTTCCAGGGTAATGTCTGTATTCCGCATTTCAATGTCTTGCTGAAAGATCGAAATCGGCAGGGTATTGACCAGACCGGAAACCACATCTTCTCCCTGATTGCCGGTCGTGAAATCGCCCCATAACCGGACGCGGTCACCGGGCCACCTGGGGTTATGGGTAAAGATAACACCGGTTCCGGACTGCTGGGAGATGTTGCCATATACCATGGCCTGTACGGTCACGGCAGTGCCCCAGTCATCTGAAATTCCCATGATGCTGCGATAGGTTCTGGCTTTGTCGGAATCCCAGGACTGAAACACGCTGTGAATGGTCATGTAGAGCTGTTCCAGGGGGTCTTCCAGAACCGGATGACCGGCATCCAGAATGCTCTGTTTATAGGCCAGGGCAATGGTTTTCATCTGCGCTCCGGTAAACTCTCTCTTGAAAGGAATTCCCAGCGTTTGCTTGAAATCGCCGATGATGGCGTCAAAGTGATCCCGCTTCAGCCCTACCGCCATGCCGTAGCACTGAAGAAAACGCCGGTAGTTATCCCAGGCAAACCAGGCATTGCCGCTGGCATCGGCAAGACCTTCTGCAATGCTTTCATTGATCCCGACATCCAGAAGGGTGTCCATCATACCCGGCTGCGAGATGGAAGCGCCGCTTCTTACCGAAAGGAGGAGCGGATGCCGCGGATCGCCGAAAGTCTTGCCCGTCATATTTTCGAGAACCGCGATATGATGGCAAATCTGTTCTCTGAAATTTTGCTGCGCCGGTGGATAATCTTCGATAATATCCCGGCACCGGAAGGCTTCTGTGGTGATGATGAAACCCGGCGGCACCGGAAGACCGAAACATTTCAGTTTGACCATGTTCAGGCCCTTGTTGCCGATATAGATGATTCCGGGAAGCTGTCGGCCGCGCTGATCAACCGGAGTGATGGCCTGGCTGGGGTCATACAGCAGCAAAAGTCTGAGCTGATCAGCGCGGAGCTTGTCAACTTGCTGGAACAGCACGGTCAGTATCCGGGTCAGGAGCCTGTCCAGTTGCTGAAGTCCCAGAGAAAACACAATCTGATCCCTGAAGAATATTTCAGATATCCGGTGCGTCCGCTTTTCGATATCCATATCTCCGTCCTGAGGCTGATAGCGCGGGGATATCCGGTTGCGGTCGGCGACGGCGATAATCCGGTTCAGGTTTTCCTCATGCACATTGTTGAAATAGTCATGAATGATATGGGTAACCGCCATGGAAAAACCTTTAAAGATATCGAGATACTGCGTAAAGGTAAATCCCTTGATTTCAAGGGAATGGCTCAGCATCTCCTGCTGGCGCTCAAATTCGACAGAGTGAATGCCATCCACTTTCAGCGCGCGGTCAAACAGGGTCAGCAGTGAGGCAATTTCATGGATGGTGACATGGGTGATCAGCGTCAGATCGATGGAGGTCACCAGCTCTTCAAAAAGGACATTCAGCAGCGACTCCATCCGGAACGTCAGACCCAGCGCATCGAATTTCATTTCATGGTAACTGCCGTACATCGAGGGGATATCCACGGCGATATGTCGTTTTTTATAAATATCTTCGTGAATTTCGTACGATGTTGAAGACAGAATGATCGTTTTGAGAAATTCCAGGTAGCCGATGAGCAGATCAGCCTTTCGGTGGATATCCGGTTCCTCCAGCGCTTTTCTGAGGTGCGGCAGTTCGGGGAATCCGCTAACGGCAAGCTGCTCCATATAGCGCTGAAGCTCTGTGTCATCCGGATGATACTTGATATGCAGGAGTTTACAGAATACCGCCATCAACTGCACCCGTTCGACATCCATTTCGGATGCTCCGGATATTTTGGACATCAGCTCCGTTATTTGCGCCTGGCTGATCGTCGGCAGTTGTTCCGGAATCCGGATGCCCTGCTCCTGAAGCTGCGTCATGATATGCCGGACGCCGTCAACAAAGGGGCCGTTGACATCAATCCTGTAAAAAATATCCGGCGGCACATAGCGCTCGATGCCGGCCTTGTTTCCGGTTTTCCAGAAATTCAGCACCGCATCCATGAAATCTGGCATCTGATTGCTGCTTTCCACATGACTTTGTTTTCTCAGAAAATGAATCAGGACGTCTTTCCGGCGGGTCAACTCATCCAGCCGGGTGGAAATATCCCGAAGTTCTCCTTCAGCGCCGATGTCATTAAAAAAAGAGGGGAATATCCGTGTCAACTGCTTGATCAGGTTATAGACAGGGCCGATATCGCTGTTTAAAAGACGTGTGATGTCGCGAGGAAAGATATCCGTGTCCTTGATGAAAATGCCTTCCAGCCTGAGATGAATGATCAGGCAGGACAGCAGCCGCATGGACCATTTGGGATTCAGTTCAATCAACTCCAGCCATGTCCGGATATTTTGAATATGTGCGCTGTTGGCCTGTATCTGCCAGTCGTTTCCGACGCCTTCGATCATCGGTGTCTGAAATCCCAGATCGATGACAGCATCCATGAACACGTTGACCAGATCGCTTTCCACGGTTTTATACACCCCTTTTCCCATGTTCAGGGCGCACTGCATTGCGGTAATGGGGTAGCGTTGGGTGCGGGTTTTTAAGATGGAAAAGGTTTTCTGGATCAGCCGGATGATGTTGCGGTGGGTATCGTTGCCGATCAGCCAGCTCAATGTCCGGTTGATATCCTGCAGCGCGTCTTCATGGAGCAGAGCAAGACCGGAAATGTTCATGATGTGAAACAGAAAAATCACCTTCCACTGGTTGCGTTGGGTGTTGTCGTCGCTGGATTGCCACAGAATCAGCGGAATTTTTTTATAAATATCCACGATTTGTTCGTAGAAAGGAAACGCCATCAGACTCTGAAGCAGCGACCTGCCGCCGATAGATTCCGACGCCATGAGGCGGCCGAGCCTGTCATGGTGCATTGCCATTGTCCGGTGGGAGATGTCCTGGAAAATATCATCAAACAGCGGCAGGTGCCCGATTTCAGCTTCCGTTTCAAACCATGTCATCGGATCGTCTTCAGCCAACCAGTAGGCAAATGTGACCTGACAGTGCCGGTGCAGCAGGCGGTTCAGGGCGCTGAAATCGGCGGGAGATTCGGGCGGGCGCTCCAGATAAAGCGCTGCAAGGCGTTTGGTGGAGTAATAACTTCGAACAAAGAGTTCAAAATCGCCATCTGAAAGCTGCTGAATCCCGTCAAAAACAGATTCCAGTACCGGTATAAAGCGGGGCAGATCCGCTTCAGCATCCCGGATGGCCTTTTGCAAAAACAGCAGCAGGTTGTCGGCAGCGTCGATGCGAACATCCGGAATGCCGCTTTCTGTGACAGCGTCCAGAAAAATACCGGCAATCAATCCGATCACCTCCGGTCCTCTGGGATGCTTCTGGAAGATATGAAAATAATCGAGAGCGTATTTTCGGGTTTCCTGGACAACAATTTTCCAGTTTTTGTAAGGATGGGAAAGTTCGGTTAAAAACGCATTCACCCCCTCCGCAAGGCCATAGTAGCGGGATATGGCCTCCTGAAGGGGAAGGTAACGGGAGTCGATGCGGACATCCACATGAAAGTCGGCAAGATTGATTTCAAGCGCCCTGGATTTGAATGACATGGCGGACTCCTTTCCATACATGAGCGGAGGGGGATGCACAGGATATCGATAATTTCAAGTTCTATTGTCATGAATCAATCATGACGGCTTCGTAAATTTAACAAAAAGCCGTGTCAAGAACTTTTTTCAAAAGTTACATTTTTTTTTGTGCTGAAAAGTTACAATTTTTATTGATAATTTAGGTGGATTGACATAGATGCACCTATTATATAATGGTCTCGGATTCTTTTACATAACGGCGGTTTTCATCCATAGGAAACGATATGGCAGTTCTGCCGGAAAGAAGGAGAAATACGGATGAATCCCTCAATGTTCAGGGAGTACGATATCCGCGGTATCGCGGGAAAAGATATGTCCGATGATGATGTGGTAATGATCGGCCAGGGCATCGGCACTTTCTTAAGGAATAAAGGCTGTTCGCGGATTACGACAGGCAGAGACTGCCGGCTTTCCTCAGATCTGTATGGCCGTCTGGTTGTTGAAGGATTGATCTCCACGGGTTGTCAGGTGACAGATATCGGCGTCTGTCCAACGCCACTGCTGTATTTTTCCATTCATCATCTGGAGCGGGAAGGCGGCGTAATGGTAACGGCCAGTCATAATCCGGCTTCATACAACGGCTTTAAAATATGTCTGGGAGCAGGCTCTGTCTATGGCGAAGATATTCAGCGAATCCGGCGCATCATTGAAGACAGAGCTTTTATGAAAGGCTCCGGCAGTCTGGATACGGCGAACGTATTTCCCGACTACCGGCAATATCTTCTGGACAATATCCACATCTCCAAAAGACTTCGCATCGGAATAGACGCCGCCAATGGCGCTGCAGGCCCTGTAGCACTGCCCATCATGACATCCATGAATCTTGAAGTTCATGATCTTTATTGTGAAATGGACGGTAATTTCCCCAATCACGAAGCCGATCCCACCGTACTCAAGAACATGAACGACCTGATCTCACTGGTTCGTGAAAAACATCTCGATGTGGGAATCGGATATGACGGCGATGGAGACCGCATCGGCGTTGTGGATGAAAAAGGCCAGATCGTTTACGGCGATAAACTGATGATTCTTTTCGCTCGCGAAATTCTTTCCAGAAAGCCGGGCGCCACCTTTATTTCAGAAGTTAAATGTTCCCAGACGCTGTATGATGACATTGCCAAAAACGGTGGCAATCCCATCATGTGGAAAACGGGTCATTCCCTGATCAAGCAGAAAATGAAGGAAACACATGCTGAACTGGCAGGAGAGATGAGCGGCCATATGTTTTTTGCAGACCGCTATCTGGGATACGATGACGCCACCTATGCCTCATGCAGACTTCTTGAGATTCTTTCCCGCACGGACAAAACGCTTTCCGAGCTTTTAGCGGATGTCCCTCGAACATTTACCACCCCGGAAATTCGGGTGGATTGTCCGGATGACCAAAAATTTGCGTTGGTAAAAAAAGTAACAGAGCATTTCAGAACCCGCCGCCAGGTGATTGACATCGATGGGGTTCGGGTTTTGTTCGACGGCGGATGGGGGCTGATCCGGGCTTCCAACACACAGCCTGCGCTGGTGCTGCGATTTGAAGCGGCATCTGAAGCCAGACTCTCCGACATTCGCCAGGCCATGGAATCCGTACTGACAGAAATGCAGTCAACCCATAGATAAGTCACACATATCTTAAATTTTCGGACGACTTTGTAAAATGTTTGCAGACAGGCGTGCAAATCATAAGGAATGAGGTGTACTCGTCTTACGCTGCAATGACGAAGAATGCAGCGCTGGCGCAGTATGCGGACTTTTTACGAAGTCGTCAGACTTGACAAATACAGAAAGCGCCATATTTTGACTGACTTATTACAAATCTGGATGGCATGTCGCCGTCCGCATCACATCATAGAAGGAGAATTTGAATGAAGAGATTACCCCAAATGTTTATCATCGCCGGTATTGCGCTGACGATTCAGGCAGCAATGGCTTTCCCGGCGTTGTCTCAGGAAAAAGCAGCATCGGCGAAACCTCAAGCCAAGACAGATGCAACCGTACAGGCTGCTCCTGCTGAAAAGCCTTCGGCGCCCGCCGCCACTGTAAACGGCGTCCCTATTTTGCAGGCGGATCTGGACAGAGGAATGGAAGGTATCGTACAGCGCAGAGCCCAAATGGGTGGTAAAATAGATGACGCTCAGTTAAAAACCCTGAAAATGGAAGTGCTGGACAACCTGATCAATCGGGAACTGCTCAATCAGGAAAGCAAAAAAGAAAAAGTCGCAATTACAGATCAGCAGATCAATGACAAACTGGCCAGCATCAAACAGCGTTTCAAGGGAGAAGAAGAGTTCAAGAAAATGCTTGACCAGATCAAGATGACAGAACCCCAGATCAAGACGCAGCTCAAGGAAGATCTGGCCATCCAGGAGCTTATCAACAAGCAGGTCGTTGACAAGGTCAATGTCACAGACAAGGATATCCAGGTATACTACGACGCACATCCGGAAGCCTTCAAACATCCGGAGCAGATGAAGGCCAGTCATATCCTGGTTCAGGTGGATCCCAAAGCGGATGCGGCTCAGAAAGCCGCAGCTCATAAAAAAATCGAGGAAATTCAGCAAAAACTGAAAAAGGGCGGTGATTTTGCGACTCTGGCCAAGGAATATTCAGACTGCCCCAGCAAAGCAAAAGGCGGAGATCTGGGCTATTTTTCAAAAGGCCAAATGGTGAAACCGTTTGAAGATGCTGTCATGGCCTTAAAACCCGGTGAAACCAGCGGCATTGTGGAAACCCAGTTCGGATATCATATCATCAAACTGACAGACAAAAAACCCGAAGGTATTATGCCACTGGCGGAGGTTAAAGGGCAGGTCGGACAATATCTGAAACAGGAAAAAATCAAAAAAGACCTCAAGGCATATCTGGCAGGGCTTGAAAAAACCGCTAAAGTCGAAAGACTTGTCACCCCGTAATTGATCGTCTTGTCACAAATCGATTTTTCAGATGGCTTCGTAAAAAGCGCTTATGCGGCGCAAACGCATTTTACGAAGCCTCTGTTCATCGCTGACACTGCAAAGAGCACCATTTTGCACGCCATTTTCTTCCCATCCTCCAACCTCCCCTCATAATTCCCGTATGTGATTCTACCGTCCGTAATGCCGTCATTTTTTTGCTTGACCTTCCATTATTGCATAAGTTACAATTACAAATATATTTTCCCGGCTTTTATTTCGGTTCAGAGGGCCAGTATATCGGTTTTTTAGGTCAAAACAAAGATCAGAACTGAACCCGATTTGAAATCCAGGGGCCCGAATAACATTTTTTTAAGGGAGGTTCTTGTTTTGGCAAAAGGAATTGTAAAATGGTTCAGTGATAAGAAGGGGTTTGGATTCATTGAGCAGGAAGAGGGCGGAGACGTATTTGTCCATCACTCAGCCATCAAGATGGAGGGGTTTAAAACCTTAGCCGAGGGTGATCGGGTCACGTTTGATGTCGAAAAAGGAAGCCGGGGACCTGCTGCAAAAAACGTTGTTAAACTTTAATTTCATACAGTAACTGCTTCTAAAAAGGCATTTTTCTCAAAATCGGGAAAGATGCCTTTTTTGTTGGATATCGCTTTACCTTAAAAGCGATGGATACGGAGCGCCATGACGTCGGCACCCTTAGTGGAAATTTCCGGTCAGATTGAACGTATCACCTTCACCAATGAAGAAAACGGCTATACCATTGCTAAAGTCAAGGTGTATGGCTATCCCGATCTGGTTTCCGCTGTGGGCAATTTTACTTCCCCGGTTCCCGGAGAAACTGTTGAGCTTCGGGGAGAATGGGTGCATCATCCCAAATTCGGCGAGCAGTTCCGCGTCGTTCATTACAAAAGCAAGGTCCCTGCCAGTGTCAATGGTATCCGGAAATATCTGAGCTCCGGCCTGATCAGGGGCATAGGCCCTAAAATTGCGGAACGTATTGTCGGATATTTCGGGAAAGCGACTCTCGATGTCATCGAAACCGATACCGAGAAGCTGACGCAAATTGACGGCATCGGCCCTCGCCGGGTTTCCATGATCAGACAGGCGTGGGAAGAGCAGAAAGAAATCCGCGATGTCATGCTTTTCCTTCAGTCTCATGGGGTGCATTCCGGATACGCTGTCAAGATATTCCGGCATTACGGCAAGGACGCCATTGCCATCGTTCAGGAAAATCCCTATCGGCTGGCCACAGATATCTGGGGCATTGGCTTTATTACGGCAGACAAGATTGCAGAGAAGCTGGGCTTTGCCAGAGAATCCGAATTTCGGGCGCAGGCGGGAATCTTATATGTCCTGCATGGTCTCAGCGATGACGGTCATGTTTGCTATCCCAAAGACGGGCTGATTGAAAAATGCCGTGAACTGCTCGAGATTCCATCATCCCTTGTCGATACGGCGCTGAAAACCATTGCCGAAGAACGCCGTGTGGTTATTGAAACCAGTGAGGATAAGACATCGTATGTGTTTCTTGAGAAATTTCACGTCTGTGAATCCCTGATCGCCGTCCGCATTCATCGCCTCCTTCAAATTCCCAAACAGATTCGGAACATCCATGCCGACGCTGCTATAAAATGGGCGCAACAGCAAATCGGTATCGAACTGGCTGAAAATCAGGTCGCGGCTGTCCGCTGCGCCATCGAAAATAAGGTTATGGTGATTACCGGAGGGCCTGGCACCGGAAAAACCACGATTATTGCGGCAGTCATCCAGATTTTTTCACAGGTCAACGCCCGGATTCTGCTGGCAGCCCCCACAGGAAGGGCCGCCAAGCGGATGAGCGAAGCCACAGGGTGTGAAGCTAAAACCATTCATCGCCTGCTCTCCTACAGTTTTAAAAAAGGCGGATTTCAGAAGGATGACAAAAATCCGCTGGAATGCGATGTCCTGATTGTGGATGAAGCGTCCATGCTGGATACGGTGCTGATGCACCATCTGCTGAAAGCCGTGCCGCCGGAAGCCACTCTCATTCTGGTCGGCGATATCCACCAGCTTCCATCCGTCGGCGCCGGATCCGTGCTGTCGGATATCATTGCGTCCGACATTGCACCGGTGGTAGCGCTCAATGAAATTTTCCGGCAGGCAAGCACCAGCCAGATCATCGTTAACGCACACCGGATCAATCGCGGGCAAATGCCCTTTCTGAAATCCAGCGCACCATTATCGGATTTTTATTTTATCGAGCAGGAAGACCCGGACAGGGTGTTAGATACGATTCTGCGTCTGGTAAAAGACCGGATCCCCGCCCGGTTCGGTCTGGATCCGGTGGATGATATTCAGGTGCTGACGCCCATGCACCGGGGAACGGTGGGGGCGGGTAATCTGAACACAGCGCTCCAGAAAGCGCTCAATCCCGTTCAGGAAGGGGTTGTCCGCGGCGGCAGAACGTTCTGTGTACATGACAAGGTCATGCAGATTCGAAACGATTATGACCGGGAAGTATTTAACGGTGATATCGGAAGGATCCTGTCCATCGACCCGGATGAACAAAAGGTGTGCATCGGTTTCGACGGCCGTGAAGTTCATTACGAATTTACAGATCTGGACGAAATCACCCTGGCGTATGCCGTATCGGTTCACAAATCCCAGGGCTCGGAATATCCGGCCATAGTTCTTCCGATTCTGACGCAGCACTACATGCTGCTCCAGCGCAACCTGATCTATACGGCTGTCACACGCGGCCGAAAGCTCGTGGTCATGATCGGCGCCGTCAGAGCACTGCAAATTGGCGTTCACAACAACAAGACCGAAAAACGCTTTACCCTGCTGAAAGAACGCCTGGCACGGTAATCTATCCCACAAAATCAAGATAATTATTGGGCGTGATCTGTTCAAATGCCGCTCCTGGATATAATTCCTGCCATTTCTTCGGCGGTTTGACGTGCTGTTTTGAAGACCACTTGCACTCGAAACCAAACAGTCCGCCGTCGCGTTCTTCCACATAATCGATCTCTTTGCCGTCATAGGTACGCCAGAAGTGGAAGGTCCCGTATATCCCTGTGTATGATCGCTTCTTAAAACGCTCCGTAATTACGAAGTTCTCCCACAGCGCGCCGATATCATTCCGTGAGTTAAGCAGGTTGTAATTGCCGATAACGGCATTGCGCACCCCATTGTCCAGAAAATAATATTTTGCCTTGCGGGTCACTTCGCTGCGCAGATTGCGACTGAAGCCTCCCACCCGAATAATGACAAAAGCTTTTTCCAGGATATCCAGATACCGGCCGATTGTTTTAATATCGAGCTTCACCTGAGTGGCCAGTTCATTCAACGATACTTCACTGCCTACCTGGAAAGCGATCAGTTTCAAGAGATCGACCAATGTGCGTGACGAACGGATACGCTCCAGCGCCAGTACGTCTTTCAGCAGATAGGAACCGGCAAGTTCTTCCAGCAGTTCGATTTTTTCCTTTCTTCCCTCGGCCATAACAATTTCAGGATATGATCCGTAGATCAGGAATTCCTCCAGGCGCTCTCGCAAATCGTAACTGTTTAAATTTTGTTTTAACTCCATCTGGCCGACAGGGAAAAGGGTAAGGGTTCGCTTTCGCCCAGTAAGCGGCTCTCCGATCACCCCTGCCAAATCAAAAGACGAAGAACCGGTGGCGACAAGCCGCAGATTGGGAACATGGTCGATCAGTATCTTCAGCCCCATACCGATACCGGCGATTTCCTGCGCCTCGTCAATAGCCACCAGATCAAACCCCTCTGCAAACGAGACAATCTGTTTCAGGTCACCCGACCCAAGCAGGTGGCGAATTCGGATATCATCTCCCGTTTCAAGGCGGAAGCGCAGCCCACAAGACGCCAGATACGATTTGAGAAGAGTCGTTTTCCCGGCCCTGCGAGGGCCGAAGATGATCAACGCCTTTCCTGGAACGATAGAAGACTCTATTTTTACAGCCCGATCGATAAATATTGTCATTAAAACTCCATAAATTTCCATGAATTTATGGAATTATGATCCATAAATTTCGATTTTTCAATCCTTGAATTGTGATGACCTCGTAAAAAATTCGCAT
Source organism: Desulfobacteraceae bacterium RAAP-1 (assembly GCA_001443525.1). GTDB lineage: Bacteria > Desulfobacterota > Desulfobacteria > Desulfobacterales > Desulfatirhabdiaceae > RAAP-1. Next base: position 37,849 of record LKPX01000008.1, on the reverse strand, counting down.
GTTGCGCCGCATCCTTTGTCATTGCAGCGCACCGCATTTGCGCGCCTTGCCTGCGAATATTTTATTAATAAGTCTTAAATTCAGCTTGTTACGAAGGTATCCATTGTGGAAAATCGGAGAACACATTTTTCTCTTGACCCAAAGAAACCATCTTCGATATAAATGGTCTAACCATTATGATAATATAATTTTTCATCCGTTATTGAAGGATATACGCAGTCATGTTCCAGAAAGTCCGCAAGAACAGAATATTTCAAGACGTTGTGGATCAGATCGAAGCCGCTATTCTGGATGGCAAACTCAAGGTCGGCGATATCCTGCCGCCTGAAAGAGAGCTGAGAGAGCGTTTTGAAATCAGCCGAGGCACTCTCCGGGAAGCACTCCGCGTTCTGGAGCAAAAAGGGCTGATTGAAATTCGATTGGGCGTCAATGGCGGAGCGGTCGTCAAAGGCGTCACCACAGAGAAAATCAGTGAAAACCTGGCGCAGTTGATCCGGTTTCAGCAGGTGTCTCTGGAACATCTGGCGGAATTCAGAGAAGGCGTTGAAGGCAGCGTGGTGGCGCTTGCGGCGGAAAGGGCTACGCCGGAGGACATTACGCTGCTTAAGTCGCTGCTGGCGCAAGCCCTCGAACACAAAGAAAAAGGTCTCGACAGTCAGGACGCCTTTATCAAAGTGGATGAGCATATTCATCAGTCGCTGGCCCGGATATCCCGAAATCCCATCTATATTTCCATCCTGCAAACCGTTCATGAAAATATTCACCCGTATTTTGAGAGCTTTCTTCCCCGGGAGCCGCACGTTATCGAAGAAAATTACCGCGATCTCTGCAACATCGTTCATGCCGTTGAAACCGGAGACGACAAAAACGCCCGGCGTCTGGCGCGGCTGCATGTTCAGCATTTCAATCGCTATATGATGCAAAGAAAACAACTTGATACTCATGGAGGCATTTCAATATGAATACCCGAATTTCCGATGTCGTTTCCGGCGAGGTGATACACCTGGCGGAATCCTGGCAGAACCGCGCCAACGAACTCCTGAACGACAAGGAGCGTTCGCTTCAGGAAATGATGATGCGCCTGCTCAGCAGTCCTATGGACAAGGTGATTTTAACCCAGATGATGGATCAGAGCTTTCGCTCCGGCAATGACGCCCGCGTGGCGGATCAGATCAACAGCCTGATGCGCCATTACGGCATTCCCCGCTTTTTCACGCCAAAGGAAACACTGCTGATGCGCCTGTTTCTGGCCGTAGGCAGACATATTCCCAGGATATCGGTTCCCAGAATCATCGAAAAAATGCGTTCGGACAGCAGCCAGTCCATCATTGCCGGTGAACCGGACATTCTTCATGCACATTTGCAGAAACGCAGAGCCGAAGGCGTCCGCATGAATCTGAATCACCTGGGTGAAGCGGTACTGGGTGAAGCTGAAGCGGATTATCGCCTGAAGATGTATGTCGAGGATCTGAAAAATCCGGAAATAGAATATATTTCGGTTAAAATTTCAACAATTTATTCTCAGATATCATCGCTGGCGTTTGAACATTCCGTGGAAATTTTAAAACAGCGTCTTGCGGTGCTGTACCGGGCGGCTCAAAACCATTATTATACCCGAAGAGACGGGAGTCAGACGCCCAAATTCGTCAATCTGGATATGGAGGAATATCGAGATCTGGATATCACCCGTGCGGCGTTTACACAGACACTGGATACGCCGGAATTTAAAATGCACGCCGCCGGCATTGTGCTTCAGGCATATTTACCGGATTCTTCCAACATCCAGATCGAGCTGACGGAATGGGCCCGAAAACGGGTGGAAAACGGCGGTGCGGCTATCAAAATACGCATCGTCAAGGGCGCCAACATGGAAATGGAGCTGGTCGAATCAGCGATCCACAACTGGCCGCTGGCGCCTTACGACACCAAGCTGGACGTGGACGCCAACTACAAACGCATGGTGGATTTCGGCATGAAGCCGGAAAATATTCAGGCCGTGCGTTTAGGAATTGCATCTCACAATCTCTTCGAGGTGGCATATGCGTTCACGCTTGCCGGACAGCTCGGCGTCAGCGATCTGGTAACATTTGAAATGCTTGAGGGTATGGCGGATCATGTGCAGCGGGCGGTTCACGAATCCACCGGCGATGTGCTCCTGTATGCGCCTGTGGCAACTCGGGAGCAGTTCATCAACGCCATCGGATATCTGGTTCGCAGACTCGACGAAAACACCGCCGAAGAAAATTTTCTCCGGCATTCATTTAACCTGAAAACCGGTTCACCGGCCTGGGAATTTTTAAAAAACCAGTTCCTCGCCTCATATCATCATCGACGCCACGTATCCAGCACTCCCAGACGATTCCAAAACCGCATGACGGAAACATTTCCGGAACAGATCGGAACGTTTTATACCCATGAATTCGTCAACGAGCCGGATACGGACTGGTCATTAAAGCCCAACCGGATATGGGCGGAATCCATCCGAAAAAAATGGAAAAAAAATCAAGGGAATGCGCCGGATTTCATTCCGGTGGTTGTCGGTGCTCAGGAAATCCGAGAAGGACGTCCAACGGGCGACTGCCTGGATCTTTCACAATTGACGGAATCCGAAGAGCCTTTACAAACCGCCCGATATGCGATGGCCGGTGATGCGGATATTCAGCAGGCGGTTTCCATTGCCGCAAGTGATCCCGACCGCTGGCGTCAAAAATCCCTGGATGAGCGTCACGAAATTCTATCCCGCGTTGCCGCTGAACTCCGCAAGGCGCGTGCGGATCTCATCGGCGCCGCTGCTGCCAATACCGGAAAGGTATTTTCGGAAAGTGACGTGGAAGTCTCCGAAGCCATCGACTTTGCCGAGTTCTATCCACATTCGGTCAGAGCTTTCAGCGACATGCCGCATATCCGCTGTTCAGGAAAAGGCGTGGGGCTGGTGATCTCTCCGTGGAATTTTCCGATCGCCATTCCCTGCGGCGGAATATTGGCCAGCCTGGCTGCCGGCAACACCGTCATTTTCAAACCCGCGTCCGCCGCCGTACAGGTGGCCTGGGAACTGTGCCAGTGTTTCTGGAGAGCTGGAATATCGAAAAATACGCTCCAGATGGCTCCCTGTGCGGGCGCTTCCACTGGCGCGGCGCTGACCCGGCATCCGGACGTTGATTATATCATTCTGACCGGCGGCACCGATACCGGAATGCGGATATTGCAGGAACGTCCCGGAATTTTCCTGGCTGCAGAGACCGGCGGGAAAAACGCCACCATCGTCACGGCCATGAGCGACCGGGATCAGGCCATTAAAAACGTCATTCAATCGGCGTTCGGGCATTGCGGTCAAAAATGCTCGGCGACATCCCTGCTGATCCTTGAAGCCGAGGTGTATGACAATGACGCCTTCAAAAAACAACTGGTGGATGCTGTCCAGAGCATGGCCGTTGGATCTGCGTGGGCGTTTGAAAACCGGATGGGACCGCTGATTCAGCCGCCATCCGGAGATTTGCTGCGGAGCCTGACGACTCTGGAATCCGGTGAATCCTGGGCGCTGAAGCCACGAAACATCGGCAACAACCCCAGGCTGTGGACTCCAGGAATCAAGTGGGATGTTGCCCCCGGAAGCTATACACACATGACGGAATTCTTCGGGCCGCTTCTGGCTGTGATGCGCGCCCGAAATCTCGACGAAGCCATCGCTATGGTCAACCAGACAGGCTATGGTCTGACATCCGGCCTTGAAAGCCTTGACGTACGGGAACAGACCCTGTGGAAACACCGGATCAGAGCGGGTAATCTGTACATCAACCGGGGCACCACCGGCGCCATTGTGCTGCGTCAGCCTTTTGGCGGCATGGGAAAGTCTGCGCTTGGCTCCGGCATCAAGGCCGGCGGACCCAATTATGTATCCCAATTCATGAATTTTAATGAGACGGCGCTACCCCCCGTCGGCGCTATACAGAACGATTCAGAACTGCTGAGATTGTCACAGCGGTGGCGGAGCAAACTGGATGCACATCTGTTTCCTGGGATAGAAACCGATCTCCAAAAAACCATCCGGGCTATTCAGAGCTATCTGTACCGGGCGGAACGGGATTTCCGGACTGAAAAAGACTATTTTCATTTAAGAGGGCAGGACAACATCGTCCGATTTCTGCCTGTAGGAACGGTTGTCATCCGCATTCATGAAGACGATTCGCTTTTCGAGAGCCTGGCCCGCATGGTCGCTGCCCAAGTTGCCAAATGCACGCCGGTCATCAGTATGCCGCCATCGCTGAACAACACCGTAACGCAATTTCTGGAAAGCCGCGACGCTGCGGACCTGATGAAAGATATCCGCATCCTGCGCCAGACAGATGCGGAGCTGATTCAGTGGATACCACGGATTCAGCGAATCCGTTACGCGCACCCGGACAGGGTTCCTGCCGAAGTAGCGAAAGCCGCCGCCCGCAATGGATTTTACATCGCCCGTACGCCGGTGTTCATGGAAGGCCGTATCGAGCTTTTGCAATATGTTCAGGAACAGAGTATCTGTGACAATTACCACCGGTATGGCAATCTGGGGGAGCGGACGCTGACAAATTGCAAAAATTGATGGATTTACAAATGTTCATGACATATTATATCACTCTGCTATACATAAATTCTGTGGAGTGATGATGATCCGGTTATTTCTTTGTATTTATATTCGATTAAAGAGTGATGCCTTCGTAAAAAGTCGATTTTCGGACGACTTTGTAAAAAATTCGCAGGCAAGGCGCGCAAATCCGCAAGGCGTGAAGCGTACTTTTGGGTACGCCGCAACGACGAAGGATACAGCGCAACGCAGCATCCGGACTTTTTACGAAGTCGTCAAGATTGGATGGATACTCCTGGTGGGGAGCATTGTTTTGATGCTTCCCGCTATGGCGATTGCCGGGAATGCCGGCAACCACCATCATCATCAGGCGCTGGCAATTCCCGAGACAGGCGCTTACACCGGCGTCTGTATGGATTTCGGAGGGAAAGAGGACCATGTCACACGGGCGGCTATCGAAAATTTTGAAAAAACAGTGAGAAAACATCAAGCGGTCATCGCCTATGAAGATTCCTGGGGGGAACAGCATTTTTCCGAAAAAAGTGCCCAGGCCGTCACAGAGTATGGCGCAATACCGCTGATCTTCTGGTCTCCGTGGGACAAGCCATATACGAAGGGCCGAATTCCGGACAAATTCAACCTGTATAATATACTCGGTGGTATGTGGGATGACTACATTGACCGGTGGGCTGAAGCCGCCAAAAATTTCGGCAAACCGCTCCTGGTATCCTGGGGCTTTGAGATGAACGGTGATCGTTTTCCCTGGTCTGTCTATTATTATGGCGGCGGTCAGAACGACTTTACCCAGAAAGCATCAGGATATTTTGGCCCTGAATTATTCAAACAGACATACCGGTATGTGGTGAACCGCGTCCGTGCTAAGGGGGTCCACAATATCCAGTGGGTATTCCAGGTCGCCAGTAATGCGTATCCGTCCGGACGCTGGAATCGCTATGCCGTGTATTATCCCGGTTCAAAATATGTGGACTGGCTTGGATTAAGCGCTTATGAGAATTCATCCAGCGTTACACACGGAGACACATTCTACAAAATGTGCCAAAAATCTTACGATGAACTCCGCAAGATGGATCCGTCCAGGCCAGTAATGCTTGCACGATGGGAAACAGGAATGTGCCCGGCGGCAAAAAACAAGTCTCTGTGGCTTCAAAAAGCGTTTGCGGATTTAAAGGAGCATTTCCCCAGAATCAAAATGGTTGTATACCGGCCTGAACGGATAAAGAGCAAGAACGCATCAAACAATAATCCAGGGGACGGCTCTTCTTCCGAAGCGTTTAAAGTATATCGGCAGGAAATGGAAAATCCTTATTGGATCGGCATACCCCGTTATCGCTCCATCAAATAATGATGGCTTCATAAAAAGTTCGCATGCTGTGCGTTACGCAGCATTCAGCAGCGGTAGAAAAACAGAGAATGTGCTGCCCCTTCCGGGTTCACTTTTCACCTCGATGCGGCCCTCATGAGCTTCCAGAATGCTTTTAACGATGGCAAGCCCCAGTCCTGTTCCGGTGATGTAGCGGGTTTTATTGTTTTTGACCCGGTAAAAGCGCTGAAAAATCTTATCCTTGTCCTCGGCGCTGATACCAATGCCGGTATCCTGTATCTGAATGCTCAGTCCCTCCGTTCCGGAAGATGCGGAAATCGTGATTCGGCCTCCGTCGGGGCTGTATTTGACGGCATTGGTGATGAGATTGGACAGCACTTCCTCCATATTCCGGCGGTTGGCCAAAACCGGCGGCAGACATTGCGGAACATCGAGAACGATTTCGACGGATTTGGCTGCCGCCCCAGGAAGATGAAACGCCGCCTGATCTTTGATAATCTCCAGCATATCCACTTTTTCCCGTTCCTGAGAAATCAGGCCGGATTCAATCCGCGCCAGGTCCAGAAGTTCTGAGGCCATTCTCGCCAGGCTTTCGATTTTATCCGATGCCCGGGTCAGAATCTCGCGCTGCTTTTCAGTGATATCTCCGGCCAGTCCGTCCAGAAGCACCTGAAGCTGCATTAACACCGAATTCATCGGGCTTCGGATTTCATGACTGACGGTGGATACAAATTCTGATTTCATCCGGTCCATCTGTTTCAATGTGGTGATATCGTGAACGACCGTAATGACTCCCAGGTTTCTGCCGCTGCGGTCCCGAAACGGTGAACACCGAAGACTGAGAACGGTTTCTCCGAACAGATTATCGGCGCCACTGAGAGTAATTTCCTGCGTCCGTTCCGCAAATTCGCTTTCAGGGATTTCCAGCGACTGATGAATCATGTCGAGCAAAACGGCATTGTCGATGAACGTATGGATATCCCGCCCTTTCACCGAAGCAGCCGGACATCCAATCATACGCAGGAAGGTCGGGTTGGCCAGAACAACGCGATTATCATGATTGGTGCACATGACACCGTCCGACAGACGGTTGATCATGGTGCGCATCCGGGAACGGGTATCGGCGATATCCCGCAGTGCGTTGGTGTATTCAATGGCTTTTGCCACGGTAACCCGCAGATGTTCCGGAGTGAAGGGCTTGGGGATAAAATCGAATGCCCCTTTTTTCATGGCATCCACCGAATGCTCCAGGGTAGCGTAGCCCGTAATGACGATCACGACCGTATCCGGATGCAGAGATTTCACCTGCGCCAGAACATCGAAACCTGACAGCTCCGGCATCATCAAATCCAATAAAATGATATCGTAATGTTCCTCCTGGATGCGTTGAAGCCCGTCAACCCCGTTTACCGCCAGACACACGTCATAGCCGCAGCCTTCAAGAACTATTTTACAGGCGTCACGAATTCTGGCTTCATCATCCACCACCAGAATTTTAGATTTATAAGGATTATACTCTGTGTGAATATCCGTTTCAGTTTCAGTCATTATCGATTCCAAATGAAATTTTATTATCCGATACTTTCCATCTTATTGTTGAGGTCCAGAGAAAGCTCCAGCAAAAACGTCGTGCCGGACGGACTGGTTTTCTTGATCGTGATGTCTCCGCCATTATCCTTGACAATGCCATACGCCGTACTCAGTCCCAGCCCGCAGCCTTTGCCGGTTTCTTTGGTTGTAAAAAACGGATCAAACACGCGGGAAAGATTTTCTTCGGGAATGCCGCATCCGGTGTCGGATACTTCCAGACAGGCTGTCTTACGATCGTCATTGCGGTAGGTTTTCAATGTCAGCACCCCGCTGCGGTTCATGGCATCAATGGCATTGGTAATCAGATTGATCACCACCTGGCTCAGCTTGTTTTTATCGGCATAGACCGGCAGCCACTGGCTGGAAAGCTCTTTCCGAATGGTGATATTCAGGAAAAGGCTCTGATCGCGAATCAATCGCAGACTTTCTTCCACCAGGGTGTTCAGAGAAAAAGAATCACGGGTGGCGCTGGACCGACGACTGTAAGCCAGGAGATTCTTGACGATGTCCCGGCACCGTTCGGCGTCTTCGAGGATGTAGTTCAAATCGGATTGCAGGGGATGATCCGCGCCCAGCTTTTCCTTCATAAGATTGCCGAACATCAATATGCCGGTCAGCGGATTGTTGATTTCGTGAGCAACGCCGGCAGCCAGCCGCCCCAGGGAAGCCATTTTTTCGGACTGCACCAACTGTCCCTGGGCCTCCTCCAGTTTTTTCACGACTTCCAGCCGTTCCCGGAGGTCATTATAAATACCCATGGTAGCGACTTCCTTGCCATCTTCATAGATGATGGCGCCGGTCATTTCCACCGGAATCTGTTCGCCCCGGCTCGTCAGAATGTTGAAGCGGGTTACCGGCAGTTTTCCAACCCCGCCATAAGCGTCATCACGTAGTTTTTTCATGACCTCCCGAGCCACTCCCGGAGGATATAAATCGGTGATGTTGATATGATCGGATCTTCGAAACATACGTCCGAACAGCTCTTCAGCCGCCCGATTCATCACCAGAACTTTTCCATTACGCTCAGCAGCCACAATGGCGCTGGTGGAACTCTGAATAACCCGGTCCATGAATTCCCGGATGTCATGAAATATCTTCTCCAGCGTCTTGCTTCGGGTAACATCCCGAATAGACTCAATTACATAAATCACATGGCCGTTATCATCGAGGATGGGAGAGAAAACACGGTCTTCCCAGTGAAAGCTCCCGTTCAGGTGCTGAATCTGCCGCAGAATGGAATGACCGATGCCGTCCTTGAGGGTTTTATCGAAAGGGCAGGTATGGCGGTTACACGGAAGATCCGGATCCATAAAAATGGTATGAAAGACTTCTCGGCAGGTTTTACCAACGACTTGAGCCTCGGTGACGGCGAATTTGTCCAGCAATTTTTGATTCACCGCCAGAACATTCCGGTGGGGATCCAGAATCAACGTCGGAAACGACAGCGAGTCAAAAACCCGCAAACGCCAGTCGTTTTCATGTAACGTTTTAAAATTCAAATGAATTCTTTATATCCTTTGTTAATATCCTAAGAGACGTTTGTCCGCCCTGACGGTGGTGCCGCCGCAAATGCGGTTTCCAGCGCTTTCACCGCCGCACCGGCATACCCCTGGGGAAAGATCAGACTGATGGATGCAGCGGCGCAGGAAAGCGCCAGCAGCGGCGTTCCGTGATCCGCCAAAGCTTTTAAAGCCGCGCTGAGAATGCCGTAGCGATCACCGTAGTGCGGTCCCTGTAAGGATACCAGCTCGACAGCGTCATCAATCCGCATTCCGGAAAGCCAGGCGCCTCCACTGCCATCAAGCTCCATGAAATCCCGGATGGTCAGCGGCCTGTCGAGCAGCAGGTGCAGACGCATGGCATCACCGGATACCGGACGCGCAAAAACCAGAATCGGGGACGCCCCCCATTCGGCAGCCCGGTGGGTTAGACATGAAGCGATGTCCGGAATACGTTCCGGCGTCAGTTGCAGCGACACCAGACACAGCCCCGTGCGCTCGGCAATGCCATAGGTTTTGATAACAGATTCCCAGTAAACGGCGAAAATTTCCATCAGAGCTGCTGTACGCGGAATTCAGGATGAAACGGTGCATGATTTTCCGGCAGGTCAATAACACTGCAAACAGCGGACACCGCCTTGTCCAGTTGAAGATAATGGGTCGTGAGGCTGAGAGTTGAAAACGACGAAGCAACCCCATATACCGGTAATCCGGCTGTGTGCATGGCTGTCAGAATGCGGCCGATAAGCTTGAGTCTGGATCGATGGGGGAAAATGGTCAAAGCGCCTACCGAAGACAGCATGGTATAAGCGCCTGTAAACGGCTGTAGCACCATTTCCGCCGTTTGTCGATCTTCGACCAAAATACAGCACATGCCGTTTAACAGGCCGTCCAGCACATCCATCGATGCCAGTACGAGATTGACGTGACGTTCCGCAAGGCAGGCAAGTATGCGATTCGTCGAACCCCCGTCGTTCGGGTGGAGCTGAAGCTGAACAAGCTCGCTGCTCAGTTTCAGCCCGCCAACCGGTAATTTTTGCTCATGAACGTTCATTGAATTGTTAAGTCGCTTCAAAGACCCGTTATACGATAGAACGCCCTTGCTTTTCTATGATACATCGAGACGGGACTATCCCAGATAATCCTTGACGATACCCATCAACTTTTCCAGATTGATCGGTTTGGGGATATAGTCATCCGCCAGGGTATTCTTACCATCCCAGTGGGTATAATTGGTGGTGGTGACTGCATCGGCCACAGCCGTCAGCAGCAGTATGACGATGTCCTTGTAATCATTTGAATTTTTTAATTCCGCACACAGCTCATAGCCGTTTTTACGCGGCATCATGACATCCAGAATGATCAACGCCGGACGCTCTTTTTTGATCTGGTCCATGGCTTCTACACCGTCATAAGCCTTGGCGACACGAAAACTCTGGCTTTCCAGTTTCATGGCAACCGATTCCACCAGATCCGGATCATCGTCAACGATCAGAACAAGTTTTTTGTCGTTCATGGATAATATCTCCTGTTATGAATTTTGATGGCCTCGTAAAAGTCGATTTTCAGACGGTTTCATAAAAAGTCCGCAGGCAAGGTGGAGAAATCCGCCGCAGAAGAGGTGTACTCTTGTACGCCCCAACGACGAAAAATGCCGAAAAATGCGAACTTGTTTACAACATTCTTTATTATAGTACGATTTTATGAAATAGTAAATGCCGACGACTTCACAAGGAGTCGTCGGCCTGTCTCAATATCCTTCTAAAGTTCAGACAATTTGTGGTCTGGGATACAGCCCTGCTTTTTCCACGATTTCCGGAACTTTCTGCTCCCACTCAATGGCCATGATGTGAAATCCGGCCACACCTTTGACCTGTTTGAGGCGTTCAATGCTTTCGACGCAAATCTTGATGCCTTCTTCCGCCTGCTTTTCTTTGGGAACGCCCGCCATCCGGTCCACCACTTCCTGGGGAACATCCATACCCGGAACCTTGTTTTTCATGTATCGGGCCATACCGACCGTCTTAATGGGAGTGATACCGGCCAGAATATAACATTTTTCATCCAGCCCCCGATCCCGGACACCGGCCATCCATTTTTCAAATTTATCCAGGTTGTAAATGCACTGAGTCTGGATGAAATCCACGCCGGCAGCCACTTTCTTGGCAAGCCGCGCCACCCGGAGTTCGAACGGATCGGCAAATGGATTGGCGGCTGCACCGATGAACATTTTCGGCGGATTTTCGATGTCCGCGCCTCCCTGAAATTTCCCTTCATCCCGCATTTTTCTCACCATCTGCACAAACTGGATGGAGTCGATATCATGGACGCCAATGGCCATCGGATGATCTCCGAAATGGGGATGGTCTCCGGAAAGGCACAGCATGGTATTGATACCATGGGAATAAGCACCAATGATATCGGACTGCATGGCAAGACGGTTACGATCGCGAGTGACCATCTGCATGATGGGATGGAGCCCCATCTGCCGAATGATGACGCTGGCGGCAAAACTGGACATTCGCACCATAGCGGTCTGATTGTCCGTAACGTTGACGGCGTCCACATAACCTCTCAGCATTTCGGCTTTCTGGCGGACTTTCTCGGGAACCGCTCCCCGCGGCGGGCCGCACTCCGATGTCACCGCCAGATTTCCGGATTTCAACACCTTTTCGAGCACACTGTCGGTTTTCATTCTGCCAAATCCTCCCTGATGATTTTACGGGGTCCGGCAGCCCGGCCGGGTCTCCAGTCTTTGGCCGGGATGATCTCCTCATACCGGTCTTCCATGCCAAGGGCTTTAAGCCGATCCCAGATCAACTGCCAGGCGCAGTCCACATCCGGACTGATTTCACATTTTCCGTTCGTGGATCCCCCGCAGGGCCCGTTCATCAACTGTTTGGAACACCTTGCAATGGGGCAGATGCCGCCGGTAACGCCCAGAAGGCAGTTACCACATCCCTGACATCGCTCGGCCCATACGCCCTGGCGTTCCGAAGCTCCCATAAACTTGGTGTTGACTGCGGGAAACACCGGTTTGTTTTTAAACCGCCGACAGATTTCCTGCACACCGCATCCGCAAGCCATGGACAAAATGGCGTCAACCCCATCCACCATGGACACCAGCTCTTCCACATACTCCGGATCACACTGGCGTTCCAGGGTATGCTCCCGTATCTGTAAATTTTTTCCCTGTTTCAGAAATGACATCTGCAGCAGCGAGGACAAAACACCGACTTCTTTACGGCCCCCGGCTGAACAGACTGTGACGCACTCATTACACCCGATCAACAGAATCTTCTGAAACGGCCGGATGTATTCAATGATTTCTTCCAGGGGTTTTCGTTCCGCTGTAATCATTGTGATTTCTTCTCCTTACAATATAAATATCCGATATCCTGTCACGCAACAGGCCGGATGGTGTTTCGGATTGGGTTTGGCCCCATTTTCCGGATTTTTTCGGTAATTCTGCCGGCGATTTCTGCAAAACGATCTCCCATTCCGGCGGACAAATTGACCATCTCCAGCCTTTCCCCCTCAATGCCGACGCTTTCCATCAGCTTGCGGGCATAGGCCACCCGCCTGGCCGCGCGGATATTGCCGTTTTTAAAATGGCAGTCCCCTTCCAGACATCCGGCCACATAAACGCCGTCCGCCCCGTTTTCAAACGCCTTGAGGATATGAATCACATCGACCTTTCCAGAGCATGGAACGCGGATAATCCGGACATTGGCCGGGTAGCACCGTCTCTGGCTGCCGGCCATATCCGCAGCCGTGTAAGCGCAGTAATGACAGCAGAAAGCGATAATGACCGGTTCGAAATCTTCCATCATGCCACCATCCTTTCCAGCAGACTGCTGACTTTCGATAAAATCTGGTCATCCTCGAACTGCATCAGTTGGATGGCCTTGGCAGGACACTCTGCAGCGCATACGCCGCATCCGTGACACTTGGCAGGATCAATTTCCGAATAGCCGTCCGCATTGATAAAGGGGACGCCAAAAGGACACGCCCGTACACAAATCAGACAGGCCGCGCATTTCTGTGAATCCACACGGGCCGTAGCAGCTCCCAGATTGATATTTTCCCGGCTGAGCATGGTCATCGCCCGCGCCGCTGAAGCCTCCGCCTGAGCAATGGACTCCCGGATGTTCTTGGGCGCATGAGCGGTGCCTGCCATATAAAAACCAGGTTTGGAGAAATCCACCGGTCTCAGCTTGATATGATCTTCCAGGAAATAACCATCTGATGTTCTCGGAATCTTGAAAATCATCGCCAGATCTTCGGTGGATTCGTCGTCACTGATAAATCCGGTACTCAGCAGCAACGCATCCGCCGTCACCATGACGGATCTTCCCAGAACCGGATCGGTGAACGCCACTTCGATCTGGTTGGCAGCAGCCCGAACCACCGGCGGCGACGCCGGTTCATATCTGACGAATATAACACCTTTTTCCCGCGCTTTCAGGTAGTAATCTTCCTGGAATCCGTAGGTGCGCATATCCCGATACAGGATAAAAATACGGGTTTCCGGATTTTGTTCCAGTATCCGCAGCGCATTTTTAACCGCAGCCTGGCAGCAGACGCGCGAACAGTTAGGATTGTCCGGCTGGCGGGAGCCGACGCACTGAATCATGACCACGGTATCCCATGCTTTGATTTTTTCCGGAGCCTCATCGATCAGTGCATCCGCGTCGAGCTGGGTCATAACCGCATCATGCTGTCCCAACAAATATCCATCCGGCCTGCGGGGTAAAGCGCCGGTCGCCAGAATCGTCACGCCATGACGGATTTGCCGGTAGAACATTTGGGGACCTACCTGCATACCGGTGGTGTACATGCCGGGCATACCGCTGTGATCCACGATAAAAGCGTTGAAAATGACCTGTATCTTCAGATGGCTCATAACTTTCTGTCTCAGATCACTGACAAACGCCTGCACATCGTCGCCTTCCAGGGTCCGGTGAACCAGATTGGCGGTACCGCCCAGCATGGAACGCCGCTCCGCCAGAAACACTCTGAATCCTTGATCCGCCAGCCGCAGCGCCGCGGTCATGCCGGCCACACCGCCGCCGACCACCAGAACGTCCCGGTTGATCGGCAGGTAATTGTCCGCAAGCGCATGGGCCTTCTTCACGCTCATCACCGCCGACCAGATGAGTTGTCTGGCCTTGGCGTTGGCTTTATCAGGATGATCCAGATGCACCCAGGCGTCCTGATCTCTCAAATTGGCGATTTCAAGCAGATATTTGTTCAGACCCGCGCGTTGCAGAACATCCTGAAACCGGGACTCATGGGTGCGCGGAGAACATCCGCCGATCACCACGCGGTTAAGCTTATGCTCTGCAATGGCTTCCTGAATGCGACTCATGGATTCCCGGCTGCACCCGTGGCCCACACTTTCCGCCAGCGCCACCCCCGGAAGCTTTGCGGCAAAAGCCGCAAGTTCAGGCACATGAACCACAGCACCAATGCTCTCACCACAATCGCAGATAAATACGCCAATCCGGGGTTCTTCATCGGTTACGTCCCGTTCCGATGTCTGCTCATCCTCGGATTCGGGAAGCGCCTCAGGCGCAGGAAGATGGGCCGACGCTCTGCATGCGGCCGCACTGGCCTGGGTCATGGTTTCCGGAATATCCTTGGGGCTTTCGAACATACCGCAGGCGTAAACGCCGGGACGGGATGTAGCGACCGGATCGAACGCGCCGGTTTGCGCAAAACCATGCGGATTTAATGTAATGCCCAGCGTCTCGGCCAGTTGCCGTGTTTCCGCGCCGATCTGAAACCCGGTGGCCAGAACCACCAGATCGAAGGTTTCCTCGTTCATGGTGCTGGAATCTTCGGAAGCGAATGTCACCGTAAGCTGACCCTGACCGTTTTTGCGAAAGACACTGTGAGGACGGCTCCGGACAAAGCGCACGCCGTAATCTTTCCGGCTTCTTTCATAATAGAGCTCGTAATCTTTACCGAAAGTGCGCATATCCATATAAAATATGGATGCTTCGATGCTGTCTTGAAACCGCTCCTTGGTAACAATGGCTTCCTTGAGTGCGAACATGCAGCACACACCGGAACAATACGATACCGCGCCTTTTTGCATACCCCGTGATCCCACACACTGGATCCAGGCGATTTTTTCAGGCGTACGACCGTCGGACGGGCACATCAGACGGCCCTGAGTCGGACCGGAAGCGGACATGATGCGCTCATATTCCAGACTGGTGATCACATCCGGATCCCGTCCGTAACTGAAACTGTCGATGGCTGCCGGATCGAAAACCGATGCACCCGGCGCCATAACCACGGCCCCGATCTGAAATTCACTCTGCGTCTGCCTGTCATCAAGAATAATGGCGTGAGCCGGACAGCAGTCAGCCAGCGCCTTTGGATCGGAACACCGGCTCATGTCGATGGAAAACGCCTGAGGCGTGGCCTGAGGATATCGCATACAGGTCGGGGCCCGGTGGTCGAGTCCTGGATTAAAATTCACGCATTCCGGAAATTGCTTGTGGCATTCCCCGCAGGCCGTACATCGGCTCAAATCGATATACCGTGGCGCAGTGGTCAGTTGAGCGGAAAAGTTTCCTTCCTCGCCGCTCAAGCGGGTAACCTGCGTCAGCGGCATCAGTTCGATGTACTGGCTGCGGCTGCTTTCGGAAAGTGTCGGAGAAATGGTGCAAAGGTCGCAGTTGTTGGTCGGAAATGTTCTGTCTAAAAGAGTCATCAAACCGCCGATCGCATTGGCTCTGTCAATCAGAACAACATGTTTCTGAGCCTCCGCCAGATCCAGCGCGGTCCGGATTCCGCCAACGCCGCCCCCGATCACCAGAACTCTGTTACTGGTTTGAAATGGGTCTGCTGTTTTCATATCTGTCTTTATCGTTCCATTTAAAAAGTTGCATATCAGAGGCCTGCCGCATCCAGAATGGCGGGCAAACGATGCTCCCATCCCAGGGTCTGAAGCAGAACGCCGCCGGCCTCTTTTCTAAGTTGAGCAATTGTCTCTCCAGCAATCCGGACGCCTTCCATTTCCCGATCGGACGAGGTGCGGATGCGCCGGATCAGATCTTCGGAAATATGAGCGCCGGGTTCGTTGGTAGCGATATAGCGGGCAACCGCCACGGACTTGATCAGAAACACCGTCGGGATAATGGGAACCTGAAGCGCAGCGGCTTTCTTCATAAATTCACCAAAACGACGCATATCGAACACCGGTGGGGTAATGACAAAACCGGCTCCCGCAGCGATTTTCCCCCTGGCCAGCTCTATTTCGGCGTCCATAGCTGCATTGTCCGCAAACGGCGCCATATGACATCCGACGTAAAATTGCGGAACTCCGTCCAGATCGAACCCTGCCATATCTTTCCCGGCTTGCAGGTTGCGGATGGCGTTCAGTACGCCCATTTCATCCAGATCGTTGACCGGCGGTGCGTCCCGATGATCGCTGCAGGCCATGTTTTCACCTTGAACCACAATCAAATTCTGAATCCCCAGAACGTGGGCTGCCAGCATGTCGCCCTGAAGCGCCATGCGGTTACGGTCCCGGCCATACACGTTGATGAGCGTTTCAATTCCCTGCTGCTGAAGCAGCGCGCCGCCGGCCAGCGCACTCATGCGCATGACCCCATTGTCCATGTCGGGCACAACGACGCCGTCTATCCGGCCTCGAATATGCTGAGCGTAGGTCATGAACCGGGAAATGTCCACCCCTTTAGGCGTGTTCATTTCAGCGAGAACGACAAACTTTCCGCTTTGTAACCGTTTTTGAATATTCATGAATTTCCTTCCCTGTCGAGATTGGCGGAGGCGGCATTGTTCACCCCCGCTGTTGGAAACATGCGAAGCCATTGCGATATCCAAACCTGGCTGCTGTTCTTACCTGTCGTACCACAATGCCCGCATGTCGATACACCTGTGACATTCCGCACGTGCGGCGTCTTATAAATCAGATGTGTTTTTTCAGCCGCACTTTCGAGAATCCCGTATCCGTTGTCACATGTTCCGTGCAAACAATTTCATAGGACGCCTCAGGCAATATCCGAAGTAGGTCCCGCTGCATGTCTGAATCACAACCCAGTATCTCCACGACCTGGCGCGGCTTCATTTGCTGAAATACCAGGGATACCTTCAATAACGAGAAGGGGGAGATGGTTCCTCGAACGTCCAGCGTGTAGTCAGCTTTTCCCCTCAATCTGGAGTTCCTCCCGTTTACTTTTCACGAGTAGTCGCAAAGCAACATCCAGGCCAAAAGGTGTAATTTCAGCAGACGACAGTTCGTGGACATCATCATTTCAGAAACTTGTCTTTCTTCAAATGACATACGGGATAAGCAGCTTGCCATGGAACTGTTAAACTGATAAACTTTTATACTTTATATGTGTTAAATGTCAAGGAGACGCTTTACAATATGGCCGAACAGGAATTGGACCGATACTGGAAAACGGTGGTCAACACTATCCAGGACGGGATCATGATCGTCAATACGCGCGGGGCCATCGTGTCGGTGAACCGGGCTTTTGAAACCATGACCGGCTACAGCCAGGATGAATTACTGGGACGGACATGCAGTATTCTGGAATGTAACGCATGTTTGAAAGAGATGGATACATCCGATGAATACTGGTGCGAGCTGTTTCGTTACGGCGAGCTGCATACACGCCGGTGCACCATCCGATCGCGAAGCGGCCGCATTATTCACGCCGTTCAGAATGCCTCCCTGTTGAAAGACAGCTCCGGTAATGTCATCGGCGCGGTAGGCACCCTTACGGATGTTTCAGATGTTATTGAAAAAGATATCCAGATCGCGGCATTTCGGGAAGAACTGCGTTCCAGAGACGGATTTTACGGCATTATCGGCGTTAGCCCGCCGATGCTTCAGGTCTTCGATCTGATCAAAAACGCCGCCTGTTCCGACGCGCCGGTTATCATTTACGGTGAAAGCGGCGCCGGCAAGGAGCTGGTAGCCCAGGCCATTCATGAAATCGGAGAGCGCCGTAACGGGCCGTTCGTCAAGGTCAACTGCGCCAGTCTGGCCGATTCGCTGCTGGAAAGCGAGCTTTTCGGCCATGTCCGGGGCGCTTACACGGGTGCGATACGCGACCGGGTGGGGCGATTTGAAAAAGCTTCGGATGGGGATATTTTTCTGGATGAAGTCGGAGACCTGCCACTGGGCACCCAGGTCAAGCTGCTGCGGGTGCTGGAGGATAAAACCATCGAACGGGTGGGCGCCAGCTCGCCAATTCCCGTAAATGTCCGTATTATCTCCGCCACCAACTGGAACCTTCAGCAGCTCATTGAAAAGGGAAAATTCCGCAGGGATTTTTTCTTTCGCATCAACGTCATTCCGATTCATCTGCCGCCGCTTCGAGATCGTCTGGACGATATTCCGCTGCTGGCGGAGGCTTTCTTCCGGAAAATCCGTCTGAAGAGCGACAAAAATATCAAAGGCATCAGCAAGCAGGCCATGGATGTTCTGATGAGCTACGAATGGCCCGGCAACGTCCGCGAGCTGAAAAGCGCATTTGAATACGCTTTCGTTACCTGCCACGATTCGTTGATCCTTCCGGAACATCTGCCGCCAGCCACAGGCCGAATGCGCCTCGCACCTGCCACATCCGAATCCAGACGCCCGTCCTACGATATGCGGGAAATCGAAAAGCAGGAGCTGATCGAGGCTCTCAAAAAATCCGGCGGCAATCAATCCAGAACGGCGGAATTGCTGGGCGTATCCCGCGTGACCATTTATAACCGGATGAAGCGTTACGGCGTCAATGCCTCCAGAAGCATCGAAGCGCAGGAACGTACGATGTGATTCATATGCCATCACGGAAAGCTCACTGGGCGCCGGCTTTTTCGGCGATCCAGTGTAGCACCGGGTTATGTAAGCTCTTTTCCAATGCAGTTTTCCATGGCCTTTGGCAATTCGGCGTATGTAACCGCCCTTGGACAAAGCCCTTCCAGCGATTTTAAGGTAATGGAGTGTTGACTGCGTTTTCTTGCATCAAGGACTTTAGTCGGCAAAACGTAGAAACGCCACTGGTCAAGGTTCAGAGGATCGATTGTTGCTTTGTCCGTGTGGGCCAGGAGGGCAAATATGTATACGTCAGCCTGCCGTTTCGACCCTTGTGATTGTATGTTGTTTTCTGCATCCCAAGCATATGTCTTTGGCGTTACGAACGTAATGGACGAGAGCTGTTTCTGGTGCCAGCTTTGGACATATGCCGCCGATTTGACTTCGATTTTGATTCCGGAAGGAGTCTCCAAATCAAATGCCGCCCAGCCGTCCCGCACTCCGCTTTTACCTAACCCCAATGCATGGGCCACGATATATTCAGCAACGATACCTCGCATCGCGTTGTTTACCAGGTCTGAAGCGGACCACCGCCAGAAGCTTAAAAGGTCAAAACCGAGTGACTTACCGTTAATGTGAAATTGCTCTGTTCCTTCCTTTCTCGTAATGGCCAAACGAGGGAGATCAGTCATGTTCGTCACCTATCAGAAAAAGTTTCGGTTCATGCATGATCCGGGTTGTAAACTGTTCGCCGGCAGCCAGCTTGGCAGTGAACTGGTCATAGGGCATGACTACCGGATTGATTTCCCGGCCAAGTTTCTGGTTCATATCTGCAAGAGCCACCACCACATCGGTAAAGGATGCTGTTCCGATGACACAGACATCCACATCGCTGGTCGCTTTCTCTTCCCCTTTGGCTACGGAACCGAAAATAAATGCCGCTCCGCCAAAGCTCTGGTATATCTGGTTTACCGAGCTTAAAAAACTCATGTCCCTGGGTCTGCCGAACATGTCCGAGTCAAATTCGCTACGCATGGCGTGGACCACCTGCATGAATTCTTGTTCAGAGATTACAACCGATGCTTGAGCGTTTTTACCCCGCGTTTCCAGGGATTCATGATCATAATCGTCAAGAATTCCCAGGCTATTGGCAAATTCTGCCAGAACACGAACGACCCCTCGGTCGTCAGCAACGGTTTCAGCCTGCTCAAGCAGACTTCTTTCTACCAGTTGTATGGATTCCTTGAGCCGGTTAATTTGAGCTTGCTGTTCTTTCAGGCGTTTTTCGTTGATGGCATACCCTTGAACCAGATATTCCTTGAGAATCCGGTTAGCCCATATGCGGAACTGGGTGCCACGCCTGGAATTGACGCGGTAGCCTACGGAGAGAATCATATCGAGATTATAAAAAGCTACCGGTTTATCCGAGTCAGGAATATGCATTTTTTGCACATTGCTTTTTTCATCCAATTCTCCAGTCTTGAAGATGTTTTTAATATGTCGGCCAATAACCGTTCGATCGCGATCAAAAACGACGGCTAATTGCTGCTCGGTCATCCAAATCGTTTCGGCCTCCAGCCGGACTTCGGTCTGAATGGTTCCATCTTCTGCTGTATAGATAACCATTTTACCATTCATACAGCCTCCCTGAAATCAATCTTCCCGGTTACAGCAGCAAGGAAATTGGCCGCACCGAGTGCGTAAAGGATGCCACAAGCCCAGATTTCCGGAGCGCCGCGCACGATAGGAGAAGGACGTTTTCGCGCCAACGCTGCGGCTAAATTTCTTGCAAGTGTTGCGTATTCATCATTCAAGTGCTGATGACAAACCGCATCGGTCAATTTTGTAATTGCCTGAAAGAAAGGTTGAGTTTTTTGGGGAACAGATTCAGATTTTTGGATGGACATGAGAATATGATACCTCATTTTGTTATTTCTTGCGCAGCACGACCCAACAAGAAGATGTTATGAAACATCGTGCCATTGTCAGTGAGTGGCGCAGGCCAGGCAGGGATCATAGGCGCGGTAAGCCATTTCGATCCGGTTTAAAACAGCATCTGAAATCTGCCCGTTCGTGATCAGCATGGAGGCCGCCTGATGAACGGAACGGTACAATGCGGCGGCGTTATGCTGGGTGCCGACCATCAGATTCAGTTTCTGGACGATGCCCTCAGCGCTGGAATGATAGACATGAAACAGTGTTCCCCGAGGCGCTTCACAGACGCCTGAGCCGCTTTGCTCTCTTTGGAGAGGCGCAGGAATATTCCGGATTTCAGAACTGATGATATCCGGCTCTATCGCCAGTTCGGCGACACGCTCGGCGGCATGGAGAATTTCGATCAATCTGGCCCAGTGATAAGCCAGCGTATGATGCACAGGCCTTCCGCCGAAAAATGACATCATTTTTTCGTAGGCGGACTGGGCCAGCGGCGTGGAAATTCCCGATATGACATTGAGTCTTGCCAGGGGGCCTACCCGGTAATCCGTGATCGTCTTATCTCCCGGAAAACCCTGCCAGCCTGCATTTCGGATGGCAGGATTTTTCATATAGGTCCAGTCATTTACCCGTTCGGTCAGATATTTGGGGAAATCCCTCGCTGTAAAGCTTGCAACCGGATCGCCTCCGGGATCCACAATCCGGATATGCCCGTCGTAAAACCGGAGACGCCCGTCATCGTCTGTCATTCCCATGGAATAAGTGCGCTGATAATACACGGGATCCGTCAACAGTTCGCGAAAAAACGTCCGCCTTTCCAGCTGCTTTTCAAATAGCTTCAATGAGACACCCGCAAAATCGAGCATGACGCGGGATGCGGCTGCGGCAAAGTCTTGATCTTCTTGTGTCAAAGACTTGGAAATGCCGCCAGGCAGCCCGAAAACCGGATACAGCGCGCTGCCGCTGATGCGGGCGATCATCTGACGCGCCTGATGTCTTGCCGTCATCAGACGGGTTGTGAAAGCAGCGCCCATTTGTTCGGCAAGACCTGCAATATTGCGCCGGGACGGCGGCGTATCCGGAGCCATCAGCCAGTCTGGACCTCCCAGATAATAGACATGGAGCAGGTGATCCTCAAATATAAAGGCATGATAGGCCAGCTCGCGAATTTTTCGAGCGGTCGGCGGAACAGCGACAGAGAATAAGTCGTCAAGGGCCTTGGTGGACGCCATGTGGTGAGCCATAGGGCAGATGCCGCAGATTTTCTGCGTGAGCGTCGGCATTTCTTCCACAGCCCGGCCTTCGCAGAATTTTTCAAATCCCCTGAATTCCGGCACCTGAAACAGGACGTCAGAGACTTTGCCGTCTGCATCCAGCAGAATTTGAATGCGGCCATGTCCTTCAAGCCGCGTGACAGGATCAATTGAAATGCGGCGGCTCATAACGGCTCCGGAAAAAGCGATTCTGAACAGAAGGGCCTTGAACCTGGCGGATCCGGAAGGATCGGCGCCAAAATGGATGCCGCCATGCTGTAACGGTAAAACAATCCTGCGGGGTCCGGAATGCCTGCGGCAGCCATAGCGGCCTGTTCTTCATTTTCCGCCGCCATCAGCGCCGCAATGAACGAAAGGGCTTTGGCGCCCTGATCCGGCGCTGCATCCAGAGGCCCGAAACATCCCCGGCAGGGCATGTTGGCGGAAATACACCGGGACTGACACCCCCCGCGCGTGGCGGGCCCCAGGCACAGGATACCCTGCCGGAGGAAACACACGGACGGATCCCAGCGATTTTCATGGAATCGTTTGAATTCAGGAATCTGCATACGATCTGAAGGCAGCGTATCGCGACGGGGACAAAAGTGGCATAACGCGTGGGTTTCTGCCAAAACCCGGCCTTTATCCGGCAGCGTGTTGTCGAGAATGCGCGTCAATGCCTTTCCGATAAGCTCCGGCAGGGGCGGGCATCCGGGGATATAATAATCCACGGGAATAACCCGATCTAAAGGATAAACCCGTTTCAGCCGGCGGGGAAGATCGGCGCGCGGCGATGGCGACCCGCCGGGAAGAACGCCGTCCGGATTATCTGCGGTATCGGCGCCGACATAGGCGCGGCGGAGAATATCTTCCGGACGGTGCAGATTGGCAAGACCGATAACGCCGCCGATGTGTGCGCAGGCGCCATTGGCGATAATGAGCCGGGATTTCCGGCGCAGCAGCCGGGCCATATGGACATGATCTTCCTGCTGAATCGCGCCATTGATCAGGCTTGCCCGGATAGCCCCATCCGGAAGCGCCGCCAGGTCGGCGTACCTGCCATCCATGACGGCCGGCCAGAAAACGATATCAACGGACTGCGCCAGCTCCATCAGATATTCTGCCATATCCACCACCGCTTCGTCGCATCCACCGCAACCGGCGCACCAGTAGAAGGCGATTTTGGGCTTGCTCATGACGTCTCTCCGGCGATCGGAACGATATGAACATCATGCTGCGGAAACGGCATTTCGATGTGGCGTTCCCGGAAAAGGCGTTCGATATCGAACCGTATCTGGGTTTCGACGCGCGACATATGATCCACCAGCGTCCAGACCCTGAGTTTAAATATCAGCGCACTGTCGCCGAAATCGGCAAAGAGAACATCCGGGGCTGGCTCTGTCAACACCCACTGCGTTTTCCGGGCAATTTCAAGAAGGGTGGATGAAACAAGCGCCGTATCTGAACCATAGGCCACGCCGATGCTGATTATCCGGCGGATACGGTGGTCCTTGAAACTCCAGTTGATTACCTTGTTGCTGATGAATTCGGAATTGGGGATGATCAGCGACGCATTGTCATACGTCTGCACCAGCGTCGATCGAACATTGATTTTCTGAACGACGCCCCAGACACCGTTGATTTCGACCGCATCTCCAATCTGAATGGGCCTTTCAAAGAGCAGGATGATGCCGCTGATAAAATTATTGAAAATATTCTGGATTCCGAAACCAAGCCCGATACTGAGGGCGCCAAAAACCACTGTCAGCGATGTAGAACTGACCCCGACCACCCGCAGCGAAATGAATATGCCCAGCGCCCAGAGCAGATACACGGTAATGGCGGATATGGAATCTTTCAAGCCCGGTTCCATACCGCTTCCTGACAGTATTTTTTCCCGCAGCACGCGACGCCACAAGCGGGTTGAAAAATGGGTAAGCAAGAGCATCAGGGCAGAGCAGGCGAACCCAAGAATGCTGAGCCGCAAATCCCCGATCGGAAGCGGATAATTGATCACTTTGAAAAAACCTAAAATGACGGCGTGTTTAGCCCCCCATGCCATCATCACCGCAATGATAACCACCGGAAACCAGGCGGTCCACAACAGCCGCATGGACAACCACTGAAGGGTATGACGGTCAGAGGTATGATGGCCTCCATGCTGATGTGAAGCCGTCAATACCTTCTGCCATTCGCGAATTACCATCATCAGGATGCCCGCCCACCCGCAGACGGTCAGGGTGATCCCCCAGGATGTGTACCAGTAAAGCGCCATGTAGCCATAACCGACAAGCTCCAGAACAGGCCCGAGCCCGGCAATGATGTAGCCGACTCCCGCCAAAGCAGGTTTTAAATAGCGATATTTGTCTGAAAGTATGGGCAAGCGGGGTTTGACGGATTTCCAGAAATGGATATACTCCACCAGTAAACCGACGCCAAACAACATGCGCGCCAGCAGAAGGACACTGCCGGCGCCGTCCAGCAGCCACTCCAGGCACAGATATGTCACGCCGAAAAACCGGATGGTGCGAAGCCCGAAACCCAACCCCTTCTGAATCCGATCCGGTATGTCTGGCAGCCCTGAGAGTTTCCACGTCCGAACCCCCAGGATTCCCCACTGGGTCAGGAGCCACAGCCACAGGAAACTGCAGATAATTTTCCAGGTGGCAATTTCCACGGATTCTGTCTGAAGGTTGATATACCCTGTCAGAAAAACCGTCGTGCCCGTCAGAATCAGAGATTTGTCCAGAACGCCGAACAGCAGAAAGCGCCAGGGAGTTTTTTCCAGCCGCCAATTGGATTCAGATCGTCGATACAGTGTTCTGAAGCGCAGCAGTCCCCACAAAATGCCGATATACGGCACCATCAGAAGTAGTATCCGCAAGCCCGTTGTGTCTTTCAGCGATATGTACAGGGACTTCCAGAAATCAGCGGATACCGGCTTCAATATCTTGACGACAATCGTGTGCAGCTCTTCTTTCAACTGCTGTGCATTGAATGCCAGCAGCGGGGATGCGCTGCGCTGAAACAGAGCCGCTTTTTTTTTCAGTTCCACCTGCTGGTTCAGTTTGTCGGCCACATCAGAGAGGGAGTTTTGTGTATCCCCCAGTTGCTGTTTAAGGGTGTTATAAATATCTTCTATTTTTTCAATTCGTTTCTGCTTGATGTTCAAAAGCGCTATCAGGGTCTGAAGATTTTTTTTCAAGGTAATGCTGACCGTATCCGATGCGCCCGATGCGGTGATATCGCTCAACTGCTTTTCGTTAAGGCTGAGCTGATCCTTGGTCTGAGCGGATAGCTGGGCAAGCTGTCCGGTTGTTTCTGAAATATCTTTAAGCTTTCCGGCAATGGCGTCACGCGCGTTCAGGGTATCAATCCTGGCCCTTTCCATATCCGCCGCTGTGGTTTGAGGCAGCATGAGGAGATTGCCGTATGCAGACAACTGGACATTATAAACATGCAATTCGGCGATCTGAGATTTCTGCCAGGCTTCCGCCTGACTGAGTCTGGCCTTGAGATCCGCATTACTGGCGGTTTCCGTATTGATGGTGACTTCGATGGATTCTTTATGATTTTCAATGGCGGCGGCAGGCGCTGTGTTGGCGGCAGCCGCATGATCATCCTGAGCTGCAGCGCCCGGCAGAGGCCGGATAAGTCCGGAAACAAGGCAAACGGCGCAAAGAAAAACAACAACAGCGGATTTTGATGGTAACAGATATGATAAGGACATAAGAAATTTTTTCATCCCGGTTACAACCCGGCATAACCTCCCTGTTCGAAATCGTGTAGTGATTGGACTTTTTACAAAGCTGTTCTTTTTTATTCATGCAGATTTCACCGCAAAAGTCAAACAGTCCTTATTGTTGTAACAGGCAATATATGTTACAGAGGCGCACATGACAGACACACCTCCAATTTCACAGTCTGAATTGCCGCCGCTGACGCAATATGACTGGCGGAGCTTCGGTACCCTTCATATCGGAGCCAACGCCATCGGGGCGGCAATCTGCATCTTTTATTTCAATTATCTGGCGCCGGCAGGCGCCTATTTTTCGATTTATACGAACTGCGTCATCCCTATTCTGATTGCTGTCTGTCTGATCACGATCGGATTCAGCCTTCAATTCCGGTGGGAAAAGAAACTCATGGCGTATATCCACGCCGTTCAAAACGGCGTCGAGATACCGGATACAGTGCGACTGAGCGCTCAACTTCGCATTCTGAATCTGCCGTATATTTCCGCCGGAATTTCTGTGACAATGTGGGCGGTGGCCTCGGTGCTGATGTTTCTGATACGCCTGACACTGCGCCCCAGGAACGAAATGTTGATGGACGCCTTGATGCAGTCTTTACGGATATTGAGCGGGACTCTCATTTCCGGTGTTGTCACCGGCACGATCATCCTGTTTGTCATGGAAACCCTGTGCCGGAAACTACGTCCGTATTTTTTCACTGTCGGGAGTATGATCAATACTCCGGGCGCGTATCATCTGAAACTCCGGGTCAGGATGCTTATCACCTTTTTTCTGACCAGTATCTTTCCGCTGGGGCTGATGGCGCATCTTTTTTATCACAAGGCAGCCGCTATGGCGCTATCGGATTCCCAGGATGTCGTTCAGGGAATGTTCAACCTGACGGCCTTTATATCTGCAATCGGCATTTCAGGCTCCATTGTTTTGTCCCGGCATTTCGCCCTCAGTATCGTGGATCCAATCCGTGAGATCGAAAATGCCATGATTCGCGTTGAACAAGGTGATTTAACCGTGTCGGTTCGGGTGCGCTCCAATGATGAGATAGGCCTGATGGCCGAAAATTTCAATAAAATGGTGGAAGTCCTCAGGGAAAGGTACCGGATTCGCCAATCGCTCGACATGGCGATGGAAGTCCAGCAGAATCTTCTGCCCAAAACCATCCCCCAGATCAATGGTATCGATATCAGTGGCGCATGCCATTATTGCGATGAAACCGGCGGCGATTTTTTCGATGTGTATGTACCGGATTTGTCCTGCCCCGACCGCTTCAGCGTGGTGGTCGGTGATGTATCGGATCATGGCATTCCGTCGGCGCTGATCATGACCACTGCGCGGGCGCTGTTGCGGATGCGGTCTTCGATGTCCGGCGATGTCTCCCAGATGATTTCGGATGTCAACCGTCAGTTGTGCCGGGATGTCGAGGATTCCGGACGGTTCATGACACTGTTTTACGGTGAGGTGGATCGCGCCGAGCTTTGCCTCCGGTGGGTAAATGCAGGCCATGATCCTGCGTTTCTGCTGGAGCCTGACTCCGGAGAAATTCATGAACTGAAAGGCGTCGGGATGGCTCTGGGAGTTATGAGCGAAGCCCCGTATGTTCAATATGAACGGCAGATAGCGCCTGGACAAATACTGGTTATCGGAACAGACGGCATATGGGAAACTCACAATCCGGAGGGAGAGATGTTCGGAAAGGAACGCCTGAAAGCTGTCTTGAGGAATTCCCGGGAAGCATCGGCAGCCCGGATTCAGGAAAACATCATGACGGCTGCCGATCAATTTCGCGGACTATCCGAAACAGAAGACGACAAGACACTGGTTGTCATCAAAATACTGGAAGCAGACACCTGTAATTTTTTATCGTGACGCCAGAGACCGGATAGCGTTCTTACAAAGAAAGCGTTCCTTCAATGATCTTGCCATCGGGAACATATCCGGCGGCGCCTCCGGAATGCCGAATGGCGACGTTGCCTTTCAAGGTAATGTTCTTTCCAAAAAACACATTGCCGGAAACACTCAAGGATTCACACGCCGCCAGTGACGGCGGCCCGAAAGGAAACCGGGCATCAAAAGCATCGATCATGGTGTAATACCGGGGATCCAGATCAACCTGAATCTGCTCTCCAAGCCGTTCCGGATTTGCCTGTAGTCCGTCCTGATCGGAGTAGCTGAAGCGGTCAGAGCGGATCACGAGGAGTTCATTGCATTTTTTAACCGGATAAAACCGGGCACGGGGAACAACGACCGCGGTAGCACCTTCGACCAGAGAAATGGCAGACCCCATGGCGGTTTCCACCTGATAGATTTCAGGGCTGGTGCTGTCTCTCGGATCCAATGTTTTGGGATTCAGAATCATGGGAAGATGAATAACGCCATACCGGTCAAAT
This sequence comes from Desulfobacteraceae bacterium RAAP-1, assembly GCA_001443525.1. Taxonomy (GTDB): domain Bacteria; phylum Desulfobacterota; class Desulfobacteria; order Desulfobacterales; family Desulfatirhabdiaceae; genus RAAP-1. Next base: position 9,734 of record LKPX01000008.1, on the reverse strand, counting down.
GCAGCCTTTAACCGTTTCAGATTGATCCAGATATTGTTGGTATTAAAATAGCGGTACCGGGTGATGTCTCTGCTGACCGCTACCTCGTCTTCGGTACACTGCGCGGCTTCCCGCAGTATCAGATGTCCATTTTTATGGACAGCCAGATGTCCTCCCTTGATATCCACCGGTTTTCGGATGGAAACTTCCATCATGAACGGCAGCGATTTTTCTGCAAAATATCCCAGCAGTGACGGATCCAGCGTTGCTCCCAGATTGTCCGAATTGGCAATAAACGCATACTGAATGCCATCGGCCAGCAACTGTTCCAGAATGCCAGATGTGTAGAGCGCCGTATAGATATCGCCGTGTCCCGGTGGATTCCATTCCAGATCGGGCTGGCAGGGCCACTCGGCGGGAGAAAAATCACGGCGCAATATTTTGGGAAACTTGTTCTGAACAAACAACAGCGGAATTTGCGCCGGCTGAAGACGCTCCAGCGCCGCCACGGTTTCCGCATGGGTGCTGAAACTGTCCATAAACGCCAGCCGCACATGCTGGCGATCGGCCTGGCGCACAATGATTTCAAGAAAAGTTTTGCCGTTTCGGGCTGGAAGAAGAGATTTGGCGCCGGTAAGCCCCATGCTGGTGCCCAGACCGCCGTTCAGAACGATCATAACGGCCTGGGACATCATTTCCCGGCCAATGTCGGCGTAAGGCGCAAACGTCGTGCTGTCGGCAATATCATGGGGCTCCACCGGGCGAATATCCCGGTTGTAGATGAATCCTTTTTCTCCGGTGACAACCTTGTGATAATACCAGGCAAATGTATTCATCACAACCGGCTGAAGTCCGGCGGATGTCATTTTGGCGATAAATGCGGCAAGATGATCAGATTCGGCAGTCAGCATCAGGAAATTCTCCTAGAAAATCGGTAACCTGGCGGCCGGGGATGATCCTCCCCGGCAAATCACATCATGAAACGGAATATCATATCCGCTCAATCCATCCCAGCGTATCCGGTGCCTTTCCGTACTGAATATCCGTCAGATAATGGTACAGCCGATTGGCGACAGGGCCGACGGTTCCATCTCCGACCGAAATGATCTGGTCTCCGTATTTGAGTTCGCCTACCGGAGAGATGACGGCGGCGGTTCCGGAACCAAAAATTTCCTGAAGTTTCCCGGAAGCATGAGCCGCCATGACCTCATCAATGCTGATCCGTCGTTCACTGGTTTTAAGCCCCCAGGAGCGGGAGAGCGCCAGAACGGAATCCCGCGTGATTCCCGGCAGGATGCTGCCGTTTAACGCCGGTGTGACAATTTCATCGTCAATCACAAAAAAGATGTTCATGGCGCCGACTTCCTCAATATATTTCTGCTCGACACCGTCCAGCCACAATACCTGGGTATAACCTTTTTTATGGGCCATATCGGCTGCATACAAACTTGCTGCATAATTCGCAGGCGTCTTGGCTTCACCCAGCCCGCCGCGCACCGCACGCACGTGGCTGCGTGTCACCCATATTTTGACAGGGTTAAATCCTGCCGCATAATACGCCCCCACCGGAGACAGAATCACGAAATACCGGTAGGTGTTCGATGACCGGACACCCAGGAACGGATCGGTAGCAACAATGGTCGGACGGATATATAACGACGTTCCCGCCGCGCGGGGAACCCATTCTTTTTCGATGCGAAGCAGCGCTTTGAGTCCTTCGAGCGCAGCGGCCTCATCCATTTCCGGAATACAGAGCAGATGCGAGGAACGGTTCAGCCGTTTGAAGTTGGCCTGGGGCCGGAACAACTGAATAGCGCCGGAATCTGTCCGGTACGCTTTCAGCCCTTCAAAAACAGCCTGCCCATAATGAAGAACCATTGTGGAAGGATCCATCGGAATGGGCCCGTAAGGTTCGATGCGGGAATTATGCCACCCCTTGTCCGGGTGATAATCCATGTTCAACATGTAATCCGTAAAAAGTGTGCCGAAACCGAGTTTGGTTTCATCCGGCTTTGCCTTTAAACGGTCGGTACTGATGATGGTTGGTTCCATGTGTGCCTCCTCAAATAATCCATCGCAAATGTTGCCCGTCAGGACGGCATCGTAAACAGTCTGATTTCAAGCCTGAAATTACTTAACACCGATTCCGGATTCAGTTTCCAATGACTTTTCCGGTTACCATATGACGGAAATACCAGCGGGTTATAAAACCGCTTATCGACTGATAGCGATTGTTCGAATGAAAATCAAGGGCAATTATGGCAAGAAGACGAAAAAGATTCCCTTTCTTTACGGCAAAAGGATCGAGGAAAACCGAAAAGATCGGGGGAGATAAAAAAACCCGTTCCTTATTTTATGGCGAAGGAACGGGTTTTTTCTGCAAATAACGCCGAATACGCTGGCGGCGACAATATGTCAGTGAGACTGATACGCCTTTTTCCAGGGAGCGCGCTGAAGCTCGTTGGTATTGGATAACGCCAGATACAACGTGCCTGCAGCCAGTTCCGCACAATGGAAATGATCTTCCGGCAGGGTTTCGAGGTATGCAGCAATCGCTTCAGGAGTAATTTCCCACGCTTTGGCGATGGTTTTTCCTTCCGCAAAAAAGGCTACCGTATTGGCGCAGGCCGTGGTGTTCATGCATCCCGTGGTATGAAACGAAACGGTATTGATAACGTCCCCGCTGGTTTTTAAAAATATTTCAATCGTATCTCCACAATCCCCGGTTTTCTTACCATAACCGTCCGGTTGGGACAGTATCTCGCAATGATCCGTTTTAAAGGCCATCTCCAGATATTTCAAGGAATGGCTTTGCCAGAAATCAGATGTTTCTTCACTCATGACGCCTCCATAATCAAAGGAAAATGCAGTCTATGGCTGCTCAAATCATCCGTGTCTTTTATATCACTCATACCCTGAATCCGGCAAGTATTTCCACCGCCTTGATCTGTGGACAACGGACAGGCGAGTCCAACAGCACCCTTTCTCTTTCCTTTAACGGCAAACAGCGCCCGATCCGCCGATGTGAGAAGACCCGTTAAATCCGTTGCATGCTCAGGGAAAGCAGCAATACCGTAACTGGCCTGAACTTTCACTCGAAAGCCGTAATTTTTCAGATACCTCATGTTTTTTATTCGCGATTGGATGTGTAACGCTTGTTCAGCAGCCTGAAATTGATTGAAACCTGGCAGGACAATGACAAATTCATCTCCAGCATAAGCAACCGCATAGGCCGGTTCCGATATGGCGTCCTGAATGGTTCCAGCCACCTCCTGGATGGTATGGCTGCCATTCAGATGGCCATACGTGTCCACCACTTTCTTGAAATTGTCGAGGTCCATAAAAATGACGGCCAGGGGGGCATGCGCTATTGTGCTGCTTTCAAGCAATCCGGCCAGGGAATTGTACAGGTAACGCCGGTTATAGAGTCCGGTCAGGTCATCCCGCATTGCCTGTTCACGAAACCTCTGTTCACTGAGCAGCAGAGATTCTTCAGCTTCTTTCCGTTGGGTGATATCCATCATGGCAATGACAATGCGGGCCAATGTGTCTTCATTGCCCGAAACAATCAGCGATTGTATCAGAACACTTCTTTTGTTTCCTTTTCCCGTCAGAATAGATGTCTCTCTTTCGCGGAAAATTTTGCGTTCGGCGATCAGCGGGAGAATTTCAATCGCAATGCGACGGAATTCCTCAGAATTCCCAAAGAACGGAAAACCGTCTTTCACTTCATCTCTGGTATCAACTTCCATCAGTTCCAGAAAAGCATCATTAAACTCAACCGTCTTTATCATGCTCATGCAGTGCAGCACTTCCCGAGGGTTGTCCCGAAGGTACACGCCGAAATCAGTGACTCCGGATGCACGCAGATGATCAAAATATATCATGAGACGGGAAGCATCCCTTTCTATCAGGGCAACGGGCGTGGAACGAAACAGCAGCCGGTATTTTTCTTCACTTTCGCGAATCGCCGTTTCTTCAGCCTGGATGCACCGGGCTTCAAGACTTTTCACCTGGCGGCGCAATGCCGCCACTTCCGCAAGGAGTTGTTCTCTGGTAATGACCGCATTACTCACAATAGACCTCTTTTTGGCAAATAATGGCAAAGAAAAACTGACTTTTTAGACGGCATCAATATTGATGCTCTCGTAAAAAGTCGAATTTCGGACGGCTTTGTAAAAAGTTCGCAGGCAAGGCGCGCAAATCCTGAGGAATGAGGCGTACTTTTGGGTACGCCGCAATGACGAAGGATGCGGCGCAACGCAGCATGCGGACTTTTTACGAAGTCGTCAATATTGATGAAAAATTCTGCGCTTCAAAAAGCAATCCTTATGCCACATAAGGTCATATATACGCCGAATTGTCAAACGCCGTGTTTTCCATAAATTTTTCCCTCAGTGGGAAAGGGTGGAGGTGGGATATTTTGTATCCGATACCTTACGGAAATCCATTGAAAATGAATATTAATTATCCAATTTACCGGCATTTCTCTGGAAAATTGAGCGGCAGAGGCTTGTGAAGGTTATAAAATATGATGAACTCGTAAAAAGTCTAATTCGAGACGGCCTTGTAAAAAGTGCAGGCAAGGAGTGATGCGTACTGATGTACGCATCAACGACGAAGGATGCAGCGCAACGCAGCATGCGGGCTTTTTACGAAGCCGTCAGAATTCATTCTATCTCTTTCTCTTCAGGACAAGCCCCCCGATGATGGCGGTGAGAGGCGCCACGATGATCGGCCCCAGACTTCCCACAAGCGTGTGCAGGATTTCCGCGGAGACATACTGGATGTTCAGGACGTTTAGTGTCGGCGTGCCTTGCGCGATGAACATCATCATCAGTGTGGCGTATCCGCCGGAATACGCAAGTAAAAGGGTTGTCGTCATGGTGCCGATAACGGCTCTGCCCACGGAAAATCCTGAAACGATGATTTCCCCGACGGAAATGCGGGGGTTTTTGAGAACAAGCTCATGCATGGATGCCGATACGTCCATGGCGACATCCATGACAGCTCCCGAAGATGAGATGAATATCCCGGACAGAAAAATGCCGGAGAGATCCAGATTCGGATATCCTGAATACAGAAGTGTTTCCGCAAAAGGACGGATGGCGCCGTGAATCCTGAACATGGCGCCGAACAGCAAAGAGAGCGCTCCGGTGATAGCGATCCCGGTAATGGAACCGGTAAAGGCGATAACTCCTTTTTGAGTAAAACCTCCGATCAGAAAAATAATGACAAAACAGATCACCGCGACCAGCGCTAACGAAAACAGCACCGGGTCATAACCTTTCAAAAAGGCCGGAAGCAGAACCTTCCAGATCAGCATACCCGTAAAGATGAAGGAAACCAGCGCCTTGAACCCAACCCATCCGGCATAACCAATCAATATCACTATAAACAGCGCCATCAGAGCGGATTCATACTGCAAGCGGTAATGATCGATGACATTGGCGTATATGATGCTGTTTCCTTTGGTTTCGAGTACGGTAAAGACCTCGTCTCCAGGCGCATACACCTTGTCGAATTCCAGTTTGCCCATAAACAGGTTGACCGATCGAACGATTTGCCCTTTGAATTTCCCTTCGAGAATTTTGATCTTCAGCCCCTGCTCTCCGGTTCTGATAATACCCATCGGCTGAATTGTGGAATTATCCACCTCCGTGACCAGCGCCTTGACCGGGATTCCCTTCTTTTCGTACGCGCCTTCAAATCCTGTCGGCATATACAGCAGCACAGCCGCCGTCACAAGACACAGCAGGACAAAGCCAATATCTCTTTTCGGAATCCTGTTTAATTCCCAGAAAGAAATCAGAGTGTTCAGCATATGACTCCCTTAAAAAGCAGGAAGGGGCTATCGGACGCATCTTCCGACAGCCCCCTTTATAATATCATCTCTACGGGATGTTACAGTCCGATCACGGATTTCATCTTTTTATAAATATCGGTATTGTCATAATAGCCGTCAAAGACGTTCCGCCCCGCTCCGGTCGCATATACCGGAACCGGTACGCCGGTATGAGAATAGGATGTCCAGCCGATTCCGGCCTTTCGGTTGATAATATGGGTGATGGTCACGGTCAAAGGCTCATAACCGCCATAGGCGATATAGCTGGCATCATCTTTCATTCTTTGATTTTTATCGAGTATGGTCTGATTGAATGCATTTTGCAGCAGGCCATATTCATAATCCGTCAGCAGCATATCCGGCTGCTGCTTGTCCGTAGTCAGACCGAAATATTCCGTAATCAGAGGCATCACGCCCTCCATTTTGAGATTCGAGTCGTCGGCCTTCAGTTTTTTGATCATATCGTCGAATTTGACATAGGATATTTTCTGGTGGTTTAACTTTTCAAAAAAGGTCTGGTACTTGGTTCCGGCAAAACCAATGGTCATGCCGCCGCATTCATGATCTCCGGTAACGACGATAAGGGTGTCATCCGGGTGCTCCTGCGCGAATTTCATGGCGACATCCACAGATTTGTTCAGCGCCAGCACATCCTTGATGGAAGACGCCGCATCGTTGGCATGACATGCCCAGTCAATTTTTCCGCCTTCAACCATCATGAAAAATCCGTTTGAATTGTCCAGCAGTTCGATTCCTTTGGCCGTAAAGTCCGCCAGAGATATATCGCTTTTTTCCCGGTCGATATCGTAATGCATTGCGCTTTCATCCTGCAAAACCGGATTGACCGCCAAAACCTTTCCGCCGGGTTTCAGGTTCATGAAATCCTCCCGGCTGGATATCAGGGTGTATCCGTTTTCTTTGGCGACTTTCAGAATATTCTCCTTGTCTTTGTGAACCCCCTCTGGCGCCAGAAACCCGCCGCCCCCGAAATAATCAAACCCGCTGTGACAGAGTTCCAGAGCGATCTCATAGTAATTCTTGCGGGATGGCTGATGCGCATAAAACGCCGCCGGCGTCGCATGGTCCAGAGAAACGCTGGATACAATCCCGATTTTCATCCCTTTGCTTTTGGCTATTTCAGCAATTGTCGGGAATTTGATGGTTCGGGTGACATCCATGCCGATAACGCCGGACAGCGTTTTGTTGCCTGTCGCCATGGCGGTTCCTGCGGAAGCTGAATCCGTAATGAATGAGCTGGCGTCATACGTGGTGGCGATTCCTCTTGAGGGAAATTGGGTAAAATCCAGCTTTACGATAGACTTGTCTTTGTGGGCTACAGATCCCAGATAGATTTCCGCGGAACTGATCTGGGGAAGCGCCATGCCGTCGCCGATAAAAAAGAAAATGTATTTGGCGTGGCGCCCTTTGTAATCATCAGGAGTTTCGGCCTTGACGACAGACGCCAGCATCACGAACGACAGGAACAGCATCACGACAGAACTAATTCTTTTTCTAAACATACATCCTCCTTTTTGAATTGTTTTTAATGCGACGGCTTTCCGGAAAGTCAGATTTTTTACACTGAGTTTTATCTCTTGTCATTCTATAGACTTTCAGCCCCCAAGTTTCTGAAGGATATCGGTGAGATTCTCCATGGCTTCCCCGGTCTGGTCGAAATACCGACTGCGCAGCTCGCAGATCAGAAGGCCCTTATAGTTGCGGATAAACTCGGCGAACAGGTCGGAAAATGGAATGTCTCCCCAGCCCACCGGCATATGAGAATCCCCCTTGCCGAAGGGAATCTGGTGCATCTGGTTCTTTTCCGTGTAATATACCGAACGTCCGAAATTGTCATGGACATGGCAATGCGCGATGAAGGGCGAAATCGTTCTTACTTCGGAGACCATATCCAGATTGTAGTAATGCGCCGACAGGTGCAGATGACCGAAATCAAGGGTCATGCGCACATTGCTCCGGGCGATCCTCCGGACCTGCTCCGCCAGCGCCGTTGGCGATTCCGCATAACAGTACGGCGAGTGATACAGGTACGGACGGGCGTTCTCCATGGCGATGATCACCCCGGGAAAGGCGTCGGCGGTTTCCTGAAGGACTTTTGCTTCATAATCCCGCAGTCGCTGCTGTTCCTGAGACATGCAGAACAGGGGTGTCTGGATTCCAAACGTTTCTTCCGCCTGATAGCGTCCGGGATGATACGCCATGCACCTGGCGCCGATCTCAGATGAAAATTCCAGAGAAGCGCAGAGTACGTCCCGATGCAGTTCGGGATGGTGACGTCCCATCAGATTCAGGGGATTGGGAGCGTGGGTGCTGTAAAGAAACGGAAAGTCAGAAAGTATCGACTTGATCTCCGATGTTCTGCGGCGATCGAGGCTGCCGTTTTTGACGGCATCCAGGCCATGTATCGAAATTTCCGCGGCGCTCAAACCAAATCCCAGAAACGCCGAAAGGTCGCGCTGCAATGCCTTCAAACTGCCATCCACCCGCACTTCATTGATATTGCTGCCGATCTTCAGCATGTGGCGAATACCTCCTTGCCGGCGACAAAGGTTCTGAGTACCTGTGGGAATCCGTCGGAATGATTCACGATCACCATATCGGCGTCTTTGCCGGCCTCCAGGGATCCGGTATGATCCGCAATTCCAACAGCGCAGGCCGGGTTGAGACTGGCCATCTTTGTCGCCTCGTGAAGGGGAAGAATGCCGTGTTGTTCCAGGGCGAACACGGCATGTATCATGGTCATGGGAGAATAATCCGAACACAGAATATCCCCGTATCCCTTACGGATCGCCTCCCGGGCGTTCAGGTTGCCGGACTGGGACTGGCCGCGCACCACGTTGGGAGAGCCAAGGCAGACGCGGACGCCCAGTTCGCGGGCAGCCTGCACCGCGTCCATGTTTACCGGAAATTCCGTCATGTCGATCTGCATATCTTTCAGCCAGTGAATTTTCTCACGGGAATCATCGTCATGGGAGGTAACGGCGACCCTGTGTTCACGGCAAATTTCGATCATACGGGCGATATCCCGGGGGGCGCCGTTATTTTTTGCCAGGCGTTTCCGCTCGATGATGCCATCCATCTCATCGTCGCTCTTGGCATAAACACGGCCGTAGTAATTCTTGAAAGACAGGATATCCTGAAACTGTCCCTGGCCGGGAGAATGATCCATGAAGGAAAAAAGATGAATCTGTCCTTCCTGAATCAGCGCCTCAAGAATCGGTACGGCCCCATGGTCGGTAATTTCAAAACGTGCATGAATCTTTGTATTCACTTTCAGCTTATGCCTGAACTGATGGATTTCCCGGATGATATCGGCTGCCTTGCCGTTGCTGCGAAGCCCCACTTCCATTTCGGCGAAAGAAAGCGAATGAAACATGGTGGTGATGCCGCAGGCGGCGATTTTCTTGTCCAGTTCAAAAACCGCGATGTCCACAGGGAAAAATGTATTGGGGCGGGGCTCGATCCCCTTTTCGATAGCATCGGAATGTATGTCCACAAAGCCGGGGAACAGGTACTTTCCGCCGGCGTCGATTTCTCTGGTCTTCTGCGGATATTCTGTGCCGATTCCGGCAATGTGTCCGCTTTCAACATGTACCGATGCGCCTTCCTGTACGCCGTCCGGCGTTACCACCCGGGCGTTGATAATCACAAAATTGTCCTGCATGAATGATATATCCTCTCTTGAGATGACAACTCCCTGCCTCTTTCCGTTGAAAACTAAAGGAAAATGCAGTTTGACTGTTCGATACCTGTGGGTTCAACGGATAAACGGGGAGAGTGAATAAAATTGACGGCTTCGTAAAAAGTCCGCATGCTGCGTTGCGCCGCATCCTTCGTCATTGCAGCGTACCAAAAGTACGCTTCATTCCTCAGGATTTGCGCGCCTTGCCTG
>LKPX01000070.1 GCA_001443525.1 Desulfobacteraceae bacterium RAAP-1 | reverse complement strand
TTTTCATGTCCTGACAGGTCAGATGCGCTGCCGCCGGATGAAACGTTTTATCCGGACACATCTGACGCAATGTATGCAGCAGTCCGTTTTCTGTCGCCACAATAAAGGCGGAACATTTTGAATCTCTGGCATAACGGATCATTCCGGAGGTACTGAGAACAGCGTCCGCCATATCTACAACATGTTTCCGGCATTCCGGGTGCGTCATCACCAGCGCATCCGGGTATTTCTGTCTGGCGCATATTATATCCTCTGAGGACAAATGGTCATGAATCGGACAACACCCCTCCCAGAGATGGATGGTTTTATCGGTGTGCTGCGCCGCGTACATCGCCAGGTTCCGATCGGGCGTCATCAGAACTTCATGAGCATCCAGACTGTTGACCACCTGAAGCACATTGGCTGACGTACAGCAAACGGTTGACATCGCCTTGACCGATGCCGAAGAATTGACATAGGTTACAACCGGCATCGGCCCCAGTTCCGCCAGTTTTGCCGCCAGGGATTCAGGGGTAATGGTATCGGCCATCGGGCATCCGGCATCCAGCCGCGGCAACAGAACGATCTTTTCCGGAGACAGAATGGAAGCGGTTTCCGCCATAAAGTGAACGCCGCAGAAAACGATCATCTCCGCATCCGTACGAGACGCCCGGATGCTTAATTCCAGGGAGTCCCCGCAGAGATCAGCCACATCCTGAATCTCAGCAGGCTGATAATTGTGCGCCAGCAGGATCGCATGTTTTTCTTTCAATAATTTCCGGATGGCATCTTTCATGACTTCCTCGCTCTCACCCATCCATCCGCACCACTTCCGTACCTGGAGGAATGACAAATTTGAACTGGGCGTCGTCTATATTCTGTTCCATACGGATATTGCTCAGTTCGATATGGGTTTCATCTCCGTATGAATTAAACGTTTTCACATCGACGATATCGAACGTGTCGCCCGAAATCACGATGAGTACGTAAGACAGATCGTAGGATTTATCTATCGGCACCAGTTTCAGCACATACTCCTGATTGACCGTCATTTTTTCCTGAGAGACATCAAATTGCTTTCGAAGCAACTGGATGTTGGACAGAAAACTGGCGCCCTTCCCGTCTCCGAAAAACGGCGGAGCCTTGCCGACCGTCACCTGATTGTCTGACGGATGGTAAATCCAGAGCTGTCTGCCGTCAGTAATAATCAGGTGGCGATCGGGCTGCTCGTAGGTCCAGCGCATCATACCGGGTCTTTTAACCACCATGGTGCCGGATGCGGTCTCCGTCATATCCATGGCCTTCACCCGGGATGTCTGAAAAAAATTGGCGGAAAAGCCGGTTGACGCATAATGTTTTTCCAGGTGCTTTAAAATTTCATCCACAGACAGCGCCACGGGTTTTGTCATGGATGTCGCTGGCACAGCCGCTTCCCGGCAAAAACCGGGCTGGCTGAACGCCAGAATTCCTATGGTCAGAATCAAATAGAAGTATCGTCGTGTCATCACGGTTGTTTCCTGCTTGTTGACTGTCATTTTTCATGCCATTATAGGGCATCATTCACATGTAATCATGAATTCTATAACATTCCGGAGAAAGAATACAAGAAGATTGACGACTTGTTACGGGAATATCAAGATTGATGTCCTCGTAACAAGAGAAAAGAACTATCCCTGGAATTGACAGTGTTCACTTGACTTCAGGCGCATTATCGTTTAGCTGTAGTCCGTTATTTTATAACACTGAAACCGCTTGTCTGAATCTGAACCGAACGCAGCAGAGGCCGACACGGACGATGAAAAAATTTACGAGTGATCCATGCAGACCATATCACATTTGCTGACAGCCTCAGGAGTCCTCTGGCAGGAATTCGCCGCCTTCATGCTGGGGCTTTGTATCGGCAGTTTTTTAAACGTCTGCATTTATCGGATTCCTGTCTCCAGATCCATTATTTCACCGGGCTCTGCATGCCTGTCCTGCGGGCAGCCGATCCGGTTTTACGATAATATTCCGGTATTGAGCTATCTGATCCTGAAAGGCCGCTGCCGCAACTGCCACGCCACATACTCCATCCGCTATCCGCTCATCGAGCTGATTACCGGCCTGTTTGCGCTGGGCGTCTTTCTCAGATGGGGGCCCAGCCTGACATCCGTCATCTATTTTGCGTTTATTGCCATGCTACTGGTCATCACCTGCATCGATCTGGATCATTTTATTATCCCTGATGTCATCTCGCTTCCCGGAGTTCCTGCCGGCGTCCTGGCCAGTTTTTTTCTGCCGGCCATGACCGTCAAGGACTCCATCCTGGGGCTGCTACTGGGAGGCGGCATCCTGCTGGCCACCGCGTGGACATATAAGCACCTGACGCACCGGGATGGCATGGGCGGCGGCGATATCAAGCTGCTGGCCATGATCGGCGCTTTTATCGGCTGGCAGGGAGTACTGATCACCCTGTTTGTCGGAGCACTGGCGGGAACGCTCGCAGGAGGCGCTGTCATGCTGCATACCCGATCTTCGATGAAACTGAAGATACCGTTCGGCCCGTTTCTGGCGATCGGTGCGCTGACCTATCTTTTTTTTGGCGACACATTGATATTATGGTACTGGAGATGAAAGCGGATATGCTGAAACGCAAAGGTCATCCCGTCATTCCCCTCCCCTTTCCTGTCTATTACTGGCAGGCGTTTGCTCTGGCCTTTCTGGGTCTTGCCGACGCCGTTTACCTGTCCATATCCCATTACCGGGTTTATACGGATATCGGGTACAAGAGTTTTTGCGCTATCTCAAAAGCCATCAACTGCGACACCGTATCCCAAAGTCCTTACTCTATTCTGCTGAGAGCTCCGGTTCCGGTCTGGGGCGTTCTGGGATATGCGTGGATTATAGCGCTGATCGGATATGCCGGCTCACGCGACGCCGGCAGGCAGCGGCTGTGGGCGGCCGTTTTACTGACATTGCTTCTGTACAGCCTTTACAGCATCGCACTGGGCGTGATATCCGCCGTACTCATTCACAGCTACTGCCTGATGTGCATCGTCAGCTATGCCATCAACCTGATGCTTTTGTTTTATGCATGGCTGATTCGGCGACGTTTTGCGGAAAACGGGGTATTTTCGGATCTGCGGTTGGACATCGGCTACATCTGGCGGCAAAAACGGATTTCCGGCGTTTGTCTGATATCCGGATTCATTACGGTTGCAGCACTCATGATGACGCTGTTTCCGACTTACTGGATATTGTCTCCACCGCCGTTATCCGAAAATATCCGTACCGGCGTCACGGCGGACGGACATCCCTGGATCGGTGCGGCGTCTCCAATTCTCGAAATCACAGAATTTATGGATTATCAGTGCTTCCAGTGCAAAAAAATGGATTATTTTCTGCGTCAGCTTGTGCTGGAACACCCTGACAAATTGCGGCTGATTCATCGTCAGTTTCCGATGGACAACAAAATCAACCCCGTTGTCACGGAGCCGTTTCATGTTGGTTCCGCCGCCATGTCGCTTCTGGCCATTTTCGCCCAGTCCAAGGGGAAATTCTGGGAAATGAACGATGTGCTCTTCAACACGGACATCAGCAAGGGTGTTATTAATATACCGGATTTGATGCGGAAAGCAGGTATTGAAGATTCCGGCCCGGCCCCCAATATTTATGCCCCCCAGTATATGACGGCGCTGTGGACGGATATCCGGGAAGGCGTCACACTGGGGGTAACCGGCACTCCCGGATTTCTCATCGATGGACATCTTTATGAGGGGGAAATTCCACCCAAAATCCTCGAAAAGATACTGACATCCCCGTAAAAACCGAACTTCAGGATGCCACCAGATACAGCTTGGCGCAGGAGGGACAATAGTGATGGTGGTCTTTGACATCCGGATGCGGGAGCGTTCTGTGATGAATATATTCTAAAAATCGCGGCGTCGCAAAGCGCTTGCCGCAGATAGCGCACTGCTCCAGGGGATGCACGCCGATGATTTCGTTTCTGATGCGAATTGTTCGAACACTTTCCTTGTCTTCGACCCGGATGGCTTTGGTAGGGCAGATATTGGCGCAGGTACCGCAGCCGATGCAGGCGCCTTCTACGGAAACAATATAATTGCGGCCATCTCGCTTCTCCATTTTAAGCGCTGCTGCGCCCACAATATCGCTGCAAACTCTTTCACAAAGGCGGCATCGGATACACCCATCCGGCTGAAACGGAATCTCGATTCCATAATCGGATGCCAGTTTCAGCAGGATTTCAGACTGAGGCGCCAATGTCAGTAATTGCAGAATCGCCTTTTTCCGCGCTGCGCAGACAGCATCGGTGGAAGTTTTTACCTGAAGCCCATCCGATGTTTTAACGGCACAGGAAAGCGCTGTTTTTGCCGCCCCTCCTGATTGACAAACTTCCACAACACATAACCGGCAAGCGCCGATAGGCTTTTTCAAGGCCGGATGATAGCACAGGGAAGGGATGCTGACGCCGTTGGCTCTGAGTGCTTTCAATAAAGAAATATCTTTTTCGACGTTATATTCTTTTCCATCCACAACTATTGTTATCATTCGATTTCTCCCAATACTACAATCCAGCGTCACAGTTTGTCATAAAAATACAAAACCTTCGATCCATTACATGGTATATACTTTCGCTCCATCAATGACCGTCAACCCATTTTGTTCGAGCAGCTTGACGGCTTCGTCAATATGATCGAAGCGAAAGATCATGACCGCATGATTACCGTTTTGCTGCACAAAGGCATACATGTATTCCACGTTGATCTGCGCATTGTGCAACAGGTCCAGAATCTGATGGAGCCCGCCGGGTCTGTCGGCAACCTCGATCGCGACGACATCGGTGACGCCTACCGAAAATCCGTTATTCTTAAGCGCTTCCAGTGCTTTCTGATTATCGTTGACAATCAGCCTGAGCACTCCGAAATCGGAGGTGTCAGCAACTGAAAGAGCGCGGATATTGATTTTCGCCTCCGACAAAATGGCGGTCACTTCAGAAAGTCTTCCTGCCTTATTTTCTAAAAACACTGAGATTTGTTTTACGTGCATGATGGTTATCCCCTCTTCTGAAATCAAGTTGGGTAAACTCGTAACAAGCCGACATCAGGATAGAACAACGGCCTTATGCATATGAACCCATCAGATTTTTCGTTTGTCGATGACTCTGACAGCCTTGCCTTCGCTTCGGGCAATGGCTTTAGGTTCCACGAGCTTGACCTTGGCGGATACGCCCAGATATTCCTTGATGCTGTAGGATATCTTCTTTTCCAGCTGTTGAAGCACCTTGACTTCATCAGAGAAATTGCGTTCACTGACTTCAACATGCACCGTGAGTGTATCCAGATTGTCTGCCCTGTCAACGATCAATTGATAATGGGGTTCAATACCCTCTATTTCCATCAGAACGCTTTCGATCTGGGACGGAAAGACATTGACGCCGCGGATGATCAACATGTCATCGGTGCGGCCGCTGATTTTATTCATTCGCAGAAGGGTTCTGCCGCAAATGCAGGGTTCCGGATTCAGGGATGTGATGTCACGGGTGCGGTAGCGAATGACTGGAAACGCTTCCTTGGTGATGGAAGTAAACACCAGTTCACCGGTTTCGCCGTATGGCAGCACCTTTCCGGTGACCGGGTCAATAATTTCAGGAATGAAATGATCTTCGAAAATGTGAAGTCCGTTTTGGGCTTCATGGCATTCTATCGCAACGCCAGGACCAATCACTTCACTGAGTCCGTAAATATCCACTGCGGTCAGATGGAGCTTGCGCTCGATTTCCTGGCGCATCTGTTCGGACCAGGGTTCCGCGCCGAAAATACCATAACGGAATTTCAGTTTTTCAAACGAAACGCCCATTTCTTCAGCCACTTCAGCCAGATGCAACGCATAGGATGGTGTCGAAGTCAGAATGGTCGGCCCGAAATCCCGCATGATCACCACTTGACGTTTGGTGTTACCTCCGGAAACCGGAATGACGGAGGCTCCCAGTTTTTCAGCACCATAGTGCGCACCCAATCCACCGGTAAAAAGCCCGTATCCATATGCGTTGTGGATAATATCCCTGCTGGTGGCGCCGCCTGCGGTCAGGGCTCTGGCCATCAGCTTCGCCCAGGTATCGATATCCCGGGCCGTATAGCCTACCACGGTAGGTTTGCCCGTGGTGCCGGAAGAGGCGTGAATGCGCACCACATTATCCATAGGCACCGCAAACATTCCAAAAGGATAATTGTCGCGAAGATCCTGCTTGGTCGTAAAAGGCAGATTCTGAAAATCTTCGAACGAATGGATATCGTTAGGCGTTATTCCCGCTGCTTCAAAACGGTTCCGGTAAAACGGAACCGTTGCATATACCCGCTCCAGCGTGGCCTTAAGCCGTCTGAGTTGAATAGCTGCCAAAGCTTCACGCGGCAGTGTTTCAAATTCGATGTCGTAAATCATACCAGGAGCTCCTTAGTGTAGTTAGTCACCTGCCAGACTGGCCTTGAAGACGGCTTTGCGTTTCTCGAGAAAAGCCGTTGTCCCTTCCTTGGCGTCCGGACTGGCCAGACACAGGGCGAACGCATCGATTTCCATAGCACATCCGGTTTTGAGATCAACCCCCATACCCGCATTGATAACCTGCTTGGCAGCCCGAAGCGATACCTTCCCCTTCTGGGAAATGGCTTTGGCTGTGGTCATGACTTCGGTCATCAGCGCATCCGCGGCCACCACCTTGTTGACCATACCGATCTCTTTGGCTTCGGCTGCAGAAATCATTTTACCCGTAAAGATCATCTCTTTAGCCTTGTTCATCCCAATCAGCCTGGGCAGACGCTGGGTGCCGCCAAAGCCGGGAATAATACCCAGGGTAATTTCAGGAAGCCCGAATCTGGCGTTTTCCGATGCGTAGATAAAATCACAGGCTAAAGCAATTTCGCTGCCGCCGCCAAGTGCAAATCCATTGACGGCTGCAATCACTGGAATGCTCAAACATTGCAGTTTATTGACGGCCTGCTGGCCTTTCGCTCCGAACTGTTTGCCCTGAAGCGCACTGCTCTTGGCCAGTTCCGTGATATCGGCGCCTGCCACAAAAGACTTATCTCCCGCACCGGTCAACACCAGCACCCGGATATCTTCATCACCGGCAATGGCATCCAGCGCCTGAGACAGCTCTCCAAGCAGCTCGGCATTCAGAGCGTTCAACGCTTTGGGCCGATTGAATGTTATTGTGGCAATCCCCGCCTCTGTTTGAAACAGTAAATTTTTGAATTCCATGATTCCACCCTCCATCTCGTTATATTGATTCAAAATTATTACAGATCAAGATCGCTTAAAACTTTTATGACTTTCAGGTTTGGTATTTTCTCCCACACCTCGAATCTCTGCCGGACGTTTATGCTGCCGTTCATAAAAAGCTGTCGGATTGGTGTCTTTGACATAGCGTGCAACGCCGTCGGCAATGGCGTCACATATCCGGGTCTGGTACTCCGCGCTGGTCAACCGTTTGCATTCCCGTTCATTACTGAGAAAGGATGTCTCCACCAGAACAGACGGCATCTGAGCGCCCAGAAGTACGTAAAAAGGCGCTTTTTTGACACCTTTATTTTTGATCTCATTATACTTTTTTCCGAGCTCCCTGCACACATCATCTTGGATACTTGCAGCAAGACGGCTGGACTCATTGACTTTGGCATTTTGCATCAAATCGGACAAAATGCTCTGCAAATCACTGATATTTTTGGTTGATGTCGCATTTTCACGGGCTGCCACCATAATGGAATCATCGTCGGTTGCCAGATTCAGGAAAAAGGTTTCAATCCCATAAGCGTCATGACTCTTTGCGGCATTGCAGTGAATGGAAATAAAAAGATCCGCATTTTTGGTATTGGCCAGGGCCGTTCTTTCCTCAAGTGTCAGATAGCGATCTGTGGTGCGGGTTAAAATTACCTCGCAATGCAACTCTTCTCTCAGCCTGACTGCCAGCTTTTTAGCGATGGCCAGGGTAATATCCTTTTCATAAACGCCCTTGACAATGCCGGACGCTCCGAAATCTTTACCACCATGTCCCGGGTCAATAATGATACGGTTTACCCCCAGCGCCAATTGCTTGGCCAGCGCGCTGGGAGCTATCCGGACATTTTTCGAATTTTCTTTGCTTTTCTTCAACGCGATTTTAGAATTCCGTTTTAAAAGCGGAATTTTAGGCTTGGAAAACGTATGGTAGTCCTCCGGAGAGCTTGCTTTTGAGGCATGAACCATGGCAGGTTCACGGACAGGCTCATTTCCCCAGATATCCAGAATAATCCGGAATGGATTGTTGAGAGAAAAAATCTTATAGGTTTTGAATGACTTGATATCCACCACCACACGAACCGATTCGAGCGTAAACTGGCCGGCCCGTGCATCCGCCAGCAAATCATCGTTGATGGGAATAATACTCTTGATTTTTTTGCTCAGCTTGCTTTTGTCGAAATCGATATACAATCGCTGGGGTTTGTCATTACCCTTGTCTTTTTTGAGCAGTTTGTGTTTGTAGGAAGTCTCTTTATCAGCATTGATGACAATCCGGGTATAGCTGGGATTGGACCATACCCTGAGGCCGGTGATGTGACTGTAACCTGAAGCCGGTGGACAGGAAGAAACGGGGATTTCGGTGGAAACTTTGTTGGATTCTTCACCGGTATTGGAGGATTTTGAAGCTTCGGTTTCGGTTGTATGAGAGACGTTACAGGCTTTCGGATTGGAAAGCCTGTCTATGGCTTCCCTGGCTTTTGAAATATGACTGCTTTTGGGATATCGCTTGATTATCCGTTCATAGCAATCAATAGCTTCTTTCTTGTCTGAAGGCTTGAAAGAAATCCGGTAGAGCTCATCATATAAGTAGCCGGACATATACAAACCATCAGATGCCATCGAACCATCGGGAGCGGCCTTGTAAACGGCCTGATACTGGTCAATGCACTGAAGCCAGTTGTGCCGAAGCTTCTGTTTTTCAGGGCTGTTCAACAGCTTGTGATAACAGCTTTCAGCCTTTGCATACGCATCTTTGGTGGTGGATGCCGAAGACGGGGATGCACATGCGGCGGAAAGGATGATCGTCAGAACAATTAATTTTAATAAGACAGAACGGTTAATCATTATATCATCATATCCGCAGGGGCTCAGTTTCGAGCCTGAATCGCTTCATGCCGAAGCTCGTTCAGACAGTTTAACGCATCCAGCGGCGTCATGGATGTTATTTCAATATTCACCAGTTTTTCGATCACCGCATTTTCAGGTTCCGGGAAAAGCGTCAATTGTGCAGGGGCCGGTTTTGAAAATTTTTTTTCAGCATTCAGGGACAGTGTTTTCTGAAACTGGTGATTTCCGGATTCAATATCATTCAGGATGGTTTTGGCGTGGCGGACAACAACCTCCGGGATACCGGCAAGCCGCGCTACCTGAATACCATAACTGCGGCTGGCGCCGCCTTCCACCAGTTTACGGAGAAAAACAATCTGGTCCTGCCATTCTTTCACACTGATATTGTAATTTTTAACCCGCGGTTTGATCTGCTCCAAAGCCGTCAGTTCGTGATAATGGGTTGCAAACAAGGTTTTGACGCCTTTGTCCCACAAATCGTGCAGATAGCACACAACCGCCCAGGCGATACTGAAGCCGTCAAAGGTGCTGGTGCCCCTGCCGATTTCGTCCATAATGACAAGGCTCCAGGGCGTGACGCCATTCAGGATATTGGCAGTCTCCTGCATTTCGACCATGAAGGTGCTCTGACCGCTCGACAGATTGTCCAGAGCGCCGACACGCGTAAAAATTCTGTCCGTCACGGATATGGCGGCTGACTTTGCCGGAACAAACGACCCCATCTGAGCCATCAGAACCTGAAGGGCGATCTGTCTGAGAATCGTAGATTTACCCGCCATGTTGGGGCCGGTAATAATCAACACCTGATGCTCCGCATTATCCATAAAAATGGAATTAGGAACAAACCGCTCTCCTGCGGTCATTTGTTCTATCACAGGATGGCGTCCATCTTCAATGGAAAGAATGCCGTCGGTTCGGATTTCAGGACGGACATAAGCATACTGGTCGGCCACATAGGCCAGACCCAGCAAACAGTCAAGGCTGGCAACCATGTCCGCGGCCTGTTGAATTGCCGGATAGCTGTCCGACGCTGTTTTGCGGATATCCATGAAAATCTGATATTCCAGCGCTGCCCGCTCTTCTTCTGCATGAAGGATTTTGTTCTCAAACGTTTTGAGTTCATCGGTAATATAGCGTTCGGCATTAACCAGTGTCTGTTTGCGAACATAATGCGCAGGAACGGCGCTGGACTGATTTTTGGACACCTCAATAAAATATCCGAACACCTTGTTATAGCGAACTTTCAGGGTTTGAATCCCCGTGATCTGCCGCTGTTCGGCCTCAAGTTTTGCCAGCCAGCCCTTGCCGTCCCGGCTGATCTGAATCAATTCATCCAGCCCCGTGTGAAAACCGGGCCTGATCATATCGCCTTCATGCGTCACCGGCGACGCATCTTCCCGAATCGCATTCCGGATCAGGGTCGCCAGCGTTTCAAGCGCTTGCAGATTGGGGCCGAACAAATCCCACTGAAAAAGTTCAGCGGTAAAATCCGACAGACAGCGCCGGATATCCGGAAGTGCTTCGAGAGACGTTCCGAGCGCCAGCAAATCCCGGGCGTTGCAGCGATTCATGACAATCTTGCCGCTCAGCCGTTCGATATCTCCAATTTTTTTTAAAATATCGCGGACAGCATGTGTCAATGAAATCCTGGACACAGCTTCCTCGACCGCATCGAGGCGTTGACGGATTTTATCGGTATCCATCAGCGGATAGCGCAGCCAGTTTTTCAGCCGTCTGCCGCCCATGGCGGTCATGGTGTGATCCAGAACGTTCAGCAGCGTTCCCTTTCGGGTATCCCCCTGGATGGTTTTCATCAGCTCCAGGTTACGGCAACTGACATCGTCCACCAGCAAAAACTGGCTCTGAAAATAGGTCTCAATCCGGGAAACATGAGACATGGCCTGTTTTTGCGTATCCTGCACATACGCCATCAGCGCGCCGGCCGCACCAACCCCTGCCGTCAGCGATTCACACCCAAACCCTTCCAGTGAATGGGTCTGAAATTGTTCGATAAGCTTTTCGCGGGCCGTACGAAACTCAAAATGCGGGTCATCGGTGTATGTCACAGCCTTTCCGGCAAGTATATCCCTTATGCCGTCGAAGGCGGCTTCCTGAGATGCCGCCTTGGGCAGGAGAATTTCCCGTGGTGATATCCGGCTGATCTCATCCCTGATGACATCCCATGTTTCAGATTGGGTCACACGGAATGCGCCAGTGGAAATATCCAGGCAGGACAGGCCGATAGCATTCCCGATGCAGCAGAGCGCTAGAATGAAATTATTGGTTTTTCCATCGAGAAACACGTCCTCCAGAAGCATGCCAGGCGTAATGACCCGAACCACTTCACGCCGGACAAGCCCTTTAGCCAGCGATGCATCTTCGGTCTGATCGCAGAGGGCGACTTTGAATCCCTGATCGATCAACTTTGAAATATAGCCCTGAACCGCCCTGTATGGCACTCCGCACATGGGGACTGGAAATTCGTTCGTCTTGTTTCGTGAAGTCAGTGCGATATCGAGAATGGGGGATGCAATCTGCGCGTCTTCGAAGAACATCTCATAAAAATCTCCCATCCGATAAAACAGCAGCGCATCGGGATTCTCGCTTTTGATGGCGAGATATTGTTTCATCATGGGAGTAGCTTCAGACGGGTGCATATAAGAGGCAACCAATCCGGTTTTTGTCATGTGTTCTCAGCGGGAGGTTCCGGCTGCGGGGCTTCTTGTGGTTGGGACGCTGCTGCCTGAAGATTGCCGAGTTCCTTCTTGAGCGACGATATGGTCTGCTCATGGCTGCTGATGGTTTCATTCAGAGCCCGGGTGGTTTTACCGGTCTTAAAACGATACGGCAGCGTCAAAAAATAAGCGATCAGAAACCCGACTAAAAAAAACGCCAGTATGAGCATTCCGTTGGAAATTCCGGTACAGTGAAAGTCACCCAGAACCCAGAGATTGAGTTGTATATCGGGCTTTACCATCAGGTATTGCTGGTTCTGGTAGATAACAAGAGCGATAAACCCCACCAGCACCAGAGAGAGAATGATTTTGATTTTTTTCATGGGCAGCTCCTTATACCTCCGGATCAAATGGATGGTTTCAACAGGGAAAACAGCGGCTTCAGGGAATGATATGTGGCCGTCAGATGCTCCGGAATCACCCGGATATCCGCAAAAACCGTCAATGCATTGGTGTCGCCGAACCAACGGGGAACGATATGAAAGTGCAGATGCTCTTCGACACCGGCGCCGGCCGCTTTGCCCAGATTAAGCCCTACATTGAATCCATCGGGTTTCATAACTTCTTTTTCGATCCGGACCGCATGTTCCACGGTTACCAGCATATCCCGCATTTCATCCCGTGTCAGCTGATCCAGCCGGGACAGATGACGGACCGGCGCAACCAGAAGATGGCCGTTGATATAGGGATATTTGTTCATCACCACCATCGTGGTATTGCCTTTGTACAGCGTAAGATCGTCGTGCAGCGACAGCGCATTGCAGAAAACACAGCCTTCTTCTTTTTCTCCCTTGATATATTCGATGCGCCAGGGAGCCCACATGGTTTCCACAGTTGTGTTCCTCCTTATTGGACCCAAAAAGATATACTGAATTTTAACTTACGATGTAACAGGTAAAAACTCAACAACTTTTTCCCTGAAGCGGGATGAGTTCCAGGTCTCCCCACAGCCCCATATCTTTTCCAATGATGACGGCCAGTCCCATGACGCCGGGGATGCTCTTTCCGAATTCAACAGCGGGCTGGATGTCTCTGGAAGTCTGTACGCGATTGCCCACGGCCGTGGCCACGGCATCCGCAAGCGCGCAGGAATCAGACATCACGCATACGGCATCGGCTTTCCCAAAACTCAGGGAATGTCCTACGGTTCCTGAAGATGTACAGAGGGAAACCGGATGGGCTGATGGCGCCACGCGAAGCCCTACTCTCAAACTCAATGGCGATTTTCCAGCATAAATTCCAACTGTTATCGGATCGATGATTTTAAAAAATGTATCTCCGCCGTTTTCCACGATAACCTCGTCGGAATACGCCAGCAGATCTCTGCCCACGCTTTCCGCAATGGCCCCGGCAACCGCAGCCATCGGCCCGACACCGGCTTTTTCACCAGCCGCTGTCATCTCACGAACGATGGCGGGCGCTGGCCCCGAAACACGCCAAGGCCGAAGCGTTGTCAGAAACTCTGGATATTGTTCGATATAGTTTTCGATATGGCTCCGATACGTCAGAATACTTTCACGGGTAACCATTTCCAGCGCCGAAGACGCGCTGACCAGCAGATCGGTCTCTTTTACCACCACCCGAAATACCACCAGCCTGTTGCTGTGGATGAAATTTCGATATGTTCGATGCTCGCCTTTCATCATAAAATTCAAATGTTTATGACTTAACAAAGTATCTAAATCTTGACTTATTAAAAAATATTCGCAGGCAAGGCGTGCAAATCCTGAGGAATGAAGCGTACTTGTCGTACGCTGCAATGACGAAGGATGCAGCGCAACGCAGCATGCAAACTTTTTATGAAGCCGTCAATGTTCTTCAAGTACAATTCCTACCTGCTTAAGTAAATGCGCTTGTTCCGCCTTCAGATGTTTACGATCAGGACTGATTGCAATCATATCATTGAGCGTATTCAGCGCATCATACCAGATACCTGCTTCGGCATACTCTGAGACATTTTCCTGAGAACCGCCATCGGACAGCTCCGCCTGAAGCGCCGAAGGCAGCGATATGCGTTCGATATCTCCGCCCGCGACAATATCTTTGGAACGGTGCTCTGAATCTATGATGATGGCAACAAACCATTTGTAGGTTTTACCCACAGCAAGTCGCACCTTGCCATCGCTCAAACGGATTTTATGAATTCCGGCTTCAATGGGCGGAGATATCTGTGTCTGCCACAATGGGCCAACCGCCGTGTCATCCAGGATTGTAATATCGATGGGATAATCACATTTGCGAGAGAGATGCCAGTACAGAACAGGTTGTTCCATAACTGTTACCCCTGTATGTTTTGGAACCAGAGCCGTAATCAGTGGATACCGGGAATCCGATCCCCGGTCAGAGCCGCCGACCCGGCTGTCCGGCATTCTTCGCAGCGGCGGTTTGTACACAGGATACGACGAGTTGGCTTCTGACTTTTGACTGCCTTTAGAACTGCTCCCTGATGTTGTGAACTGAGACTGCAGATCAGAACCCGGCAGTTCAACCGGATGGCAGACCCCGATCAAAACGAAAAAACACAGGGTCAAAAACAAATTGAATCGCATAACCTGAATTTCCTTTTTCAAACCAGATGAGTTGCCAACTTTTTTATAAAATTTTACAGGACATAAAAATTCTTTTCAATGTATCGGGCTTGAGCTAAACCCAATTGCATTTTGCAACTTCTATCAGGTAGGAAGAATGAAAACAATTTATATTTTCTTGATATAAACGCATGGTGATTCGATACATCACCCTTTGTATTTTTAAAATAAGCAGGCCATAATATATTTTGAATATGGACTTTTTCCGCCAGGGAGGTATATGACAGGCATTAGCATTAAAGATATACTGATTATAACGGATTTGGGGGAGGACTAATCACTTCAGTTACTACTGATTTAACATATTGATATAAAATACAATATTCGTTGGGTTTATTGTTCTAATTTTACGAGTGACCTCTTCCCACTGGTTCGCTCGATACTGATTTTTATCACTTTTGTAACTTTGTCTTGTTTTTCAATGAAGGTTTTCCCTTCTTCTATAAACTCGGGGGAATACTTTTCTAATAACCATAAAAGTGCATTATACCGTTCAAGACCCTGTACTTCTGATGCATTCCCAAACACTACCACGCTCTCATATGCTGTGCTAAATTTTGATGGTATTACTTTTGTATCTCCTACAGCGCAAAAAGATACTTTAGGATTCTTCTCGATATTTTCAATTTTATGGCCAGTCAATGCACAGTGGAAATATATCTTATCGTTTTTATAAACATAATTTAGAGGTACGCCATACGGCTGTCCATCATTATCAATCGTAGATAAAATGCCATATTCACATTTAATAAGTAACTTGAGAGCTTCATCCGTTTCTATTTCTTTATCTCTTCTTCTCATTATTCTCATAATTCTACTCCTACGCCCAACAGTTATAGTAGATGGAAAAATTTTCAGTATTGTCTTGTCAGGTTTTTACGTGTGGGTTTTCACCCGTTTTCGTTCGGGCATGGGCTGTCTCAGTATTGACGCCTTCGTAAAAAGTCCGGATGCTGCGTTGCGCCGCATCCTTCGTCATTGCAGCGTACCACAAGTACGCCTCACTCCTTGCGGATTTGCGCGCCTTGCCTGCGAATTTTTTACGAAGTCGTCTAAAAATCGACTTTTTACGAGAGCATCGGAAACGATACAGTGCGCTGCTACATGAGGCCGTCGAATCAGAATCCCAGATACGTCTCCCGAATCGAGAAATCCTTTTCCAGATCCTTTCCTGTTCCTTCCTTGACGACACTGCCGTTTTCCATCACGTAACAGTAATCGGCGATTTTAAGCGTCTGATGAACATTCTGCTCGACCAGAAAAATCGTCAGACCCTGGCTGTGAAGCTCTTCGATGACCCGGAAAACTTCCTGAACCAGAATCGGCGAAAGCCCCAGGCTGGGTTCATCGAACATGATGAGCTTTGGGCTCTGCATCAAGGCCCTGCCGATGGCCACCATCTGCTGCTCTCCACCGGAAAGGGTTTCCGCTGTTTGTTTTTTTCGCTCCGCAAGACGGGGGAAAAGTTCATAGACTTTGCTTAGATTTTTTGCCCTGTGGACACGGGTTCGGTTGAGATAGGACCCGATCAGAAGATTTTCCTCTACATCCATTTTTGGAAAAAGCTGTCTGCCTTCGGGAACCAGGGTAATCCCCAGATTGGCGATTTCATGGACCGGAAGGCCGCTGATGATATTTCCTTCAAAGTCTATCTGTCCGGATGCGCTGGAAAGCAGACCGCAGATCGTTTTCAGGGTCGTGGTTTTACCGGCACCGTTGGTCCCGAGAAGGGCCACGATCTGTCCGGATGTGACGGAAAAGGAGATATCCCACAATACCTGGATATCCCCGTAATAAACTGAAACCGCTTTTGCATTCAAAATATTCATAGTGGCGCCTCCCCCAGATAAGCCTGGATGACCCCGGAATCCATGGCTACATCCCTGGGAATGCCTTCCGCGATTTTCTGGCCGAAGTTGAGCACCACGACACGGTCGCTGATGTTCATGATGACCCGCATGATATGTTCCACAATCAGGATGGTGATTCCCATATTGCGCAGTGAAAGGATGAGCTCGATGGTTCGATCCGCTTCTGTCGGGTTCAACCCCGCGACCACTTCATCCAGAAGGAGCAGTGTCGGCTCCAGGGCCAGGGCCTTGCTGACCTCCAGCCGCTTTCGGCCGGCCAGCGTCAAACTGGAAGCCTGGGCATTGGCCCGGTCCGCAAGACCCGTTGTTTCCAGAATCTTCCAGGCATGCTGTTCCGCCTGACGGCGCTTGGGATGTTTGGCAAAAGATGCGATGATGACATTTTCAAGAACCGTCAGGCCGGCAAAGGGTTTTACCACCTGAAAAGTGCGGCCGATGCCGAGAACCGCCAGCTTGTACGGCGGCTTTCCGCTGATGTCCTGTCCCTTGAAATGGATTTGCCCTTTGTTGGGGGCATAAAAGCCGCTGATCACATTGAACAGGGTTGTTTTTCCTGCACCGTTGGGGCCGATGAGGCCGATAATTTCGCCGGAATTCATCTGAAAGGATACCTGGAAAACCGCATGCAGTCCTCCAAAGGTTTTGGTGACGGCATTCACCTGAAGGAGAGGCTCAGACATGATGGGCTCCTTTGTCGGTTTTTTCTTGAACAACCGGTTCCTGTTTCAATGTGCGCCGGGTTTGCAGATAACCCGATATCGTTCCCCATATGCCATTGGGAAGGAAAACGACGCCAGCGGCAATCACCCCTCCCAGAATGATCAGATAAAGGACCTGATAATTGGACAGATATGCCCAGAAATAGGTTTTGAACGAAAAGATGATAATGGCGCCAATGGCTGGACCGATCAGAGTTCCCAGGCCCCCGAATACCGCCATGACCACGGCCTGATCCGTAACCAGATCGCCCAGGACGGATGCCGGATCAATGTAAGTGATCCAGTATGCGTAAATGGCCCCCAGTATTCCGGCCGGAATCGCTGAAAGAATAAATGCCTGAAGCTTGATTTTGGTGGGATTCAGCCCCAGAGACATGGCGCTTTGATCGTCTTCGCGGATGGCTTTGACCTTGAGTCCGAAAGGGGCTTTTTCCAGTAGGAACCAGTACAGAGCAAAGATGCCGGCCACCACCCCGAGCATCAGATAGTAAAAAAAGCCGGGATGCAAATAAGTGGGAAGTCTCATACCGTCAGGCCCCCCGGTGATATCCATGACCAGGGCCACTTGTTGAACGGCGCGGGCCAGTGCCCATGTGGCGATGGCAAAATATGCACCCTTCAGCCGAAGTGTCGGAATGCCCGCGATCAATGCGACGATTCCAGCGACCACGCCGGCAACTGGAAGCGCAACGAAAAAGGGACAGCCGCACAGATTCATGAGCAGAGCGGTCGTGTAGGCTCCGACGCCAAAAAAGGCGCCATGTCCGAAATTCAAATAACCGGTATACCCTGCCAGAACATCCCAGGAAATGGCCAAGCCAATCCACAGAATGGCTTCCGTGATGATCCTGAGGAAAAAAGTGTCTTGAATCACTGAAGGCACAGCCAGCAGGATACCGAATGCCAGAATGAGTAAGAGATACTTTCGGCTCATACGCCTCTTCCAAAAAGCCCCTTGGGGGAGATTAACAAAATGGTGAACAGAATGACGAATACGGCCATCAGCGTGTAACTGGGATTCAGGTAAATCAGGAAAAACGACTGAACCAGTCCCAGCAAAAATGCCGCCCAGGGAACCCCGGCCAGATATCCCATGCCGGCAAGTACCACGATGAAAAACGCCAGCACCGTATAGTCTCCGCCCATCTGCGCGTTGATGGTGAAAATGCAGCCGATGATAACGCCGGTCATGGCGCTGAGTCCCACGTAAATACCGTAAACATAAGAACTGATCCGTTTGGCGTTAATCCCCATCAATCCAGAGGCTTCGCGATGCTGCGCAAGGGCTCTGACCGCGCGGCCAAAATTGGTTTTCTTCAGGACAAAATGCAGCACCAGGGTAATGGCAAGTGCGTACAGCAGCCCTGCGAGCCGCACATAGGGGATCGTGATAAAAACGCCACTCATATTCAGAAAGTAGGAATTCTGAGAGATAGTGGATGGAATGGAGTGGGAATAAAATCCAAAACTGGTCAAGGCCAGTCCGCGAAACATCAGGGCCAATCCGAACGTAAAGACAAGCCCCATCAGGACGGGGTTTCCTTTTTTGCCGCTGATCACCCGGTAAACCAGGGGTTGAACCAGGTATCCGATCAATGCGAAAACCAGAAAAATTGCAGGCAGAAGGAAAAACGGATCCAAGGCAGTCCAGAGGTTGAGATAATATCCCAGAAAAGCCCCCAGCATGATCCATTCGCCAACGGCAAAATCGATGATGTGCATGACACCGTAGGCCAGGGAAAAGCCGATGGCGATGGTAATATAAATTCCGCCGATCAAGAAGCCGTCTATCATGGCCTGAGGCAATAATTCCATATGGTTGCTCCGATGGATAATAACGGATGAAAGTCGTTGAAATCGTAAAAATTCAGGTGGTCAGGCTGAAGATTGAAGGCTGAAGGAACAAAACCGGTAGCGCTGTTTGCAAGTTTCAGTTCTACAGACAGAATTTAAAATACTTCAGCCTATCCACCTCAATGGCAGTTCTGCAAAAAAACTATTTTTGGGCTTTCATGGGATAAATAGGCTTGCTTTCAGCCAGATTTGCGGGGCCGACCACAACGACTTTTCCATTTTGAATCTGGATGGTCAGCGGTGTCAGGCCGACATTGGCATGGTAGAACTGACCTTGGGTCGCAAAACCAATGTTGCCGTAGAAGGTCTGGACTTTCAGTTTTTCAAGTGCATCGACCAGTTCGTCGCGTTTTTTCTCATCCAGGGGAGGTACGGCCTTGATATTGATCAATGCTTCCTGAAAGGCGATACCGGCAGCAGATGAACCTGCCTGGGTATAATCGGCCGGAACATTGTAGGCTTTCATTGCGGCATCGGCATAGCTTTTGGCATCCGGCCACAGAACTTCGCCCTTAGTTTTGATGGTATCGGTCCAGACGGATGCGCCGAAAATCTGATCCGCATTCTTTCCCAACGCTTCGATGAAAGCCGGTTCGGTTACGCCATAATGCATCAGAAGCGCTTTGGGCGTGTAGTTGATCTGATTTAGGGCTTTTACCAGTCTGATCAGTTCTTCATCATGCCCGCCAAAAGCAATCAGGTCCGGTTGCATGGCCTTGGCTGCGGAAAGATAGGGAATCAAGTCCTGTCCGGAAGGAACGATATTGAATTTAAGAACCTTGATTCCGGCTTTGACGGCCGCATCCTGAAATGCTTCGGCCGTGGCTTTGGAAAATGCATCATTGGAACCAAGAATAAGAGCGGTTTTGGGCTTTGGAGTCAAACTCGCAATGGTGTTGATGGGTGCTGATCCGGTATAGTTCACCGGCGGAATGGTGCCGAAGGTGTAACGGAATTTCTCTTTCCAGATCAGAGGCGATTCCGCGGAACCGGTAATCATGGGGATTTTGTATTTTTCCAGAACCGGGGCTGCCGCCAGTGTCAGGCCGGAGGCGTAAGGTCCCAGAACAAAGTCAACTTTCTCCTGGGTGGCCAGCCGCTCTGCAGCGGAAGCACCCTGGGCGGGTTCAGACTGATCGTCTGCATAAAAGAGCTTGACGGGGTATTTCTTCCCCTGGATTTCAATACCGCCTTCCGCATTCACGGCATTGGCCCAGAGATCATAGCCGCGTTTGGTGACATTGCCACCCGTGGCCAGACTTCCAGAAAGGGAGGTAATCACACCGACTTTGAAAAAGTTGCGTGCTTCATCCGCCCACACCGGTACAGCCATCGCTAAAACCAACAGTAAAGCCAGTACTTTTGTTCGTCCCTTCATGTTTGCCTCCTTGAATAGTAATGAATATAAAAGATCGTTCAACCGTAACAGCATTGCCGCTGCGTTGGGATAATCCTTGCAATCTATATACCACAGCACCAGAAAGGATTTCTTTATCATTTAATATCATTAAACCAATTGATATTAAACGATAAAGAAAATTTATAAAAAAAATGAACCCGGTGTGAAAACGCTTCGAATTGCAGACGAACCAGTTGATATATAACAATAATGTAATTTGTGTTTGGATAAAAAATGAACTGCATACAGATTCTACTAAAACAAATTTAAAAAATACAGCATTATTCGAAGCGGTTGGAAACATTCGATCCCAGAAGCAGATCGATCAGTCACACAAAATATTTTTCGCCATTGATGCATGGCAGACCGTGGGGTCATTTATGCGATAATGCATAAATGATACTCTCATAAAAAGTCGATTTTCAGACGGCTTCGTAAAATGTTCGCAGGCAAGGCGTGCAAATCCTGAGGAATGAAGCGTACTTTTCGTACGCTGCAATGACGAAGGATGCAGCACAACGCAGCATGCGGACTTTTTA
>LKPX01000069.1 GCA_001443525.1 Desulfobacteraceae bacterium RAAP-1 | reverse complement strand
CTCCAGTGTTTTCATGGCAAAACCTCCTTATTCGGAGGATTTTACCATGACGTTCATCTTAGAGGTGGTACATTTTCGATTCCCATTTTTGGTACATTTTTACATTCCCAGTGACACAAGACAAGGGACAAGAAATCTGTGCAATGGTTATCATCTGCCTTTAATCGTTCGGTTGACCGACTGGGGTTAAACGATGGCGTTGAAGATCGGCGCATGAAGGTGGTGTTCCATTCCCTGCGGCATTCCTGCGCCAGTCAACTTGCAATGGCAGGAGCGAACATTCAGACGATAGCGGCTGTACTGGGACATAAAAGCATTGCGATGGCAGAACGCTACAGCCATTTGAGTGACCAGCATCTTAAAACCGCCGTGACGGGGCTGGATGCAGTTTGGGAGAATAAAACCGCTGATGTTATCCAGATGCCGGTGCGATAACGAGTGCCAATTGACAATACATAAAAAAGGTATATCATGAGCTGGCAAGTAACGCTTTCAGCAAGGGCAGAAAAGCAGGTTAATCGTTTGCCTGTGAATATCAAGAACCGGCTGTATTACCTTCTTGCTGAAATCGAACAATCCGGCGTTGTTCGGGGAAACTGGCCGAATTATGGGAAGCTGGATAATAACCGCCACCATTGCCATATCAGGAAAGGGAACCCCTGTTATGTGGCTGTATGGGAAGTGACCGACAAAAAGATAAATTTAGTCGAGGTGGAATATGTTGGAACACACGAAAAAGCGCCCTATTGACGTTACGTTGAGCTTTACAGGGCCTATCGACATGAAGCGCAAGGCTGTTGACCTGATGCGGTCTATGGGCTTTACAACCGATCAAGGCGGTATCCCCTGGCGGACTGCATTCCCTGAATTCGCAGAAAACGAAAAGGGAACAATACTGAAAGGCGCACGGTTGCGTGAGGAATTAACGCAAAAACAACTTTCTGAAAAGACCGGCATACCACAACGGCATATCAGTGAGATGGAAACCGGCAAGCGGCAGGCTGGCAGAAAAAGAGCGGAAATACTGGCTGAAGCGTTGAATATGGCGGATTACAGGTTGCTGCTTTAATAGTTTGAGGGGATAGCCCATGACCGATCATCACGGGCGACAAGGCCGGGAACTTCCGCCGGTTTTCCCTTCGTTTTTTTCAGGAAGATTTTCACAAGGAAGGTGAAATGGAAGTTATTTTTTTCGATGAAAAAGAGGCCGATCTTGACGGTGAAAAACACCGTTTCGTTTCATTTTCAGCGCTGAAATTCTCTGGCAAAATAGATATGGAACGGCTGCAAGCCGCATTTGATGGCGGTTTTTTGGCGGGCTACGAAATCATGACACACGCAAGACGGATGCTCAACAAATGGTATCTGGAAAATATGCACGTAGAAGATATGGTCACACCGATGCCGCCTATTGAGTGGAACTATCAGGAGGCGGTCGAAGCTCAAAAACCTGTCGCTGAATTGGCGCAAATATATTTTGCCCGTGCAGACCTGGAACGGCTGGAACTGCTGCCAGACGCCAAATCCGCAAGAAAAGACGGTATGGCAAAAGCCATAGAAAAATCGGCGAGCCGAATCCACGAAGCCGTCTTTGCAGTTAGCGCCTGGCTTGCCGAGAGCGAGCTGTCAGCCTCAGAAATCACCCGATCGAAGGTGGAGGATTTTCTATTCGGGGAGGGGTACAAGGAAAAAAATGTGGCGGATGCTGTCTGGAAAGCAATCCCTGCGAAAAACTCAGGGGGACGTCCACCCAAAAAATAACTTATAAATCGGTTTTTTGATAAAACCGATGGCGTTCTAAAGGCCATTAGTCAAGCGTAACATGCTTGATTAATGGCCTTTTTTGTTTTTTGAGGAACAGAAAAAAAATCAATGTTTGGGGGCTGTTTCCGCTGGTTTTTGGTTGATATTCTTATCGCAAGTTGGAAAGCGACTAAGGTGACACGCATAAATAACTGTCGCATTTAAGGACTGATATAGTAGTTCCATTCGCCGTGGAATTCATGGCGCGTGATTTTAATAGCGGCCAGTTCGGCGTCTGAAACTTGTTGCTTCGTGGGATAAATATTTTCATCCAATGCAGCCTTGATCCTCAGTCCGGTTTTAGTGGTTGTTTGCCCGATCAGGTTGACGACTACCTGACGACTTACCAGCGGACGACCTTGCCAATTTTGCGTGATTTGGCAAAACATGCGATGTTCGATTTTATTCCACTTGCTGGTTCCCGGCGGAAAATGGCACACATGGATCTCAAGGCCCAGGCCCGTAGCCAGTTCCTGAAGCACCTTTTTCCATAGCCGAACCCGAGTACCATTGCTCCCACCGCCATCGGCCGTGATCAATAGCCGAGTGGCTTTCGGGTAGCGCAAGCAGCCCATTTCCAGCCACCAGCGCCGAATGCTTTCAGCTGCGAACTCGGCGGTATCGTGATCAATGCCTACGCTCACCCACCCTTCATTTGCAGCAATATCTAACACGCCATAAGGCGTGACTTTGCCAAGTTCTTTGTCGATGAAGTCATAAACATTCACCTCCTCCGGTTGGCCCTTGAGGTGCCACTCTCGTCCTTTGTTGGTGAAGTTGCCGACCAGTTCCTTCTTTTTCGCATCAATACTGATGACTGGTTCCCCGCAAGCTTGAAAGGCCCTCACCGAGATATTGATATGCTCGAACTGCTGGTCACGATCCTCATGCTTACCCCCTTCATGGGTCTTTCGTACAACTTGAAGGCTGTATCCGATGCTTTTGAGCAGTTTTGCCACAGATCTAGTACTGATTTGGCAACCGCTCGCCTGGAGTTCGCCAGCCAGCTTTTCCGTGCTTTTGCTTGTCCAACGCAGAGGTGACATGGGATCTCCACGCGTCGCGGAATCAACCAGCCGCTCCAGTTCAGCTACCAAATTCGGATTATTCGCCACCAGAGTCTTGCGCCCTCCGCCTGGTCTTCTTATTCGACCTGCAGGCAGCGGAACGGTTTCATCGCCTGCCGCTTTCTGACTTTGCAATTCGGCAAGTCCTCTTTCAATGCTGCGACGTGAAAAACCGCAGGCCGAGGCCACCGTCTTGATCCCTCCGTGCCCAAGACTTCTCGCTTCGGTTGCAGCCCAAACCCGCAAACACCGCTCGTCGAGCAGGGGTTGCAAGACCTTGAATTTCTCTCTCACTCGTTCTGTTTCAAGCATGCGCACATCTTAACACATCTGCAAAATATGCGACAGTTATTTATGCGTGGCTCCTAAAGTTTCCTGGAACTTTAGTTGCAAAATCTTATCAATTGCCTGATGCGACACATTCTCCCTTTCTGCAATCTCTTCTTGCGTATGGCAATCACAGGTTTCATATCTGGCGGACATGGCGGGGAAGCATCAGGGAAACATCCGGGAAACTCTGAATCATATCGTTGACGATGCTGAACGATCTTCCCTGCCTGTGAAAGCAATCCAAGATGCGACGCACGGTTCACAAAATAGTCACATGATGTCATGTTGCACAATTTCAGTTATAAATAGTGACGTGTGGTTCATGAAAAGGACTGTTGATATTTCTTCCCTATCCTGATACTTTCCACCATCTTTCCGGACGCTGTTTTTTTATCCAGATCAAGGCACCATGAAAAAATTTTGTGGGACAGGTGTGGGATAAACGGCACTTTTTGAAAACGTGTGTTTTTGGGTGCTTCGTAAAAAGAGGCATAAGTTGCTGAAATATTTGGCGCGCCTGGCAGGATTCGAACCTGCGACCTACGGATTAGAAGTCCGTTGCTCTATCCAGCTGAGCTACAGGCGCATTATGTGGTTAACATTGCTGGAACGGTTGATATCACAGGATGGTATGGATGTAAATAATTATTCGCTCATTCAGTTGACATAACAATTATTGTGGTGGCTTTTCATGAAAAAACAGAAACTGACATGGGAACCTGCTTCAGACGACAAAGCACTGGTGCGCTTTGACCCGTTGCAGCGTTATCTGGCTGAGATCAGCCGTTATAAACTTATTACCCGGGAACGTGAAATTGAACTTGGCGTCAGAATTCAGGAGGAGAACGATCTGGATGCCGCCTATGAACTGGTGACAGCCAATCTGCGTCTTGTGGTAAAGATTGCACTTGAATTTCAGCGGATATGGATGCAGAATCTGTTGGATTTGATCCAGGAGGGAAATATCGGGCTGCTTCAGGCCGTAAAAAAATTCGATCCGTACAAAAATGTCAAATTTTCATATTATGCATCTTTCTGGATTAAAGCATACATATTAAAATTTATTATGGACAACTGGCGCCTGGTTAAAATCGGCACTACACAGGGGCAGCGAAAACTATTCTTCAAGCTTAAAAAAGAAAAACAGAACCTGATTGATCTGGGATTCGATCCCAAACCCAAATTGTTGTCACAGAAGCTGGGTGTGTCTGAAAAAGAAATTATAGACATGGACCAGCGCCTGGATGGCTGGGATGTTTCTTTGGATACCCCGGTTAAAGACGATTCCGACACCAACCGAATAGAATTTGTCAGCTCTGAAACAGAATCTGCAGAAGACCAGATGGCCAAAAAAGAAATTGAAACGCTTTTGCATAACAAAATTGATGAATTTAAGAAAATCCTTACTCCCAGGGAGCTGGAAATATTCGAATTGAGAATTTTTTCCGATAGTCCGGTAACACTTCAGGAGATCGGAGATAAATACCACATATCCCGGGAACGCGTTCGGCAGATCGAGAAAAATATCATCAAAAAAATCAAAGAGTATTTTAAAAACGAGTTATCGGATTTTGCTTCATATATAGAAGACGGGCTCTCCATTTAATTGTCAGCAGTTATGAACACAATGCGTAGCCATGAGGTTACGCAGGAGCATTTATGAAATCAAGTTTGACCGCAGCGGCCTTGTGTGCGGGGGCCTTTTTGTTTTTAATGGGATGTTCTGCAGGAATGTACCCATCCAACCAGGTTCCGGATCAAGTTTCAGGACAGGATGCAACATCACGTTCCATATCATCCGATAGAGATAATTCATATTTTTATTACACTGAAGCCCAGCTCGAATGGAGGAAGGGGAATCTGGACAAGGCGACGAGTCTTCTTGAAAAGGCCATTCACGATGATCCCCAATCTATCTACTTGAAAAAAGATCTGGCGATGCTGTATCTCCAGCAGAAAAACGATGACAAAGCGTTGGCCATTTCAACGTCGGTTTTGCGCAAGAAACCGGATGATGCAGAGGCACTGATCATTTCGGGACGCATATTTCAGTCGCGAAAACAAAATGACAAGGCCTGTAAAGCTTATGAAAAGGTCATTACCATCGATCCCACCCGGCAGAACGTCTATCTGATGCTCGGTGAACT
This sequence comes from Desulfobacteraceae bacterium RAAP-1, assembly GCA_001443525.1. Lineage (GTDB taxonomy): Bacteria > Desulfobacterota > Desulfobacteria > Desulfobacterales > Desulfatirhabdiaceae > RAAP-1. The sequence continues at coordinate 15,730 of LKPX01000069.1, read as the reverse complement.
ATATATGGAAATGAAAAACTGGTCTGATGCGTTAAAAGTGTATACGCGTCTGACCGACAACTTCCCGGAATCCTATCCTGGATATTATTATCAGGGCAGAATTTATCTGGAACAGGGGCAGCTCGACCTTGCAGAATCCGCCTTCAAAAAGACCCTCGAAATTGAACCTAATCTGGAAGAGCCATGGTTCGAGCTCGTTCAGTTATATCAGCGCCAGAACAAGCCGGAGCTGATAGAAAAAATATATCAGGAATTTTTGCAAAAAGTCCCGGATGATCCGCGTGCATTGATGGGCCTGGGAGTTTGTTACAGTCATCAGGGACAAACGGCTAAAGCGCAGACGATTTTCAGCGGTCTCGGGAACAGGGCCCAGACAGATCAGACCATTATCAAGAATCTGCTTCAGTACTATGTCGAACCTAAAAATTTTCAGGATGCCGTCTTGATTCTTGAAGGCATGCTGTCTGCGGCGCCTGACAATTCAGACCTGCATTATATTGCGGGTATCGTTTATGAAGGGCTTCAGGACAGGGAAAAGGCGCTGGCGCAATTCAAACAAATAGCGCCTTCAGCCAGATATTATGACAGCGCGGTCGCCCAGATTTCGTTCTGGTATCAAGAAAAAGGAAATCTTAAGGAAGCGATTGCATACATTCAGAAAGCGATTCAGCAAACGCCGGACAACCCTGATTTTCGCCTGTATCTGTCGACGTTTTATGAAGAAAGTGGAGAGCTGGATAAGGCTGTTGAGGCCATTCAGGCGGGTTTGAAACTGGATTCCGAAAATGATCAGCTTTATTTCAGGCTTGGAGTGATCTATGACAAGATGGGCAGGAAAGCTGACTCCATCGAAGCCATGAAAACGGTGTTGAAGCTGGATCCGGAAAATGCCGGTGCATTGAATTATCTCGGATATACTTATGCGGAAATGGGACAGCATCTGGATGAGGCCGAGCAACTGATTTTGAAGGCGCTGAAATTTAAACCCGATGACGGTTATATCACGGACAGTCTGGGATGGGTTTACTTTAAAAAAGGACTTTACCAAAGGGCGCTTGAATATCTTGAAAAAGCCGAAACAATGACCCAGGGAGATCCGACCATCATGGAGCATATCGGTGATACCTGTGTAAAACTCGATAAACATCAAAAGGCTTTGGATTATTACCGTCGAGCTTTGTTGAAGAAGGAAAAGGAGCCGAAAGAAAAGGAAATCACCGAATTACAGACAAAAATTCATGATCTTGAAAAAAAAGGATTTAAATGACATGCGGCATGTTTCACTCTTGCTGATGGCGGCAGTCGTTTTGATACTGTCCGGATGTGCAACATTAGGAAATGCGCCGTCCCTTGCTGTAAAACAGCCGGATACACCTGAGGTTTCCAGCATTTTAACTCATCTTGGACAGATCAATGCAGGGCTCCAGACATTTAAAGGCACGGGGAATGTCAAGCTCTGGAAAAAAAATGGCGTTCAGGTGCTGCATGCCGTCTGGAGTGGTTTCCGACCGGATAAACTCCGTATCGTTCTCGAAGGTATTTCCGGATTTCCTGTGGCCAGCATGGCGGCTGATGGCGACTGGTTTTATCTGCTGTCTTACAGCGACAACAATTTTTATAAATCGGAGATCAAGAATCCCGACCTTAAAAAGCTAGTATCCATCCCGATACCAGTGTCGGATCTGATCTTTCTGATGTCCGGGGGGATCCCAATCCGGGATTATTTCTCCAGCACGTTGTCCCATGCAGGCTCTGGATATATGCTGTCTTTGCGTGGAGACAGAAATATCGATGTCGAACACATCTATCTGGATGCCGACAAGAAGCAGGTACAGCGCATTGACATTTTCTCAGAGAAGGGGCAATTGTCTTATCGGGTGGATCGCGTCGAACAAGCAGATATCAACGGAGTTGAGTTTCCTAAACAACTGGTTTTCAGCGGTGATGCCGGTCCGCGCTTTCAACTGGACATCAGAAATTTCTGGCCGAACGCCGCGGTTTTTCCGGATATGTTTGTAATAACGCCTCAAGGATAAGCTTGATGCCCTCGTAAAAAGTCGAATTTCGGACGGCTTTGTAAAAAGTTCGCAGGCATGGCGCGCAAATCCGCAAGGAGTGAGGCGTACTTATGCTACGCCGCAACGACGAAGGATGCAGCGCAACGCAGCATGCGGGCTTTTTACGAAGTCGTCAAGCTTCCGGTACTAAAAACTGTGGTGAGGGCACATCATGAAATCATATCCTGAAGCGGTCGCTCTCGAATCTCGTTTAAGAAACTGCCGAAACGTGCGGACGCTCGGCGTGAAGTCCAATTTTTCGGATTACAGCGCAGAAGATGCCGCCGTTATCCTGTCTTCCCGCAGAATTTATTATCCGACATCCTTTTATGCCGATTTGTTGAATACCGCCGGAATCGAAACATTTCCCAGCTATCACACCTATCAATATGTGCAGGATAAAATCAAACAGACCTCTCTTTTTATGCTTTTAGGTATTCCTCATCCCAGAACCCGGGTTTTTTATGGGAAACGGCAATCGGCAGCGATTCCGCAGTATTTCGCATTCCCTTTTATTGCAAAAATTCCCAGAGGCTCCGCCATGGGAAGGGGCGTTTTCAAAATTCAGACGTTCGAAGAACTCTGCGATTACATCCGGATATCGCCACTTGCCTATATTCAGGAATATCTGCCTGTTGATCGGGATATCCGGGTGGTGGTCATCGGCAAACGGGTGGTACATGCGTATTGGCGCATTGCGCCAGAAGGTGATTTTCGCAGCAACGTAGCGGTAGGTGGTCAAATTTGTCTCGATCCGGTGCCGCAATCCGCACTGGATCTGGGGCTTTTCACCGCGCTGAAATGTCATTGGGATGATGTAGGGATTGACATATGCTGCTACCAGGAGCGGTACTATGTTATCGAGGCCAACATGAAATACGGTAAGGAAGGATTCCGGAAAGCCGGAATTGATTATATTCATTTGATGGAGACCCTGATTGAAAATGGCGAAATTTAGCAGTATCCCTCATACAATCCATCAGGCGCTGAATCAGCGGGAAAACGATTTTTTCAATCCCGTGGCGGCACTCAGCCAAAACGGTATCAGGCGGCATTCTGAACCTTATGAAAATGATGATTACCGGCAGTCCTTTTCAATAGATACGGACAGAATCCTGCATTCGCTTGCATATACCCGTTATATCGATAAAACCCAGGTGTTTTACCTGGTTCAAAACGATCACATTACGCACCGTGTTCTGCATGTCCAGCTGGTTTCCAAGATTGCACGCACCATCGGCCGATTTCTGGGATTAAACGAAGATTTGATCGAAGCCATTTCACTCGGGCATGATATCGGCCACACCCCGTTTGGTCATGACGGCGAAAGGTTTATGTCTGAACTGTGTCAACGACATGGCATCGGATACTTTCTGCACAATCTTCAAAGTGTTCAGTTTCTGGAAAGGGTAGAGCGCAAGGGAAAAGGCTGGAATCTTTGCCTTCAGACGCTGGACGGCATCCTTTGCCACGACGGTGAAATACATAATCAAAAACTGGAGCCTTTTCACACCAAGACATTTGAAATATTACATGATGAGATACAGAATAAACGGCTCAATCCTGCCTTTTGTCTGACTCCCATGACCATTGAGGGCTGTGTGGTGCGGATGGCGGATACCATCAGCTATATTGGCAGAGATATTGAAGACGCTATCCGGCTGAATATGATTCAACGATCCGATATGCCGGCCAGAGCGGTCAAGGTACTCGGAAATACCAATGGTGCGATTGTCTATCGTCTGGTGACGGATGTGATCGAAAGCAGCTTTCATCATCCCCATACTGCGTTTAGTCCGGAAGTATCCGAGGCGCTTGAATTGCTGAAAAGTTTTAACCTGGAAAGGATTTATCTGAATCCTCAGATCAAGCGCCATAAAGAAGCCATTCATCATCTGTTTCAACTTCTTTTTGAACGATATCTCGACGACGTCGAACACGAAAATCGGAATTCCGTCATATTTACCGGTTTTCTGCAAGATATGTCGGAAGCGTATGTTCAGCGTCATCAGCCTGTTGAGATCGTTCGTGATTTTATCTCCGGAATGACAGATCGCTATTTTCTGGCGCAGTGTCCAAAGGAATTGCGTCCGATGCCGTGGATGCCCTGATAGGCTGAAACCGGATATACGTTAAGCCGTTACAATCCGTGCTCTCTTTTGAATGCGAACAGGAATCGCAACATGCGTCACAGGAAGATAATACTTGACAGATACCCTGTAACCCGTTAAAAAAACCAGCTATGAACAGACAATACTTATTTTCAGATTTAGACGTGCGTTACTGGCGCTGGTGGCATCCATATCAGATGGAGGGGTGTTCCCTGATGCTTTTGTAAATCCATTCAGCGTAATGTTATCATCAAAAGGACTGTGGCGTCACCCGAACTCACAGTCCTTTTTTGTTTCAGAATGACGTTGACCAGGGGCTGTGATAATTTTCACGGCCTTTTTTTATGCCAAAGGAGAAAAAATCCATGTTAATCGTCATGAACAAACAGGCGACCCCTGAACAGATCGAATCGGTTGTCACTGAAATTGAAAAACGCGGCTATGTGGCCAGGCCAATTCCCGGTGGTGATCGGATCACCATCGGCATCCTGCATAACCAGGGTCCTGTGGATGCCGCGCCGTTTCTGGGAATGCCGGGCGTGTCAGATGCCATCTCGGTTACCAAGCCCTATAAACTGGTCAGCCGGGAATGCAAACCCGACGACACACTGATTCAGGTGGGAGATGTCGTCATCGGAAACGGCCATCTCACAATCATGGCCGGCCCATGTGCCATCGAAAGCGAGTCTCAGGCCCTGACGATCGCCAGACATGTGAAGGCCGCCGGTGCGCAGATTTTCCGTGGCGGTGCGTTCAAACCCAGGACTTCGCCATATTCGTTTCAGGGGCTTGGCGAAAAAGGGCTTGAAATTCTGGCCAAAGTCCGCGAAGAGACCGGTATGCCGGTGATTACGGAAGTCATGGATGATGAAACTTTCGATCTGGTGGAATCCTATACGGATATTATTCAGATCGGAACCCGCAACATGCAGAATTTCAGCCTGCTCCGCCGTGCTGGTAAGGCCCAGAAACCGGTCATGCTCAAACGCGGTATGGCCGCTACCATCGAGGAATGGCTGATGGCCGCAGAATATATCCTGGAAGGCGGCAACACCGATGTGATGCTGTGTGAAAGAGGGGTGCGCACCTTTGTGTCTCACAGCCGCAACACGCTGGATCTGTCATCGATTCCGGTTGTTCGCAAGCAAAGCCACCTGCCTATTATCGTAGATCCCAGCCATGCCGCGGGACGCAGGGATCAGGTGATCCCCCTGAGCCGTGCATCCGTGGCTGCGGAAGCCCACGGTCTGATGGTGGAGGTCCATCACGAGCCGGACAAAGCCCTGAGCGACGGCGCACAGTCACTGTATCCGGAGCAGTTCGTTCGTTTGTGCCGGGAAGTTCACGCCATTTTTGATATTTTCCATCCGGCAGACGGCGAGCTGGCATAAAAATCAGGCAATAAAAACAGCATCTTTTCGGAGTTTTTGAATGCGATCCCTGAGGGTTGCAGCCCGTTCGAATTCCAGATCTCTGGCTGCGGCCTCCATTTCAGCTTCCATATCCGCGATGATGCTGTTCAGTTCATTCAGACTGTGATAGGCGCGAACAGGTTCAGACACCGCCGCAGTCGGGGTTGCTGTTTCGGACGTGATTTCGAAGATGTTGGTGATATTCTTGATGATGGTCTGGGGAATGATGTGGTGCAGATCGTTATGCGCCCGCTGAATCTTTCGCCGTCGTTCGGTTTCATCCATAGCGCGTTTCATGGAATCGGTGATGGTATCGGCGTACAGAATGACTTTCCCTCGGACATTTCTGGCGGCTCTCCCGCAGGTTTGAATCAGGGAGCGGGTAGAGCGCAGAAAGCCTTCCTTGTCTGCATCCAGGATGGCCACCAGAGATACCTCCGGAATGTCCAGACCTTCCCGCAGCAAATTGATGCCAATCAGCACATCGAAGTTTCCCAGCCGGAGATCCCGGAGGATATCCATCCGCTCCAGCGTGGTAACATCGGAATGGAGATAGCGCACCCGTATCCCCAGATCCGTATAATATTCGGTGAGATCTTCGGCCATCCGCTTGGTGAGAGTCGTAACCAGCACCCGTTCGTGCTGTTCTACGCGCTTGCCGATTTCTTCCAGAAGATCATCCACCTGATATTGTGCGCTCTTTACCACGATTTCGGGATCCACCAGCCCGGTAGGCCGGACAATCTGCTCGACCAGCGCATCTCCGCCTTTTTCCATCTCATAGTCTGCGGGTGTCGCCGACACATATACCACCTGGTGAATTCTGGATTCGGATTCTTCAAATTTGAGCGGCCGGTTGTCCAGCGCGGACGGCAGCCTGAATCCGTACTGAACCAGGGTGTTTTTCCGGGAGCGGTCTCCGTGATACATGGCGCGGAGCTGCGGGACAGAAATATGGCTTTCATCAAAAAACACCAGAAAGTCTTCAGGAAAGTAATCCAGCAGGGTAGGGGGAGGCTCTCCGGCGGATCTGCCGGTCAGATGCCTTGAATAGTTTTCAATCCCATTACAATATCCGATCTCCATCATCATCTCAACGTCAAAATGGGTCCTTTCTTCAATTCGCTGGGCCTCGATAAGTTTATTCTCGCTTCTAAAAAATGCGATCTGTGTTTTCAGCTCTTCCATGATGGATTTGACAGCCCGTTCCAGTGTGGTTTTCTGGGTTACATAATGGCTGGCCGGGAAAATGGCTGTACGGGAAAGTTTCTTCAGAACAACGCCTTTCAGCGGATCAATTTCAAAAATGCCGTCAATTTCATCTCCGAAAAACTCCACCCGAATCGCCTTATCTTCCTCATACGCCGGAAAAATTTCCACCCGGTCACCACGGACGCGGAAGACGCCGCGATGAAAATCCATGTCGTTACGCTCGTACTGAATGGCCACCAGGTCGTGCAGCAGCTTGTCGCGCGGCTTTTCGATCCCGATTTCAAGCGTAACCCGCATGGCCAGATAGTCTTCGGGTGCTCCCAGTCCATAAATACATGACACGCTGGCGACTACCAGTACATCGCGCCGAGTCAGCACCGACATGGTGGCGGAGTGGCGCATTTTATCGATCATTTCATTGATGGAGGAATCTTTCTGAATGTAGGTGTCACTGGTAGGAATATAGGCTTCAGGCTGGTAATAATCGTAGTAGCTTACGAAATATTCCACGGCGTTATCCGGGAAAATCTGTTTGAATTCGCTGTAAAGCTGGGCTGCCAGCGTCTTGTTGGGCGCCATGACCAGCGTTGGCCTGTCGAGCCTGGCGATGACATGCGCCATGGTAAAGGTTTTACCGGATCCGGTAACCCCCAGCAGAACCTGGTGTTTTTTACCGGTCTGAAGGCTTCGGCACAGAGATTCAATGGCCTGAGGCTGATCTCCTCCGGGTTCAAATGGAGAAACGATATGAAATGGCATGAAAGATGATGTACAGTTCCTTGCTTCCTGGCTTGAATTCCTGACAAAGCTTTTCAGGCGCTTTCGAATCCATAAGATTCATAATTCCCAACGAGTTGTTTTTAATCACGAATATCCAGTATCCGTCGAATCGTATGTGCCATTTCCTGGAGAACGAAAGGCTTTACCATGATTTCTCGAATTCCTGAAGATAAGGCTTTCTCCCGAATTCCTGCTCCTGGAAAACCGGTGCAGAGAATAATGGGAACATCTTTTTTGATTTTCAGCAGTTCAGTGGCTAGTTCCAAACCAGTCATGCCGGGCATAGTAAGATCCGTGATAACCAGGTGAAACAGGTTCTTTTGAGAACGGAACCTCTCCAGCGCATCAGAACTCCGGTTGACAGAAACGACTTCATAGCCCAGACTCTTCAACATGTCTGTTTCCACGGCAGTAATGATTTCCTCATCGTCCACCAGTAATATTCGTTCATTCCCGGTGGGAAATTGCGCTTGGGAAACATCCATGGTTGTAACGGCGCCTTCGCTTCTGGGAAAATAGATATGAAAGACGCTGCCTTTACCAGTCTCACTCTCGGCGGCAATAATCCCGCCATGATTTCGGACAATGCCGCGGACAATGGCTAACCCGATGCCGGAACCTTCTCCAGGTTCTTTTGTGGTATAGAACGGTTCGAAAATCCGGCTGAGCGTTTCCTGGCTCATGCCGTATCCGGTATCGCGAACTGTCAACCGCACGTAGGATCCTGGCCGGAGATTTTGATTTCCGGAAGATGTTTCTGGATCAATTTCGATATTTTTCAGATCAATGTCCAGTATGCCTCCGGTTGTGAGCATGGCATGGGCGGCATTAATGCAAAGATTGACGACGATCTGATGAATCTGTGTTGAATCACCCATAATTATAGACTGTTGAATTTCCTTGGGGAAGCGGATATCAATGGTGGCCGGAATGGATGCCCGGAGCATTTTCAGAGCGTCTGTAACGATATGAAAGACATTCACAGGCTGTTTGCGCTGCGGGTCCTGACGGCTGAACGCCAGAATCTGCCTGATCAGATCCCGTGCGCGATGGCAGGCTTTCAATGCTCGTTCCATTCTGTGACGCGTCTGGCTTTCAGGAACTGCCGTCATGTATTCCATCTCAATGAATCCCATGATAGCGGTCAATACATTATTGAAATCATGTGCAATACCGCCAGCCAATGTACCGATGGAATCCAGCTTCTGAGCGTGCTGAAGGTCCCTTTCCAGTTTGCGGAAACGGCTCATATTACGACCGACGGCCACATAATGGGTGATGGCGCCGGCGGCGTTCCTGATGGGGGAAATGGTGCCCTCTATTTCAAAGTCCACCCCGTTTTTCCCGCGGTTGACAATGAGTCCCATCCAGACGTCACCGCGATCGAGAATATCCTTGGTAGTTTGGTAAAAAGCTTTGTCCTGTTGGTCGCTTCTCAGACATCTCAGCTTTTGCCCTTTTAATTCGTTGCGGGTGTAACCGCTGGAGCGTTCAAACGCCGGATTGATATACAAAATTGTGCGCCGGTTGTCGGTAATCAGCACATTTTCCTCGGCCTGCTCCATAACCGTCTTCAGTAAAAGCCGTTCTTCATCATCTTTTTTTTGTTGGGTAATATCGTTAAAAATACAATGCGTCCGATTAAAGTCACCATTCGCGTATCTTTCGACTGTACCATTGAATATCGTAAATACCCGGGAACCGTTCTGTTTTACCATCACCAGTTCAACGCCATGAACGCTGCCGGCTGCCTTGAAATCGGAGAAATTATCGATGAAAAACTGTTTCCACTTGCCATACAAAAAATCGGTAAAATGTTGTCCGATTACGGACTTTCTCAAATAACCCAACGTGTCCAGCCATGTCTGGTTAACTTCAAGAACATATCCATTTCCATTCAACGAGTGATATGGCAGGGGGAGTGCTTCATAGAATTGTTTCGACGATGCTGCATCTCGCTTCTGAAACAGTTCAGATCGGTTATCGTTGAAAATTTCCTGCTCAAGCCGCCGGATTTTTTCAAGCAGTTCGTCATAGGTTGGTTGTGTATTCATTGGATACCCTGTGTATATCTGAGCCGTTGCCAGGACAACACATATATTTCAAACACTTTCAGTAGTTGATTATACTGTCAGTATCGTTGAAATACAATCCTATTCACACGGGGAATGAGGGCATCCTCGCATGTTCTTGACCCTGCGTCATCGTTTAGATATGGTATGATTCCTCCTGTGAAAAACCTGTAACGGATTCTTCCTATCCTGACATTGTTTGGAGCCGATAAATGACAACCTGTGAAAATACGACTGTAAGTCTGTCCATTCTGGTAGTGGATGATGAACCGAACATTCGTAAAATACTGGCAATGGCTTTGGAGGTTGATGGCCATCGGGTGACTTCTGTCAGCAATGCAAAAGATGCTGTCAACGAATCAAACCGGCGTTTTTTCAATCTTGCGTTTGTCGATCTGCGGCTGGGCACAGAATCGGGAATGGAACTGATTTCAACACTTTGCGCTGCCTGCCCGTGGATGAAGATTATCGTGATTACGGCGTATGCATCCATTGATTCCGCTGTGGAGGCCATGAAGCGGGGAGCGTTCGATTACCTTCCCAAACCGTTTACACACGAGCATGTTCTCCTTCTGGTGAACAAGGTGGCCGATGTCTGCCGGTTGGAACAGAAGGTGGAGGCGCTGCAGGGAGAACTGAATACAGAAAACCCGGACGTTGATTTAGTCAGCCAGAGCCCGGCTATGCAGCGAATTCTGGCGATGGCGCGTCAGGTAGCCGACAGTGACGCCACAATCCTGATTACGGGTGAAAGCGGGACAGGTAAAACGCTTCTGGCGCGCGCTGTTCATTCGTGGAGTCGGCGGGCGGCAAAGCCAATGGGGGTTGTCTCCTGCCCGTCCCTGTCTTTGGACCTGCTGGAAAGTGAACTGTTTGGACATGTTAAAGGCGCTTTTACCGGGGCGTTGCGCGATAACCCGGGACGGATTTCAGCCTGTGAAGGCGGAACGCTGTTTCTGGATGAAATCGGCGAGCTTCCACTGCCGCTTCAGCCCAAACTTCTGCGGTTTCTTCAGGAAAAAGCCTATGAGCGGCTGGGGGATGCCGTCACATTGAATGCGGATGTCCGTGTGCTGGCTGCGACCAACGTCAATCTTGAAGCGGCTGTGGCGGCGGGAAAATTTCGTGAAGACCTGTTTTATCGTCTGAATGTTCTGGAACTTGTCATGCCGCCGCTTCGGGAACGACCCGAAGATATTTTGCCCATTGCGGAAAAATTACTGGTTTTTTTTGCCAGACAGCATCATCGAAATGCGCTGATTCTGGCCGAAGATATACGCCCCGTTCTGCAATCCTACCCGTGGCCCGGAAATATCCGCGAACTGCGTAATGCCATTGAACGTGCGGTGTTGATTTCCAGCGGCGAAAACATTGGCGCCGCTCATTTGCCAATGAAAATGAAATCCGTCGAACAAACGCCTCACCTTGGTGATCTGATATCACTTGAAAAAATTGAAGAGCTTCATATCCGCCGGGTTCTGGCATCTACGAAATCCCTGGATGAAGCCGCCCGGATTCTGGGAATGGATTCTGTGACGTTGTGGCGGCGCCGAAAACAGTATCACATGTGACGGCTTCGTAAAAAGTCCGCATGCTGCGTTATTGCAGCGTACCACAAGTACGCTTCATTCCTTGCGGATTTGCGCGCCTTGCCTGCGAACTTTTTACGAAGCCGTCACATTTCATTTTGCAAGATATCATTCTCTCATTTCCTGAATTTTGAAATCCCGTTCCTCGATTTTGGCCTCATCATATTCTTTTACTTATTGATTTTTTAGTATTTTCCATAAATGCTGCAACTGGCATGAGGGTTGCTGAATGTCTTTTCGGCAAGAAAGGAAAACAAAGATCATGAGCCTTAAAATCAAACTGCTCATCGGCTTTTGCGGACTGCTGGGGATACTGCTGGCAGTCGGTTTGATGAGCATTCGCACTTCAAACGATTTCAGCACATCTATCGAACGGATACTCCGGGAAAATTACGACAGCGTGGTGGCCTGCTACACCATGAAGGGGGCTATCGAACATCTGGATCGTATCGCCATGACATCACTCTGGGAAACACACGGAAGTACTTTGCCTGACAATGCGCAGACCGGTATCCAATCCAATTTAACTACATTCAATAAAAATCTTTTTTTCCAGGAACACAACGTAACTGTTATTGGAGAGCAGGAATTAACGGATCGTCTGGCGGCGCAATGGAAGGCATATCACACGGAATTTGAAAATCTCCTCCGGCTGCCGGATTCCGAGATGACGCGCCTGGATTTCTTTCGACATCATCTGCTCATCTGCTCGGATCAAATTCGTGATACCGCGCAGAAGATCATTGATCTGAACCTGAACAACATGGTTGCGGTGGACGGCCAGACCCGGCTTCGCGCCATAGAAACAAAGCGGACGATGATCCTGCTGGTGCTGTCGGGAGTTGTGCTGGCGCTGGTATTTATTGCGCTGATCTGGCCATCCATTTTCAGACCGATCGCCGGATTAACCCGTTCGGTGAATGAAATTCAGCAGGGGAATCTGGATCTGGTCGTCAATGCACACTCAAAGGATGAAGTGGGGCAACTGGCCAGGGCGTTTAACGATATGACGCTAAGCCTGCGTGAGTTGCGCCGCAGTGACCACGCACGATTGCTGCGGACCCGGCATTCAACGCAGTTGGCGCTGGACTGTCTTTCGGATGCAGTCGCCATCTGCAATACCAGCGGAAATATTGAACTGGCCAATGATATCGCCCGCAGGATATTCAACCTGAAACCGGAATCTTCCGTGAATGCTTCCGAATATGAAAAAATCAGAGAAATTTTTGCGCATGCTGTGAATGGTGATTCAATATCCGCCCGTTCCAAAAACAGGGAAGACGTCATTCAGGTTTTTCAGGATGGAGAGGAACGTTTTTTTCTGCCGGAAGCCATTCCGATTCAGGATGATGAAAAGCAACTGATCGGCGTAACGCTTGTCCTTTCGGATTTTACCTGTATGCGCCAGTTGGATGAATTAAAGCGTGGCATGATTTCGACGGTTTCGCATCAGCTTAAAACACCGCTCACGTCCATTCGGCTGGCATTGCATGTGTTGTTAAGTGAGAAGATAGGCGTACTGTCACCTAAGCAGACGGAAATTCTGGCAACCGCCCGGGATGACAGTGACCGATTGAGCCGCATTATCGATAATCTGCTGGATATCAGCAGGCTGGAGTCCGGAAAAGCCAGAATTCAGCTGCATCCTGTTCCCGCCGAACAATTGATATTGCAGCCGGTTGATGAAATGCGGACTGCATTTGTGGATCAGGGGATTCGTTTGATTATTGATGTGCCTCGGGAAACTCCGTCTGTTATGGCGGATGAGCTGCAACTCCGGCATGTATTTGAAAACCTGCTCAGCAATGCATTGAAACATACGTCGGCAGGAGGGCTCGTGCGGATTACAGCCCAGCAGGAGCAGGACATCGTCCGTTTTGCCGTTGAAGATACGGGAGCAGGAATTCCTGAAGCATACCTGCCCCATATTTTTGAAAAATTCTTCAGGGCTCCGGATCATGAACAGTACAGCGACACGGGGCTGGGGCTGTCCATTGCCAGGGAAATCGTTGAAGCCCATGGCGGTCATATTGATGTTGCCAGTCAGGTCGGCAAAGGCACACGGTTTTCATTTACCCTGCATGCGGTTTCCTCCGATGAAGCAGGACAAGGTGATCACATTCAGAAACGATCCGGAGATGGATAATATGAATTTTATTTTCAGTATCAGCTAGTATCCTGTTTTTTTTTGTTCTGTGAGCGGCATTGACTGTGACAGGGCAAAAACGGTCTGCAATTTCTGATTGCATTCAGAGAAAGAGAAAGGAGGAATCTACGATGAACCTTGGGATATGGTTGCCAGCCATGTTTTTATTGGGCCTTTTTATGATGGGTCTGTGTTACTTGTTCCTGGAAGCATGTGAAAAAATCTAAACGGAGGCGATGCAGATGATTTATCTGACAGTAGGTGTAGCGGTATTTCTGTTCATATATCTTGTTGTGGCTTTAGTCCGGCCGGAATGGTTTTGAATTTTGAAGCCGTCAATTTTCATCCGATAAGGAGTTAAAATAATGTTCATACAAATCTGGTTGCTTCCACTTGCACTCCTGACAACAGCGACTATCATCGCATTTCCCTTGAGTCGCTATATGGCCTGGATCATGGGTGGTAAATACCGGCCCTGGTCTGTATTCGGCTGGTTCGAAAAACGGTTGAACAGTGGTCCGCAGAACTGGAAACAGTACGCAGGCTCACTTCTATTTTTCAATACGCTGATGTTTGCCTTCGGTTTTCTTGTCCTGGCGCTTCAGCCATGGATGCCGCTCAACCCGGATAGAAAGACCATGCTGGCTCCAAGCACCATATTCAACAGCGTGGCATCGTTCATGACGAATACGGACATCCAGCATTACGCCGGGGAACAGCATCTGTCCAATTTCAGTCAGATATTTTTCGGGATATTCATGCTCTTTATGTCAGCGGCAGTGGGGTTGAGCGTACTGTCCGCAGTTATCCGAGCTTTGCGCGGCGATTCATCGCTTGGCAACTTCTTTGTTGATATGTGGCGGGTGCTGCTATACATGTTTGTGCCAATCTCCTTTGTTATCGGTCTTTTTTTCATAACACAGGGTACCCCGATGACCTTTCAAACCTCCTGCCATGTTTCGACGCTGGAACATGCAGCGATGGGAACCACGGACAAGGGCGAAGCGAAGCAGCAGACCATTGTGGTGGGTCCTGTGGCGGCTTTTGAGTCCATCAAGATGCTTGGAACCAACGGAGGCGGATTCTACGGAATGAATTCGGCGCACCCATTTGAAAATCCCACCGGACTCTCAAATTTCTTCAATACCCTTGCGATGATGATCTTCCCGTTTGCGCTGGTTCTAATGTACGGCCGAATGCTCGGCAGGTTCAAGCATGGCATGGTCATATTCATGGTCATGTGGGTTTTGATGGCTGCCACGGTTGTCTGGACCGTATATTTCGACACGCTGAAACCGAACCCGGGGTTAACCGGTCAGGCGGTGACAAGGACCTACGAGGTTCCCAATTCGAAGGCGCCTGGCGGAAAACAGATGGTAATTCTCCCGGCCGTTGCCAGTCTGCCGGTAGATCAGCATCAGGGTAATCTCGAAGGCAAGGAGATGCGCTTCGGAACTTCGGCAGGCGCCACCTTTGATACACTGACGACGGACGTGACGTGTGGCGCTGTGAACTCCGAGGAAGACAGCCTCAACCCGATTGCAGCCTTAGGCCCCATGGTCGGCATGTGGCTGAACTGTATCTTCGGGGGCAAAGGGGTTGGGATGATCAATATGCTCCTCTACGTGATCATCGGGATATTCATTGCTGGTATGATGGTTGGACGAACGCCCGAGTATCTGGGCAAAAAGATCGAAGCGCGAGAGGTGAAGCTTGCGGTGATTGCTTTGCTGGTACATCCGTTCATGGTTCTCTTCCCTACAGGTCTTTTTGCCGCAACAAGCTGGGGACTCCAGGCCATCAGCAATCCCGGCGCTCATGGTTTTTCGCAGATACTGTACCAGTTCTCCTCGGCTTCAGCCAACAACGGTTCGGCCTTTGACGGATTGGGGGTAAGCTACGGCTTCTACAATGCCGTGAATCCTGCTCCAAGCGCCATTGCGTTTGATATCGCTACGGGTATCGTTATGCTCATGAGCCGTTATCTTCCGATAATTGCGCCTTTAGCCATGGCTGCATATCTCGGAGCGAAGAAAACAAGCCCGTTCGGGCTGGGGACACTGCGGGATGACAGCCTCACCTTCGGTTGCCTGGTGTTCGGGACGGTTCTGATTATTGGAGCACTGCTATTTCTCCCGGTGGCTGCTCTGGGACCGATAGCGGATCACCTGGGGCCTATGCCGTTCGGCGGATGATATCAAAACTGATGCCATCGTAAAAAGTCGAATTTCAGACGACTTCGTAAAATGTTCGCAGGCAAGGCGTGCAAATCCTGAGGAATGAAGCGTACTTGTCGTACGCTGCAATGACGAAGGATGCGGCACAACGCAGCATGCGGACTTTTTACGAAG
>LKPX01000068.1 GCA_001443525.1 Desulfobacteraceae bacterium RAAP-1 | reverse complement strand
AAGCATTCGGACTGAGACCGCGAAAGCAAGCGAGCAGCGATGAGACTGTACATTCAGTACGTCGAATCGCGGCACAGCGAAGCTGACAAAGGTATCAGTTTGAATGCGAACTGGAATAAACAGTCCGCTGAAAGTTGTTATAGTGTTGAACTATATAATACCTGGCTGCTGTAGTCAAAAATGATTCCCTGAATCTCGGTGTTTTCCGCGGCAAACCTGCGGGCGGCCTGAATCATGCGACGGCCCACATCCGCAATAATGGCTGGATGTGCTTCAGAAATCATCGAAAGCGCTTCGCGGGCGGTGTTGGCATGGCGCAGGCGCTGGCCCAAATTTCTGTCCGATGTGGCGGCGACGGCCCATTCGGAAAGAGCGGTCAGCGACAAATCCGATTTCGCAGCATGGGTATAAGAAAATCCCTGGGCCATTTTGACGGCTTTACCGAAGAGCACCGCCAGTGTAATGTTCTCAAATCCTTTCAAAGACGCCGCCTCCAGAGACATTTTAAAAAAATCGCCGATCTGGACAAAAGCGATATCCGGCAGGTCTGTCAGGATATTCTGGGCGAAGCGTTCGCTTCTTCTTCCTGTGGTCAGCACGACCCGGCGGCAGCCTCCGGCACGCGCTACGGACAGGGCGGCGGTGATGGTCGCCTCATAAGCTTCATGAGACATGGGACGAACGATTCCGGTGGTGCCCAGAATGGAAATACCGCCGATAATGCCCAGCCTGGCGTTCAGGGTCTTTTCAGATAGAATCCGGCCTCGGGGTGCAAAAATTTCAACGGTGACCCGGCTGGTCTTGTGCGCCGTTTCCAGAACTTCACAAACCGCCCGAAGGATCATTTTCCGGGGGCCTGGATTGATGGCCGGTTCTCCGGGCGGAATTTCAAGCCCCGGAAGCGTCACCGTTCCCACGCCTTCCCCGGCAATGATCGTTACGGATGTATTTTGGACATCATTTCCGATATCCAGCGTTACCACAGCACCGATTTCAGCGCCATGCGTGACATCCGGATCGTCTCCGGCGTCTTTGATGACGACAGCGGTCGCGCGGGATGGATCCATCAGTTCGCAGCGATGCACCGGAATCTCAATCCTGTTATGAGTTGGCAGCCACACATTTGCCGACGTGGGACAATCCCCCATGACAATTCGTATCAGCGCCGCCTTGACGGCCGCCGCCGCCGCGGTTCCGGTGGTGAACCCGGATTTAAGCGCCGGCATGGGACTGCTTGGCAATGATGATGGTCCAGTATTCAGGGGTGCGTCCGTTTAGCTCACGGACATCCTGGATGATTTTCTGATCCGGAAGGCTGCAGTTGGAAACGCCGACGCAGCGGGCGAATCCGTCCGCATCTTCCAGGGCGGCGTTGATGTCTTTGATATTCCGGTAGGCTTTCATGAAAACCACATTTTCCGGTTTTACCGTCATCTGGCGCAGCCGGTCGCCGCCGTTGACGCCCGAAACCACCAGGAGGCTTTCTTCACCCTCCACCAGCGGGGTATTGATGCAGGCCGCAGCCGCCTGATAGGACGTAATACCGGGAATGGTCACAATCGGAATATGGGGCGCCATTTCCTGAATGTTCTTGAGAATGTATCCATAAGTCGAATAGGTCAGGGGATCGCCCAGCGTTAAAAATGCGACGTTTTTTCCGGATTCCAGCTCTGTAATGATGGCGCCGGCGTGGGTTTGCCAGGCCAGACGGGTTTCGGATTTGTCTTGGGTCATGGGAAACTGCAGCATCTGGATGGATGTGCCTGCAGGGATATGCGGCCCGGCAATCTTGACCGCCAGGCTGTAAGCGTTTTTGGTGGATGCCGCGGCAAAGACGGTATCCACTTCCGAAAGAATTCTTGCGGATTTGATCGGCAGCAGCTCCGGGTCTCCCGGGCCGACACCGATGCCATATAATGTTCCGGTTTTTGAAGTCATTGCAATACCTTTCATTTTTCAGCCAGCCGGGCCAGCGCGTTGACGATACTGACAGCCACGGTGGATCCGCCTTTTCTGCCTACATTGGAAATGCTGGGATAATTCATGGCGACCAGCGTGGCCTTGGATTCCGCGGCGTTTACAAAACCCACCGGAACTCCGATCACGAGCGCAGGAGTTGCGGACGCCTCCCGGATGCGTTCCATCAGCCGCATCAGGGCTGTGGGCGCATTGCCGATGACGTAAATACCGCCGGCCATGGCGGACAGCGCCGCATCCACAGCCATCGCCGCACGGGTGTCTCCTGTTTCCTGCGCCTTTTGGCGCACCTGCGGATCCTGAATCAGGCACGCCACATGACATCCGAACGGCGTCAGCGCCGCGGCATTGATGCCGTGCTGCGCCATGGTGGTGTCGGTGATGATGAGCCTGCCCTCACGAATCGCCTGAATGCCCTTTGAAATGGCGTCCGGATGAAACCGGACGGTTTTCATATACTCGAAATCCGCTGATGTGTGAATCATGCGACGGACAATCTGCCATTCATTTGGAGAAAATGGATGAGGCCCGGCTTCTCTGTCGATGATAGCAAAACTCTGTGTTTCGATGTCACTGGGTGTCATGATGCTCCTGTCATGAGTTTTCGGGAGTATTCCGCGCAGGCTCGAACAAACGTTGCGGCCGCATCCGGCCGGCTGCCGAAATGCAGATGGATATAGCTTCCGAGAGTGTTGTTGATCTGAAATCCTTCATCGGCCTGAGATGCTCCGGCTCTGGAGGAAACTGCGTATATTGTCGGAACGTCCACAGGCGGTATGATTTCCGAATAGTGAAATTCATGGCCTCTGATCTGCGTGCCCGCCTGTCCCAGCAGGGTATCTCTTTTCAGCGTGATCTCCCGATATCCCAGGGTCTTGAGACGCTTCAACATTCGCGTTGCAAAGGGAAAACATCCGGTCATGGGGTAGATGCGGCCGTCCATGTCCGTCAGTTCCTGGCAGAGATACATGAGCCCGCCGCATTCCGCGTAAATGGGTATTCCCTTCCGGCTGTACGCCAGGATTTGAGACCGCATTTGCCGATTGGCCGCCAGCGCCCCGGCATGCAGTTCCGGATAACCGCCGCCCAGATACAGTCCGTCCAGCCCTTCCGGAAGACAGGAATCCGCAAGCGGCGAAAACATCATCAGTTCTGCGCCCGCTGCGGTCAGCGCATCCAGATTGTCCGGATAATAAAAACAGAACGCCGGGTCCATCGCCACCCCAATGCGGACTTTCGGTGGCAGGGGAACCGGCTCTGGCTCAAAATTCGGGTGAATATCGGAAAAGCAGGCCATCAGTGCATCCATATCCACCGAGGATTCCATCACATCAGCCAGTCGATTGATGGCCGCCGGCGACAGGAAATGATCCTGAAGGGTGACCAGCCCCAGATGTCTTTCAGGAATGGCGATATCCGCATTTCTCAACATGCCTCCCAGACATGGCATTTGCACATGCTCCGAAAGCGCATCTTTCAGATAGGCCAGATGCTGCTTGCTGCCCAACTGGTTAAACAAAACGCCCGCAAATCGCAGCTCCGGGTCGAACCGTTCGAATCCACAGACCAGCGCGGCGGCGCTTCGGGCCATGCTTCCGGCGCTTACCGCAAGCAGCACCGGAAGGTTCAGCCATTTGGCTATCTGGGCGGTGGAACCGGCCTCGCTTTTGCCGTCATAGCCGTCAAACAGTCCCATCACGCCTTCCACCACCACCCTGTCCGCGGAGAGGATATGCTGGTTGAAGATTTCCTGATTGTACGCTCTGGACAGCATCCACCCATCCAGATTGCGGCAGGGCGTTCCCGTAATCCGGGTGTGATGGCCGGGATCGATGAAGTCCGGCCCCACTTTGAATGACGCCACCCGGAATCCGCGGCGTTTCAGTGCAGCCAGCAGGGCCAGACTGATCGTGGTTTTGCCGGATCCGCTCTGGGTTCCCGCAATAACGATGCCTTTGATATTGCTTGCCATTTATTTGATCCGGGCGTTCGGATAAAGAATTCCGGCAATCGTGCGGATGCCGTCGAGAAGCCTCAGCGTGGGTCTTGAAACCAGGTCTTCGTCAATCAGATATATCTGATGGTTTTGAACCGCCTTGATTACGGAAAATCCAGGCTCGTTTTGAATCATGTCCACCGTAACGTGGTTCATGGGTCCGGACTGCGCCAGATAGACATCCATATCTGCCGCATGAGAGATGATCCGTTCTTTGCCGTAAAAGGCGATATTGGTGCCGTGAACGGGCGCGGCGTCCGCGGCGATATTGACGCCTCCGGCGGATTCCAGCGCAAAAATCGCCATGGAATCGGGCGAAAATGTTTTCATGCGGTCATGAATGGCTTCGAAGTAAACTCTTTTCTTTGGAGTAATGTCGCGGACACCGGAGCGGATAACTTCCAGAGCGGCTTTGAAATGAGCGACCATCTGGCGGGCCTGTGCGGTTTTGCCGGTCAGCTCTCCCAGCGTCTGCCAGTACATATAGATATCCTCGATAGCACCGGGCTGAAGAGATATCACCGTAACGCCGTTTTTTTCGAGACCCGTCAGAAGCTTTCCATATGCCCGGTCGATCATGGGCCGCACCAGCACCAGGTCGGGGCGGACCGCCAGAAATTTTTCCAGATCGTCATGGTAGGAGAAAACCGGCTTGCCTGCAGCTTCCGCTGGATAGTTTTCATCGGGCGAAACGCCGATGATCTCGACATTCAACCCCAGCGAAAACAGGTTTTCCGTATGTCCTGGGTACAGCGATATAATCCGCTTGAACGGCTTTGTCACGGTAATGTGTCTGCCCATATCATCCTTGATTTCAAAGGCATGGGCGTCGCATGTCAGATAGGCGGACACCAGAACGGCCGTCAGGCATCCTGCCATGACCCACCGGCGCATTGCCGCCGCGTGAACCGAGATGAGACGTCCGGCTGAATGCCACCTGCCGGATTTGGGCGTAATTATCCTCATAGACCTTGAACCTCGCCTGAAATACAGATCACTTTCAACAAAAAAAGCCCTTCAAATTCTTAATGAATTTGAAGGGCTGCACCCGGTTTCTTTGCCCGTGGAATTCAACCACTACCCTATTTTCTGTTTCCGCAGATTTCGGCGTTTCATATCCAGGCAGGTTTTCTGGCTTTCAGATCATCCTACTGACTGCGTCTTCCCACAAGGCTTTGTATAGATTTTCGGAAGATTCATTTCACAAGGCGGCAGGGAGGAGATAATACTGTATATATCTCCGACCGATGACGCAGTGAAATTGTTTTTTTGAAAGTCTATACCCTGCAGTGACATTTTGCAGCGTTCGTCCCTGATGACAGCGGCGGGACCGCTTCCGGATTTCACGGAATTCCCTTTTATGCGACGAATGCCGCACCTGAACAATTTATAACTTATGGAAAAACGGGCTTTCTGTCAAGAAATATTGACGGAAAGCCCGAATGATGCGTCCAAAGGCGCCCGTCCTATCTTCCCCCCACCGGCGCATCGCCGCCGCGTTAACCGAGATGAGACGTTCGGTTGAATACCACCTGCCGGCTGTGGGCGTAACTGTCCTCATAGACCCTGGATCTCACCTGAAATATGGAATGAATGTTGCTTTCGGTCAGCGTTTCGCTGCAGGGGCCGCTGTGAACCACGCGCCCCTGTTTCATCAGAATCAGATGTTGACAGAACAGCGCCGCCAGATTGATATCCTGCATGACGGCGATGACGGTTACGCCTTCCTGCAGCACCCTATCGAGCGCCAGGCTGAGCAGGGAAATCGCATGAGCGATATCCAGATTGGAGGTGGCTTCATCCAGAATCAGTACCGGCGTGTTCTGAGCCAGCGCCCGTGCGAAAATCACCCGCTGCCGCTCGCCGCCGCTCAGCTCCGATATCAGCCGGTTTCCAAACTCCTGTACGCCGGTCTGCGCCATAATATTGTCCACCCTCCGCTGATCTTCAGCCGTCGGAAACTGCAACCGGCTCAGATGTGGATAGCAGCCCATCAGGATGATTTCACGGGATGTGAACGGAAAATTGACCGCGTAATGCTGCGGAACCAGCGCAATTTCCCGGGCGATCTGCCGGCGATGGTAATGCGCCAGGGGTTTTCCCTGATAGCGGACAATTCCGGCGTCCGGCCTCTGATGCCGAATCAGGATATCCACCAGTGTGGTTTTGCCGCAGCCGTTCGGCCCTAAAATACCATAAAATATGCCGGTCTCAAGGGTCAGAGATACATCCCGGATAGCCGGGCGCGTCCCATAGCTGAAAGCGACGTGCTCCATCTCAATCATCATGGGCCCCGGATATCTGGCGTTTTCGGTAAATATAACAGAAAAACGGCCCTCCGATTAGGGCGGTCAGTACACCGATCGGAATTTCATGCGGCAGCACGGCCCGTGTCAGGGTGTCCGCCGCCAGCAGCAGGCAGGCCCCGGCAAGTACCGATACCGGTATCAGACGCTGATTATCCGGTCCGCAGATCGTCCGCATGATATGAGGCACCAGCAGCCCGACAAATCCGATAATTCCGGATACTGATACGCAAACGGCTGCCACCAGAGAAGCTGTAATCAAAAGTATCAGACGCACTTTCCGGATATCCACCCCCAGAGACGCCGCCGTGCGCGATCCCAGCGCCATGACGTTCAGTTCTCTGGAAAAGTACATGGATACGCCTGCTCCCAGAATCAGCACGGCCAGGGTCAGCCAGACATCCGCCCATGTTTTGGAGGCAAAGCTTCCCATCAGCCAGAAGATGATGACGCCTACCTGTTCATCCGCCATGTATTTGATGAAACTGACGCCCGCAGATAAAATGGCCGAAACGATGATGCCGGAAAGAATCAGGTCGCCGGATGACAGCCCGCTGCTGGATGACGCCAGATAGATGACCGCCAGCAGAGTCAGGGCCGCTCCGGCAAACGCTAAAAGCGGCACAGACCACATTCCCCAGGCGCTGATGTTCAGCCACAGGGCCAATGAGGCTCCCAGCGCCGCTCCCGCCGATACGCCCAGCGTATAGGGATCGGCAAGAGGATTCAGCAGAATGCCCTGAAATACCACGCCGGACAGCGCAAGCCCTGCGCCCACTGCAGCGGATGTCAGAATCCGGGGCAAACGCACCTCGGTAATAACCACCGGAAATAGCCGGTTGACGCCGTCTGTCAGGGACTGGATTCCCGACAGCTTTGCCAGAACGATTTTCAGCACATCGAAAAAATGGATGTGCATATAGCCCATACCGCTGGAAACGACGATGAGGGTTGCCAGCAGAAGCGACAACCACAGTGCCTGAAACCGGGCCGAACGAAAAAAGCGCTGGATGCTCACGATACATTGCCGTCAGATATTGCAGCCCATGGGCCTGCAATCTGTTTCAGATGGTCTGTCCAGATATCCGCAACAGCATCGTATTCCAGAAGCCCTTTCAATACCGGCTTACAGATGATGCCCGCATGTTCAAGCGTCGATTTCCATGAACCGCTGCTGTCTCCAGCCATGTCCTTCAGCGCGTGATTTCCGACAACCGCCAGACAGGGCAGCAGCCAGGCCGTATGAATGCGCCGCTGAAGCAGCCGATCCTGAATGTCTGCAACATCCGGCCAGCCGCTGATGGTTCCCAGAAAAACAAGCGGATCCCGCTCTTGAAGATGAAACATCAGTGCGGTGTAAAATGCGTTGGAAGGGTGCGGAGATCCGTGTCCTACAAAAATGACGGCTTCCTCCGGCGTTCGTTCTTTCGGAATGGCGGCCAGCAGGGCGGCGGCCGTGTTGTTCATGTCCGATTCTGTACTCAGGAGCGGCAGTCCGACCCGAATTTCTCGAAAACCGCCGACCATTTGCCCGAACATTCGGCAGTTGACCAGCAGCTCATGATTTTCCTTGCCGGAGATGACTTGAAGCGATTGCACCGCCACATGGGTAAAACCGTCATCCATCATGCGCGCCAGCGCCATTTCCACGGAATCGAAGTATTGACCTCTCTGGGTCAGAATCCGTCGGATTCGGGGAGAAGTATAAGCCCAGCGGATCGGCATGTTCGGGAAAAGCATCTGCACTCTGTCTGTCATGCGTTCATAGGCGGTCTGCGCCTGGAGTACGGTGCTGCCGAAACCCACCAGCAGGATACCTGCCTTCGGCGTTGCGGAGTGATGTATCGCCATGATAATGTGCTTTCCTCAATTCCACTAAATGAACCGCATGTTTATGGAAAAACGGAATTTCTGTCAAGAAATATCGGTGAACTCGGGTTTGCCGTATCCGGAATTCAGGATATTCAAAAATCGCCTTGACCTTTTATGGTGTCTAATGTATTCATAAAATCATGAATAAAAATACAATTATATCAACAAGATTTGACGAACTTGCAAAAGTCGTATGTGGGGTGGCTTTATAAAAAGCTCGCAGTGATGTTCCGGCTTGTGTATGTAGGGGTTGCGATGACGAAGGATGGAGCGCAACGCAGCATGCGGACTTTTTACGAAGTCGTCAAGATTCATTCATCGTATGTCATTGTGTTTTTTTTATTGGCTGGAGGAGATAATTGTGGCTTCCTATGAGGAAAACTCTGTCAGTTTTACAGAAAACTCTTTAGACCAGAGACAGCTTGAGGAAATCGAGCGGATTTTGCATTCAGATCTGATTTCAAATGGTGTTCACTGTGTGTTGTTGATTGATCTGGCGGGTAATATTATTGCAAAGGATGACAATGGCGCTTCCCGGATAGATATGTATTCCCTGGCGGCTCTTTCCGCCGCCAATTTTGGCGCGGTGGAGGCGATGGCGAAAATTGTCGGTGAAGAAGAATTTGCGCTGCTGTTCCATAAGGGGGAGAGTGAGAGCCTGTATTTTGGAAAGGTAAACAATGAGCTGCTGATTATTACCGTATTTGGTAAAGAAATCTCTTTGGGGCTTTTGCGTATGAAAGTGGCGGATGCTATGGAACATATCCGGAAAATCTGGAGAAAATTCTGATCGAGCCATTGCGGTTGTAAGGAGGTAGTTGGATTGGCTTTCATCAACATAAAGAACAAGGAGGTCCAGGCTAAAATCGTTTATTACGGGCCGGGCCGGGGCGGAAAAACCTCCAATCTCGAGTATATTTACCAGCAATTTCGAGATCGTATTCCTTCTGAAATGGTGAGCATCAAAACACATGGGGATAGAACCCTGTTCTTTGATTTCATGCCTTTCATAGTTGGAAAAATAAAGGGATACTCTGTACGCATACAGCTATATACGGTGCCGGGGCAGGTCAAATACGACGCTACCCGGAGACTTGTTCTGAAGGGCGTGGATGGGGTCGTTTTTGTTGCGGATTCATTGTCTGTACAGCGAAAAAAAAACCTGATTTCATTAAAAAATCTTCAGACCAACCTTGCCGCCTACAAAAAAGATATTTTCAAAATTCCCCTGGTGCTGCAATACAATAAAAGGGATCTGGAGGACCAGGGAATTCCGGTTCTTCCTGTAGATATACTTGAAAAGGATCTCAACCAGCAGCTAAAAGTTCCGTCGTTTCCTGCCAGTGCGCTGAAAGGAGACAACGTGGTGGCTACACTTAAAAAAATAATTTCTCTGACCATGGTGGCTTTTCAGAAAGGGCTGACATAGGAGGGCTTTTGCGATGTTGGAATCAGATGCATCCACTCAGGAGATCGAAAAACGACTCGATGAGCTTTTTACAGATATGTCTCCGGACAATCAACCGAAACCGGTGTTTTCGGAATCTCAATCAGCAGCGGATATGTCTTTGGAGCATCATTCGGCAAAGACGATGTCGCCTGAAAATCAGACGAAAGACTCCGAGGATGATATCCGGAAATCCAGGCCGTTGTCTGTTCTGAAATCCATTGTTCTTTCTATGGATTGGGAAATCACCGATGATATTCTGAACGAACTGCTTCAGGAGCTGGAGCGGCTGAAAGTCATTCTGAATCAGGATGTCATCGCCGTCAAGTGCCTTCAGTTGCTTGAGGCGCTCGGAAAATATATTCAGAAGAAAAAAGCCCGTACCCATCCGGATTCTGTCAAACTGCTGCAGGCTATCTATCGCGATCTGGAAATTATGCTGCTGTCCGGCGGAATTTCCAGCGCCGCCAAAAGAACCATTCTGGCAGATGAATTTGCTCAATTCAAAGAACTCAAGGCGAAGCTGGTGGCGTCTTCCCGTGAAGCTTCTTCAAGAAGCATTCCCTACCGCTCTCGATTTGAAAGGAATCAAAAGCCGGAAAGCGTCAAGCCAGACGCTGTAACGGAGGATGAACAGTTGAAGTCGCATGAAGTTTTCCGGTGTACGCTCAATGAAATCAAAAAAACCCTTCATTCTGAATTCAGCGCACTGCGGGCTGAAATCATGCTGTGGCGGAATGGGGAATAGTTGTAAGCGCACAAGATCGCCTGGCTTCAGGAAAGTACATGAAACAGTCAATATTCCCGTAAGCACAGGTGGAAATAATGTCTGAACAGAATCATATCTCTCTCAATGGTTTTGAAATAACTGCCAATGTCTGCGTAGGTTGCCCATGACTGTAAAAAGCGCTTTTGTGGTGGACAATGATGTCATATTTCTGAATGTCATCACGGATATTCTTACGCATGAAGGATATCGGGTCAGAACCGCAAGAGACGGCAGGGAAGCGCTGGCGGGAATTTTACAATCACCGCCGGATGTTCTGTTTACAGATCTGATCATGCCCAAAATATCCGGGGAGCAACTGGTTGCCTATATCCGGGATCGTGAAAATCTGCGGCATATGACCATTGTGGTAATTTCCGCGGCCATCATCGAATATGCCGGTCATGAACGGATTTCTGCAGACTATTTCATTGTCAAAAGCGACGTCCATACCTTTCGGCGGCAGCTTCAGAAAATAGCCAGGGATATTTTCTGCGGTTTATCCTCGGAACGGGAGCAGGCTGACTCAAATCTGACGCTCAGAAGCCGGAGGATCGTTGAGGAGCTGCTCAACAGCCGCCAAAACATTCTTCAGATTTTAGAAAATATGAGAGCCGGTCTGCTGGTGTATGATGATGACCTGCGGATACTGAGCGCCAATCCTGCTGCCGAGATCCTGATCGGTAAACCGGCCAGCCTGATTCTTGGAACTTCTGTCGAAGATCACATGGAGGCATCGTATTGGACGCTGTTCCAGGCGATGATGAAGCCTTCTGGAGACACCCCGGTTTTCCGGGATATGAAGATATGTATCCGCGACAGAGTTCTCGATCTGAATATATCGCATCTCCAGAATCCGATGGACGGCTCCTGGAAGGGCGGACTGATACTGATGCACGATGTCACCCGGATCGAAAGACTGCACAGATATCTGGAAGCGGCGGCGCGGGTGGCTTCCATGCTGCTCAAGCGGGAAAATGTTCATGGCCAGGTGAAAGCTATTCTGGAAATCCTGGGCCGCGCTTCGGGCGCCAGCCGTTCATACTGGTACAGGAACAGTCAGGATGCTTCCGGAAATATCGGAATGAGCCTTAAGAGCGAGTGGTGCGCAGACGGTATTTTTTCCCGGCGCATCGCGAACGATTCACGTCGGCAGTATTATCATAACGGGTTATCCCGCTGGTATCAGGAACTTGCGGCGGACAGGATCATATCCGGATCAATTCACGATTTTCCGTTGTCCGAACAGGAAATTCTCAGAAACTTCAGTATCTGTTCGATGGCGCTGATTCCACTTCTGGTACGCGGGAAATTTGAAGGATTTATCGGGTTCGATAACTGTTCAGAGGATATTCCGTGGAAAGATCCTGAAGTCAATCTGCTGCGGCTTGCTACGGATTCACTAGCCAAGGCCTTTGAATATGACGCATCCCTGATCGAAAAACATTATCTTCAGAATCAGCTCCTTCATTCCCAGCGCATGAAGTTCATGGGGGAGATTTCCGCGGGGATTGCCCATAATTTTCGAAATATTCTCTCCGGCGTCATGGGCAATGCGGAGCTGATTAATTTGAAGTATCCGGATGTCGAGGGGATTCAAAAATACACATCCGGTATTATCAGTATCGCCAAGTCCGGATCGGATATGATTGCAGGGCTGATGAAATTTTCCAGAATGGAATCTAAAGGTTCCAAACGCATCTTCAATCTGTCCGATGCGCTTGAGGAATGTTATCAGATTATTTCGGCATCTTTCAGAAAGCAGATTGTCATTCGCAAAAAATGGCCTGCGTTGCTGCTGCTGGAGGGGGAGCCTTCCGAACTGACCCAGGTTTTTATGAACCTTTTTACCAACGCACAAGACGCCATGCCGGAAGGCGGGACGCTCCAGATCGAGGCTGCCATCTCCGATCAGCGGGTGATCGTACGGGTTTCAGATACTGGATGCGGTATGACGGAAGAAACCACCCGGAAAATCTTCGATCCTTTTTTTACAACGAAAGACGCCGGCAAGGGGACAGGACTGGGATTGTCCACGGCTTACGGAATTGTCCACAATCATGACGGCAATATTCAGGTCATGTCTCAGCCAGGTCTGGGAACAGTTTTTACACTGTCCTTTCCTGTGCCGGAAGCGCCGCTGCAGCAAGTGCAGGAAGATAATGGCGTTCTGGTCCGCGGGCATGGAGAAAAAGTTTTGATTGTAGATGATGATGAATCCATTTTCGAGGTTCTCCGGAATCTGCTGGAAACATATGGATACAGGGTCGTTACGGTAAAATCGGGTCAGGATGCCATTGATATCTATCCGAAGTGTCGTCCGGATGTGATTCTGCTGGATCGCAACATGCCGGATATGGATGGGATTGCGACAGCCAGACAATTGCTGGCGATGAATCCTGCGGTCCGGATTATTATTGCGTCCGGTTATGAGGCGGATGGCCCCAACGGTATTCCACGCTACCTTCAAGATATCATCAAGGGGTATATTGTCAAACCCTGTGAGATTGCCGGATTGCTGAAACTGCTGAACGAGGTGCTGGTACAGTGACATCGAATTCTGATATTGCATTGCCGCTGGAGATAACTGTCGGTATTCACGAGGCTGAACTCTATCAGTCCATGGGACTTTTGGAGCCCAGCCTGGATATTTACAAGCGTCTGGTCGCCGATCCCGCTGTTGGGGAATCTCAGGTTTTACAGGAACTCCACGACAGGATTGATGCCCTTCAGAAGCTGATTCAGGTGCAGGAGCAGGAAGATGCCGGCGTTTCTCAGAAAGAGCTTTCTATTCTTCAGAGTAACCAGGTCGATGAAGACAGTGTTGAAGCTCTGATCGAAAGCGCTGCCGCGTTGAAGGATCTGGGGCTGTTCAAGGAAGCCTGTTCCGAGTATGACAAAGCTTTTCAGAAAAATCCGCTGACGCCGAATCTGATATTCCAGTTTATGGAGAGCCTGTTTCATTTTCAGTCACCTCGCCAGGTCGTAGATCATCTATCCCATCAGATTCATCGTCAGTATATCAGCGATTCGGAAAAAGCCAGGCTCGTATCCGACATGGGGCTTGAATTCGAGAAACGAGGACATAAGGATTATGCGATTGAGCTGTATAAATCCGCCATTCAGCTGGATCCGGCTGGCGGGGAAACCGACAAGCGCCTGTCCGCGCTGCTGTCACAGATATCTCCAGGTTCCCGGTATGATTATCTGATCCAGCAGAAGTTCATCAATCCGGGACAGCTTCAAAAAGCTTTGGTGCTGGCTCAGAAATCCCGGAGCAGTGTGGAATATGCATTGATGGAGGAATTTCATCTCGACAAGGCGGAAATCGGGAAATCGCTGTCGCAGTTTTATGGATGTCCGTTTAAGACGTTTGATCCTCAGCATCCGGTGCCCTTTGAGTTGATTCGCAACCTGAAAAAATCTTTTTTGATTCACGACGTGTGGGTTCCCCTGGGGTGGGATAAAAACCGCATCCAGATTATTGTGGATGACCCCAAAGATATCCGGAAAACCGATCATATCAAAACGCTGGTTAAGGTTCCTGAAATCGATCTTTTCGTTGGCATCCGAGAGGATATCGAGCAGTTTATCAGCCATTTTTACGCGGAACATGCGACGGAACCCTCAGAGCTGTCTCTCGGCATTGAGGACATCATTCCCAATATCCTTTTCGATGAAGAGGAGACAGGCGAAGATGATGCGGAATCCATGGATGAATCGACCAGCCAGGTGGTCCGGCTGGTCGATCAGATTCTGGTGGCGGCATATCGCAGTAATGTATCGGATATTCATATCGAGCCATCTCCGATTACCAACAAAACTTCCATTCGTTTCCGGATGGATGGCGTCTGCCAGGAATATCTGAAGGTACCCAATTCAATGATCAAAGGGATTCTATCCCGCATCAAGATCATGAGCAATCTGGATATTTCTGAACGCAGACTCCCGCAGGATGGCAAAATCAAGTTCCGGCGAAAAGGGGTGCCTCAGTTTGAACTCCGTGTCGCCACGATTCCCACTACCGGCGGATATGAAGACGCGGTGCTCAGAATTCTGGCCAAGGCAGGCGCCATGAAGTTGACACAGATGGGGTTGAATGAGCGAAATCTGAATATCATGCAGAAGATTCTCGTGCAGCCTTATGGCATCATCCTGGTCGTAGGGCCTACCGGGTCTGGAAAAACCACATCTCTGCATGCTGCGCTGGGTTATATCAACAAACCGGGAATCAAAATATGGACAGCTGAAGACCCTGTCGAAATCACACAGCAAGGGCTGCGACAGGTTGAGGTAAAACCTCAGATCGGTTTTACTTTTGCCAGAGTCATGAGATCTTTTCTGCGGGCGGATCCGGATGTCATCATGATCGGTGAAATGCGCGATGAGGAAACTGCGTCCATCGGTATCGAAGCATCATTGACCGGCCATCTGGTGTTTTCCACCCTCCATACCAACAGCGCGCCGGAAACCATCACCCGGCTGCTCGATATGGGGCTGAACGCCTTGAATTTTTCAGATGCTTTTCTGGGAGTGCTGGCTCAGCGACTGGTCAGGACTCTGTGTGTCAACTGCCGCCAGTCCTATCATCCCTCGGAAGAGGAATTCAATGATATTGTCACAGCATATGGCGTTGAAGCCTTTAAATCGACAGGAATTGTCTATTCGCCGGATATGACGTTATACCGCCCGACAGGGTGTGATATCTGTTCCGGGAGCGGATATAAAGGCCGTATGGGAATTCACGAACTCATGGAGGGCACACGCGAAATCAAACGCATGATTAAAAAGCAGGCGTCTTCGGAAGAGCTGTTTATCCAGGCTGCCAGCGAGGGCATGATGACCCTGAAACAGGATGCGATTCAGAAAGTTCTGCAGGGAATTACCGATATGCAGGAAGTCAATCGCGTCTGTATCGGATGAGTTCGCCAAGGGTGCGCTAAGAGACAGGATGGTGATATATGAAAAAAAAAGCGCTGGTTGTAGATAATGATTTCTTTTTTGTCGAATTTTTAGCGGAACTTCTCACCAAACGCGGCTATGATGTGATCAAGGGGTATGACGGGCAGGAAGGTATCACCCGGATAAACGAAGGGGATGTGAATGTCCTGTTTGTAGATATGCTCATGCCCAAGATTGACGGAAGGCAGATGATTCAATATTGCCGG
The DNA here is from genome assembly GCA_001443525.1 of Desulfobacteraceae bacterium RAAP-1. Lineage (GTDB taxonomy): Bacteria > Desulfobacterota > Desulfobacteria > Desulfobacterales > Desulfatirhabdiaceae > RAAP-1. The sequence goes on along the minus strand of LKPX01000068.1, from coordinate 5,808 downwards.
CAGCAGCTTCCCAATGCCCGTTTTCCCATCATTGCCCTGTCCAGCACCCTGATCGAAAAACCCGAAGACGTGCAGCAGATCGGTGCGGATTATTACATTGCCAAATGTCCTGTCAAAGCCATGAATGAGCATATCGAACGTTTCATGGATAAACTGGAGAAACAGTCTTTCCCGTTCAGCCGTGACGAGGAGATACAGATGCCGGTGCCGCTGTACCCCCGCCAATCCACCGCAGAACTGATGGAAGCCATGGACTTTCAGGCGGCTGTGTTCGAAAGTATCGGCGCCGGTATTTTTGTTACCGACAAGAGAGGGGTTATTATCAAGGCCAATGAATACGGGTTGGACATGACGCAGAAAACCATCGGTGATGTCCTCAATTGTCATGTTACGACACTGGTGCATCTTTCTGAAAAATCCAGATTTGCAGAGGCGCTGAAAAAAATAGCCACTCATCGAGAACTGAACCGGGTTGTGCTGGATGTAGCCATTGACGCCGGAAAGGCCCATTGCATGATATCGCTTCTGAAGGTAAATCAGGAGGCGATGGGCTGGATTGTCGTGATGGAGAGCATGAATCTCAGAAGGTAATGCAAGATGCGGATTTTTTCCGATGGCGTCTGTCTGGAATTCTGGAGACGGGTTTATCAGGCGTTGATGGTAACCGAAAGAGAATACATGTGAATAAACTTTGTATATTTGTCGCCATGACCATTCTGGGTTGGGTCGGATGGTGGATCGGATCGTATATCGGGTTCATGACGGCCTATGTCGTCAGCGGCATCGGAAGCCTGATCGGCGTATATCTGGGCTGGCGCATCCATCGGGATTATTTGAGCTGACGTTGAATCAGGAGATTTTATGTTTCATCCGACCGTGATCGGCATCACCGAAGAAATATTGGCGGATCCTGGCTATGTGCTTTCCAGCGAGACATCCTGTGAACTTGTCCGGCTTTCTGAAGCGCATTTTCCGGATGTGATGGCGTGTGCAGACAAGATCAGAAACCGCTATCACAAGAACCGGATTTTTACGTGCGCCATAACGAATGCCAAATCCGGATTCTGTTCGGAAGACTGCGCTTTTTGCGCACAGTCTTCTCATCATCATACCGATATTCATACCTATCCAATGGTTTCTGAAGAATATCTGGTTGAAAGCGCTGTCTCCAGACAGCGTGAGGGTGCTGTGAAATTCGGGATGGTTACCAGCGGTTACGCCAACACCGCAGCAGAAATGACGCGGATATGCAAGGCAGCGGCGTCCATTGGAACTCAGACCCGGATCGGCGTGTGTGCGTCTCTGGGTATGCTGAACGAATCCCGGGCCGCTCAATTGAAAGGCAGTGGCGTTACACGCTATCACCATAATCTGGAAACCGCCAGAAGCCATTTCAGCGCTGTTTGCACCACCCATGATTATGAAGAAGATGTTGAAACCGTGCGAATCGCAAAAAATGCAGGATTGGAAGTCTGCTGCGGCGGCATCATGGGGTTGGGGGAAAGCTGGGAGCAGCGGATAGAGCTTTCCATGACGCTCAGAGAACTCGATGTGGATTCTATCCCGATCAATTTCCTCAATCCCGTGCCGGGGACACGCATGGGACTCAGGACGCCCTTGTCTCCGCAGGAAGCGCTGCGGTGTATTGCCCTTTTCAGATTTATGCATCCGCAGAAAGATATCGTCATCTGCGGCGGCAGAGGGGTGACGCTCGGAGACTTTCAGTCCTGGGTTTTTATGGCAGGCGCCAATGGGCTGATGATCGGCAATTATCTGACCACACAAGGCAGGGATACGCGTATGGATATGGAAATGATCCGGGCGATGGGGCTTGAGGTTCACATGCGGCGTTGATTTCAGCAGGCATCCAAGCTGACAAAGATATCCGCTTGAATACGAACCGGAATGAGAGATGTATTGATTCCAGCAGACGGAATGATTTTTTTGAACGCGTTGAGATTCGGAAAGGAACTTTTTATGAAACTCTGGATGAAAATTGTAGCGTGTGTCTGCGTGCCAACGTTGCTGGCGGCTCTTTTCTGGTGGATGTATATCGGTGATGATTTCAGTCGGAAAAAAGATGCCGCCATCATGTTTCACAATATTCATCTGATGAAATCCGCCCTGGAGCTTGCCGGCGAAATTCAGAAAGAACGGGGACTTTCCGCCATTTATGCCAGCAACGGGAAAAACGGAGCAGAGCTTGAGGTTCAGCGGCGTCAGTCCGATGCCAAAATCATCCAGATGTCCAATGCGCTCAAAGGCGCTACGATAAATGTTCAGGCTGTAAACAAGGCGGAAGAAGCTCTGCATCAGGTGGATGTGTTGCGTAAAAAAGTGCATCCCGGTTCTGCTGTTAAGGATTTGCTGCCAGAATACACGGCTGTTGTCCGAAACATCCTGGCGTTGAACAAGGCGGCGGTGGAAGCCAGAACGTCCTTTGGATTCGGAAAAGTCATGGGCACCCTTTTGATTCTCGGTGAAGCCCAGGAAAGTATCGCCTTGCTGCGCGGGACGGTTTCGGGCATTCTGGCGGCAGACAAACCGCTCGATCCGGATCAGTTATCCAGCATCATTCGTCTGAAGGCCAGCGTCCGGGTCAATCTGCTGTCTCCGATGGTGATGCTCAGCGGCAAGGGCGGCGAACTGTTAAAGAGTGTTTTCCGGAATCCGTCGCTGAAAACCGTCGAAGATGATGTGCAACAGGTGATATTGCTGGGACATCAGGGCAATTACAATATTTCTCCGGACAAATTCTTCGCTACGGCTACTACTGTGTGGGAGGAAATCAACCGTATCAATACCAATGAGATTGAAGGCATGGAAACCCGAATCGCCAAATTTCTTCAGATGACAGAACGATCCATTTGGGTATCTTCTTCTCTGGCAGTGGTGGTTTTTGGTATTCTCATCACCTTGTGTACGCTGGTGGTGCAAGGCATTCAATGCTCCATATCCCGCGTGGAAACCTCTCTGGCGGCAAGTTCCGAACAGGTGTCTGCGGCTTCCCGGGAAATTTCGGCGGCCAGCCAGTCCCTGGCGGAAGGTGCATCGGAACAGGCGGCGTCCATCGAACAGACATCATCGTCTCTGGAAGAAATGGCCTCCATGACCAAACAGAATGCCACGAACGCCGGTCAGGCCGATATTTTGATGAAACAGACCAATCAGGTGGTGGAAAAAGCCAACGCCTCTATGAACCATCTGACGGTTTCCATGCAAGAAATTTCCAAAGCCAGTGAAGAAACCTCCAAGATCATCAAGACCATTGACGAAATTGCGTTTCAGACCAATCTGCTTGCCCTGAACGCCGCAGTTGAAGCCGCCAGAGCCGGAGAGGCCGGTGCGGGGTTTGCTGTCGTGGCCGATGAAGTGAGAAATCTGGCCATGCGTGCTGCGGACGCCGCCCGGAATACTGCGGTTCTGATCGAAGGAACGGTTAAGAAGATTTCGGATGGTTCCGCGCTGGTCAAAACAACAAATGGCGCTTTTGAACAAGTCGCCCAGAATACTGTTAAAGTAGGAGAACTGGTGGGAGAAATTGCTGCTGCCTCCAGTGAACAGGCGCAGGGGATTGAGCAGGTGAACATTGCGGTGACAGAGATGGACAAGGTGACTCAGCAGAATGCCGCCAATGCGGAAGAGTCTGCATCCGCATCCGAAGAACTGAACACCCTGGCCGAAGAAATGGAAGGATTCGTACATGAACTGGCGATTATCGTGAAGGGAGCATCTGCAAGACTGCAGGCGCGTTAGAAGGGGGCGTTTCCGGTCAGAGAGCGCCCCTTTAAATGTCGGTAAGCCGTTCTGTGGTTATTTCCCGAGTTGACGTTTCAAAATATCATTGACCATCTGCGGATTGGCCTTGCCTCTGGTTTCTTTCATGATCTGACCGACAAAAAAACCGATGACTTTTTCCTTGCCGCCGCGATAATCCGATACTTCCTTCGGGTGTTTGTCAATGACATTTTGAACCATCTGTTCCAGTTCCGATGTATCACTGACCTGCATCAGCCCTTTTTCCTGAACAATTTCATCGGGGAGTTTTCCGGTTTTGGCCATTTCGTCAAAGACGGTTTTGGCGATTTTACCACTGATGACACCTGCATCCACCAGCTTCAAGAGTGCGGCAAGTGCAAGGGGAGGCACCGGAGATTGACGGATGTCTTTGCCTTCGGCATTCAGGAGCGCCAGGAGCTGACCCATGATCCAGTTGGACGCCTGTTTGGGGTTGGGATAGTCAGCAATACATGCTTCAAAATAATCCGCCAGATCGCGGCTGGTGGTCAGAACTTCCGCATCGTAGGAAGGAAGACCATATGCGCCGATGAATCTTTCGCGTTTGGCATCGGGAAGTTCCGGCAGATTCTGACGGATTTCATGCACCCAGGCGTCGTCAATGGTCAGGGGCAGCAAATCCGGGTCTGGGAAATAGCGGTAATCATGAGCCTCTTCCTTGCTGCGCATAGATGTGGTCTGACCTTTGTCAGGATTCCAGAGCAGGGTTTCCTGCACAATCGATCCGCCTTCCATCACAATCTCTTTCTGGCGGTGAATTTCATAGAGGATGGCTTTCTCTACATGTTTAAAGGAATTGAGATTTTTCAGTTCGGTGCGGGTTCCGAACTCGGATACGCCTTTAGGGCGGATGGAAACATTGGCGTCGCACCGGAAACTGCCTTCTTCCATGTTGCCGTCGCAGATTTCCAGATATCGCAGGATGGACCGCAATTTTCTGAGATAAGCGCCGGCAGCCTCCGCAGACCGGATATCCGGTTCGCTGACGATTTCGATCAGCGGCACTCCGGTACGATTTAAATCCACCCTGCTGAAAGACTGATCCGTGTCGTGAAGCAGTTTGCCTGCATCTTCCTCCATATGAATCCGGGTAATGCCGATGCGTTTTACCTCATTTTCCACTTCGATATCGATATATCCGTGCTGTGCGACAGGAAGCTCGTACTGGGAAATCTGATACCCTTTGGGCAGATCGGGATAGAAATAGTTTTTCCGTGCAAACCGGCTGTTGGCGGCGATCTGGCAGTTGGTGGCAAGCGCCATCCGCAGTGCATATTCTACGACTTTCCGGTTCAGCACCGGTAAAACGCCCGGCATCCCCAGACAGATCGGGCAGACATGGGTATTGGGTGCAGCGCCGAATGCCGTCGAACAGCCGCAGAATATCTTGGATTGAGTGCTAAGCTGGGCATGAACTTCAAGCCCGATGACAGATTCAAATTCCATAAATACATCATCCTTCGTAAATGAGATCGAAAAATCGTCGAAGTATCCGGAGATATCGTCAGTCGAATCCTCAGACGCCGGGCGTTATGGCTGCAAGTGCTTTGGCCAGGGACGGGTAGAGGTGGAATATCCGGTCCATCCGGGTCATTTTAAACAGAGACATCACCGGTTCCTGAATAGCGCACAGACTGATGTCGCCTTTTCCTGCCGTCAATTTTAACAGGGATACGATCACGCCGAGTCCGCTGCTGTCAATAAAATGAATCTGAGACAGATCCAGAATCATATGATGGCTGCCGTCGCCGATCCGTTCCATCAGCTGGCTCTTGAAATCCGCCGCCGACGAAGCATCGATGCGCGTTTCATATGGGGTAATGACCAGGATGTCGCCGATTTGGTCTGTTTCTATTTTCATAATGTCTCCTCTGCTGAACGGCTTTTAGGATTGACGGCTTCGTAAAAAGTCCGCATGCTGCGTTGCGCCGCATCCTTCGTCATTGCAGCGTACCACAAGTACGCTTCATTCCTCAGGATTTGCGCGCCTTGCCTGCGAACTTTTTACGA
>LKPX01000067.1 GCA_001443525.1 Desulfobacteraceae bacterium RAAP-1 | reverse complement strand
ACCGTCAAATACATAGTCTGTGGAAAGATAAATGATCCTGGCTATCGTTCCAAAAGTATAGGCGACATTTATTGCAGCCTCACAGTTAGCACGAAATGCATCATCAGGATGTTTCTCGCAGAATCCGATGTTCTTGTTGCCAGCTGCATGAATCACAACGTCCGGAGCGACGGTTTGCGCAAGTTGCTTCACGGCTTCAGCATCCGCAAGATCATAAGAGAACTCTACGGCATCAGACGAACTGACCATATCGACAGATGAAACGTCGTGTTTTTCAGTCAAATGGCGCCTAATAATCGTCCCCACATATCCGGCAGCACCGGTTAGAAGTATTTTCACGAGTGTTCCTTTCGCCTTTTTGCCTGTTTCATGATAGTATCAGTGCCACCATCATACAACCTGAAATCATCCATCAGCACACCTTCTCGCCGCATGGTTTCATACATTTCAGTACCGGGGAAGGGCGAGCAAGCGGCCAGTTGATAATTTCGATATTTATCATCCAGGGAGAACCCCAGATCCTTTAATACAAGCATGTCCCGCGTATGAATATCGTCCGTCTGCCCAGGTAAATCCTTCATCATCGTTACATGCAGCATGAGCTTCGAGTATTTATTACTGATGTGACATAGTGTTTCTACCAGCTTCTCCGACACAAGTCCCTTTTTGATGGTTTTTAGCACCTGATCGTCAAAGGTTTCAATCCCAAAACGCATCCCCACACATCCTGATTCCACCATCTTGTCATAGAGCCACAGAGGAGAACAGTCGAGTCTGCCCATCATAGTCCATGGCAAACCTATTTTTTTTAATTCATCACAGAGCTGGCTGATCCGCTCATTACCTACATTGAAGGTGTCGTCATCGAAAAAAATACTCCGATAGCCATATTGGTCAATACACTCTCTTATTTCAGCCGCAACGCGTTCAGGCTTGCGATAGGAAACCCTGCCCTGATATATCGTCTGCGGCCAAAGGCAGAACGTACATTTAAACGGGCAACCCTTACTTGCATAAATCTGAAGTTGCGGTCTTTCAGTCGGCATGGTTGGGTCATAATAGCGAGTTGCTGCCGGGTAGTCACGAAAAGGAAAGGGCAATGCATCTAAATCATCGACAATTACTGATTCATATATTCCTGTTCGACGTGTACGAGCCATCTCCAAGCAGCTAATAATGTACTCACCCTTTAGCAGATAGGTTATGGTAGGATGTTCTGCATGTATTTTTTCTGCATAGCTTGTCAAATGCGGACCGGCAAGACAAACCGGAGTAAATATGGCAACCTTTTCGGCAAACCAGATATCAATATCAATGGTTGGAGTGGAGCACTCGATTACCACAATATCAGCATTCGTTCTCCGGATGCGCTCTAAGCAGGCAATGTATGAATACTCCTCATCGGCAACAGCATCAATAATTGCAACCTCAAAACCATGAGACTGAAGGTTTGCCGCTGCATACGCCATAAAGAATGGATAGGGTGGTCCCCCATGTGGAGCATCCATAGTCCAAGGCCAGCGTGAACCTGCCCTTACGCCATACCGAATTCCCTTTCCTACACCAATAGCACGTAAAAGTCTCAGTAATCCTGGTATTTTTCTGTAAACAGGATAAAAAATGGCACCATCTATTTTAAAATCATTCTCAGGGGATGAATGTTTGGAGCGAATGACGGGAGGATTAACAAAAAGAACTTTCATGCAATTTCCTTTAAATACGCAAATAACTTTTCTGCTCTGCGGTCGATAGTTGCATTTTCCATTACGTACTGATAACCTTTAAGCGCTATCCGTTCCCGCTCTTCTGGATGATCGAGGTAATATCTGATTTTTTTGACAAGATCATCTCCTCCGTCAGTGAAAACCACGCATTCAGCCAGCTCTTTCTCTGCAACTGCCACACGGTCAGTAATGAGAAATCCTTTGCATGCAAGAACCTCCAGAGTGCGGAGTGTGATTACATCCCAGTCAACGCAATCCTGGGCAGTGCAGTTAAGGATGATATGAGAGCTGGAATAAAGTATCGGTACATCTGCCTGAGGAATCTTGCCACGCGAGAGCTTCTCAAATAACTTCTTATATGACGGTAATTTCTTCCAGTTTCTCCAAAATCTAAACCTGGCTTTAGCAATGACCCAATTTCCATATAATCCAAAATCAAATGCTGTGGCAGGGGAAAGATAGCGGACGGTACGATCTTCTCCTTTGATGTCGTTTCCAACGTAGGCGACATCAAAGGTATAACGTCTTTCTTTGAGTACGGGTCGAAAGGTTCCTATGTCTACACCAAAAGGGAGAAAGATTCCGCCTAAACCGTCTGCGAGATGGAGTTGAAGCAACCTTTCAGAGATAAAAGCGTAGCCATCATAATGCCGAGACTGAAATTTACGAAGAACAGCGTCAGAGCCATCACCATAGGCGTTTTGCATGTAGAGCACATGCCGCCTTGCCCATTCTTTTACAGGATCATTCTCATTCATGTACACCATGATATCAAGAGGGCGGTCTGGTAGGTGATTGGGAGCATAAAGTTCACATTGTTCTACTTCCGGCAGTTTCCTGAGCGCCCGAACTATCGCATCACCAATTAGTTCATCACCCAACACATTGCCTTTAGAATTAATGGAATCCTTGGGCCACTGAATGTAGAACCCTATCTTCATGATCGCCTCAAAGCAGGATTATTGAGAAAATCATCGTAGATTTTTTCAAGCCCTTCGCGGAGAGATGTTTTGTGATACCAGCCAAGGGAGTGGATACGTGAGACATCCATAAGCTTGCGCAGGGTTCCATCAGGTTTGGTGCGATCAAATTCGATATTACCGCTAAAACCCACCACCTCGCGAATCAGTTCCGCGAGTTCTATAATGGTGCAATCCTCGCCGGTGCCGATATTTATTAATTCGCCAACTTCAGAAGATGTGTAGTTGTTCATGAGATACACACACGCTTTTGCAAGATCGTCGGCAAAAAGGAATTCCCTCCTTGGAGTGCCGGACCCCCAGATAACCACGCTGTTTGAACCGTTTTCCTTTGCTTCGTGAAAGCGACGCAACAGCATTGGAAGTGCGTGAGCATTTTCAGGATGATAGTTATCATTGAATCCATAAAGATTCGACGGCATCACACATAAGAAATCTGTGCCATATTGCCTGTTCATGGCATTACAAAGTTTAATACCAGCTATTTTAGCAATGGCATAAGGTTCATTCGTTGGTTCAAGCGAAGACGTCAGGAGATACTCTTCTTTAATCGGCTGAGGTGCTATCTTTGGGTAAATACAACTAGAACCAAGGAAGAGAAGTTTTTTAACTCCGTACCGCCAAGCAGACTCAATTACATTGTTCTGAATCTTCATGTTTCCAAGCAGAAAATCGACTGGGTATGTGCTATTCCCATGTATGCCACCTACTTTTGCTGCAGCAAGATAGACCACAGCAGGTCGTTCCGCTTCAAAGAAACGACTTACAGCATCCGCATCAAGAAGATCAAGTTCGCTTCTTTTTTTTGTAACCACATTACCCCCAAGAGGAGTAAGCTGTCGAACTAACGCACTACCCACAAGCCCGGCATGTCCTGCAACATAGATTTTATTATTTAAATCATACATAAGTTTTCACTGTTCACACGGTTTAGTGATAAATGCTCGAAAAAAAATTGGACATTAATACAATCCCTGCTATAAAATGCAGGGATGATGATGGTAAACGTAATATGGGCATAAAGAGTTGCCACAGCCGCCCCCATCCAAGCGTATTTGTTGATTAAAAGCAAATTCAAAAATACGTTTATCGAACTGAAGTTTGAAGCTCAAGAGGCCAAAAACAAGGGGTTAAGCAGCAGGATGGTGCTTTAAACAGTAAGCCGGGGCAATTCCCGGTTGTATAAAAAAATAAGGATTTTTTGATCCTTATTTTGTCATCTTCGGTCTTTGTGCGTTTTAGCTCCTTGCCTTTGGTCTTTTTCTGACACTTGATTATTCATGGGCTCTCCTTTATAGAGTTGGTTCTCCCAAACCAATAACCCAGAGAGGATACACCCGTGAACACTTCATTTGTGAAACAATTCAATCAAAATATCAAGTTCAATTATTCATTTGGACTTTGGACAAAATTCGCTTAAAATCTGCTAACATTTTGAAATAATTGAACAACATCTAAAACTGAATGTTTTTAATTTATCTATAATATCAGATGGTTATATATTTTGTCCAAAGTTCAAATTCATGCTTCGATCAAGTGATTTTTCGCGGCTACATCACCGACAACGAACCATCTCAAACCTTCGCCTGTCGGGAGTTGATATCAAAAACCGGCAAGAAGTTCGAACGGCTCTACAGATGCCGAAAAGCCGTCAAACAGCACTACATCTACTTTCACGATTGCCTGTTGGGCGGACCCAGCTACCTGAAAATCTCTTCATACCTGCCATTTCAGTGCGAGTTTTATTTAATGGCCACAATGCCATTGTCCTTCGACTGAATCAAAAAAAATCCATTACAAACTTTGCGGCAACGCCATTGTCGATATCGATGCCCCCAATACTATCGCAGAGGCGGTAAAGTCATTGACGGGCCGGATGGTTTTTGATCGAATCACCTGCTGGATGAACATCTTCTTCAAATTCAACAAGGGAACATACTCGACCAGCTCAAAGTTTTTACACCATGACTGGTATCTGGCCCAAATCGAAGTCTCCTCCAATATCGTTTTTAAATCTGCCCGTTTTTACACCAGCCTCTTTGAACGGCTCATGGATGAAACAGGTCGAACCATCACAGCTTCGGATTTCAGGAAAATCCGTCAAAAGGCTTTGGCGAAAGAACTGCTCAAACCCAAGTATCAGGCATACGGTTTCAGAACGGCTGATTTATTAAAAAACCTTCCCGATCACTTCCGAAATCCTGCACAAATCCGCTATGAAATGAACAAAATGAAGGCCAGAGATGTCGTCTTAAAGCCAAATAACAAATTATTTTACATGGTTACAGAAACTGGCTGGAAGTGTCTCTGGCTTGAAATCTGTTCTGCGAACCACTTAAAAAATCCAATGATTTTAAGGATCATTAAAAACCACATTCTGAAAATCGCCGAGCACCCCTCTCAAATCGAAAAAGCATATGAACTCATCCAGTTTTGGCTATTCGCCGGAGAACTTCATGCCGTAATGGGTATTCTGGTACTCCAGCAGGCATCTGATGCCTCTCCGCCGTTTCCGGAGTGAGCTGCCCATGGGTCACGATGCTGTGCAGCGTTGCTGTCAAAGCATTCCAAGGTGACAGGGTGTTCCAGAATACCGGCCTCATACAAACTGTCACAGAAGAGCGTCAGCCCGGCTTTTTCGCTGGTTCCCAGGTGATATCCCAAGGACTGATAATACAGCGTTGCGGTTTCCGAAGCGATGCCGAGACGCCGGGATGCGTTCCGGACGATGTCCGTCCGGTGTTCATTTCCCGAATTGTAGGATGTCTTCAGAAGGCATGCCACATCAGCGGTTTTATCTGGAAAGGACGCCGCGAATTGTTTTCGAACAGTCCATACCGCAAACACAAACGGAAGCCCCGTCATATTCCACCATAACGTTCCCAGATCATAGACATGGGGAAAATGCGACTGCCAGTGATAAGACAGCGCCTTGTCACCAATGACCAGCGCTGCATCCGCCTTTTCCGACAACTGAGCCGGAGGGAGGATATCAGCGATGACAAACTTCGGACAAATTCCTTTTTGTGTCAGTATCAACCGGCACAGATCCCTGCCGCTGGAGGATTCGTTGGTGACAACAATGCGTTTTTCGTTCAAGGCTTCCAGATCGTACCGGCTCGCCAGAAGGACACTCATCACCCTTTCCCGGCTGGTGACGGCCAAATCCGGAAGAATCAGCCAGTCGTGAGTGTTTCTGGCATAGGCGGCTGCCGACACTGGACTGATATCAAGACTGCCTTCTGCCATCATTCCGTTCAGGGTGTTGGGAGGACTGCCGACCATATGAATCCAGGAGGGGTTAAGGCCGTTGTCGAGTCCGTAATAGACCGGAGCCACGTTCATGTAGCCGATGCGGCCAAGGCGAACAGGCCGCTGTAATGTGGATGTGTTCATGGTGATATCTCTGTTGCTTATTCCAGTTCGCATTTAAGCTGATACTTTACGAGACCATTAAGGATCTGTTGTATCGTAAATAACAATGTTCAAAACATCGGAAGCTCTGGACGCCCTGGCCGGTGAATACGCCAGTTTCCCCATCTTGCCAGGCGTCAGCGATCCCAGATGGGCATCTATTCCCAGTGCCTGAGCGCCTCCAAGAGTAGCCATTTCAAAAATAGTTGCCGGAGACACCGCGGGAAAACGTGAGGATGTGAATCTCATTTCATCCAGAAGATTCAGGCTTTCCACACTGGCAAGACTGTCGGTGCCGATGCAGAGACGAACGCCGGTTTTCAGCATGTTTGCCAGATCCGGAAGCCGCTGGTGCAACGCCATATTGCTTCGCGGGCAGATGCAGATATGGGCGCCGCTGCTGCGGATGATATCCATATCCGGGCCATCCGCGTGAAGAACATGCACCAGAATGGTCTGCGGATCCAGAATCCCGATACGCTGCATGTAGTGAACCGGACTTGGCGCCGGAAGCCCCCACGATGCCGGATCAATGCCCCGCGACATCAAAAAATCCTTCCACTTTCCGGATGCGGTTTTCAGAAACTGAACTTCTTCACCGGATTCCGCCAAATGAATGGAAAACGGCAGATCCCGCCGCTGCAACCCGGTTTTGATGGCCTTCAATACATCCGGCGCGGTAGTGTGGGGTGCATGACCGGCTAAGGACATCCGCAGGTCATGGCGCGGCGCATCTTCGATGGCGATATCCGGAATACGGCTACCCAGAAATTCATGAAACCACACGCCGGACATTCCGGAATCTCGAAGACAGTTCCAGGTAGCGCCCAGGGTGGATATGTCTCCTACAGCCCCGCATCCGGAAGCGATCATTTCCGCTAGCGCCGATGTCGCAGCGGTAAGCAGATCATCTGAGGTCAGAAGCTCTCGCTTGCGAAGTAGTTCCTGAACCCAGCCGGTGAAGCCGTTTTCCGTTGAAAGGCTTCCCTTCAGAGCACTCAGTTCCAGATGCGTGTGCGCATTGATCAGCGCCGGAAAAATCACGCCGTCTCCACAATCTATGGTCGGAATATGGTTGGCGCCGGCGCCGGTTCTGCTTCCGACGTCCCGGATCAGACCGTTTTCCACATGCACAAACCCATCCGGATATATCGTCCAGGGATCGCAGACCACCCATCCGGCGCGGTAAATCATGGATGCGGATGTATTATGGGCGGTGAGACGTCCGGTCACTGAGGGTTTCCTCTGTATTTTCCGCCGGAACACCATGAATTTTGATCGGATTATAAAAACAGTCCCGCTGCACCGCCCGGTATCCGGCGCCGGTGATCATCCGCACCATATCGTTCAGCGACAGCCTGAACGACACACCGGCTGCAGCCACCACGTTTTCCTCGATCATGGTGCTGCCCAGATCGTTGGCGCCGAACGCCAAAGATATCTGGGCGATTTTATCCCCCTGGGTTACCCAGGATGCCTGAATGTTGGGAACATTGTCGAGCACCAGACGTGAGACGGCCAGAACCCGCAAATATTGAACCGGCATTGCCGTGTCCACGGAAAGCTGCGTATGCGCCGGTTGAAATGTCCAGGGAATGAATGCTGTAAACCCGCCGGTTCTGTCCTGAAGCTCACGGATTTTTATCAGATGCGTCAATATCTGTTCAGGGCTTTCAATGTGTCCGAACATCATGGTGGCTGTGGTTTTGAGCCCCAGACGATGGGTTTCTTCCATAACGTTCAACCACTGATCCGCCGTACATTTTCCCGGAGATATCCGGCTGCGGACATCATCCACCAGAATTTCAGCACCGCCGCCCGGAATGGAATTCAACCCTGCCGATATCAGTTTTTTCAGGGTGTCCTGTATGGAAATCTCGGCATTGGTTGCGATAAAAACGATTTCCGGCGGAGAAAACCCATGGATATGGATATGAAACCGCGATTTGATAAACCGGAGCAGCTCCTCGTAATAATCAAGACCAAGATTCGGATTCAATCCCCCCTGAAGCAGTATCTGCGTACCGCCCATATCCAGGGTTTCCTCAATTTTATGGGCCAGCGCTTCCCGGGATATCACGTAAGCATCCGGATGATCCGGGGGCCGGAAGAACGCGCAGAACCGGCACCCGGAAACGCATCCATTGGTATAATTGATGTTGCGGTCAACGACAAATGTTACAGCAGGGTCAGGATGCAGCCGCTGACGGACGCTGTGCGCCATTTGCCCCAGATCCAGCAGATCGGCATGATGCAGCAGATCGAGCGCTTCTTCCGGGGTGATTCTTTTTCCGTTCAGAATTTTTTCTCGAATCAACGATATGTCCGGCATGGTATTCCCTGTCAATTGGTGGATTCGGAAACGGGGTTATAGAAAGAATCCCTTTCAATGGGGATATATCCCGCCGAGGTAATCATGTGGCGAAGCTGATCCCGTGTCAGTCCTTTGGGCGACGTGGCGCCCGCGGTATGAAAGATCCGCTCTTCGATGATGGTGCCGTCCAGATCATCCGCGCCAAATGACAGCGCCAGTTGCGTCAGCTTTTCTCCGATCATGACCCAATATGCCTTGATATGCGGGAAATTGTCGAGCAGCAGCCGGGAAATGGCAATCACCTTCAGGTCATCGAAGGCCGTGGTGGAAGGCAGGTGAGACAGCCTGGTATTGGCAGGATGAAACGCCAGAGGAATAAAGGCGCAGAATCCGGACGTGCGATCCTGAAGTTCCCGAAGCGCCAGCAGGTGGGAAACCCGTTCCGCACAGGTTTCAATATGCCCGTACAGCATGGTGGCATTGGCGGTCAGCCCTGCGTGGTGTGCGGTTTCCATGACTTCCAGCCAGCGGCCGGCGTCAATTTTACGGGGAAACAGTTGCTCCCGTACGCGGGAGCTCATGACTTCCGCCCCGCCGCCGGGAAGCATGGACAGTCCTGCCGCCTTCAAACGGTGAATAGCGTCTTCAAGAGAAAGTCCGGAATTGCGGGCAATGAAGTCCAGCTCAACGGCAGTGAATCCCTTGATGACAGCATCAGGGCGAAGCTCCTGGGCGGTGTGGAGAATATCCTCATAGTAACCAAAGGGCAAAGCCGGATTGAGTCCGCCGACAATGTGCAGCTCCCGGATGGGTTCTGCAATCCGGGACAGGATGCGTTCCCGGATATCGGCGCTTGTCCATGCATATGCGCCCGATTCACCGGATTTTTTGGCGTATGCGCAGAATTTACAGTGATTGATGCACACATTGGTGTAATTGATGTGCTGGTTATAGACAAAATGGGCATGATTGCCATCCATTTGTGTAACTCTGCCGAAAGAACACGCCGCGTCCTTCGTTGTTACGGCGTACCCAAAAGCCTCACTCCTCAGGATTTGCGCGCCTTGCCTGCGGATTTTTGGCGAAGTCGTCAGCTGTGAACAACTGCTGACATTTACGGCAGTAACAGTTTGATGAATGATAGAATCATCCATTGGAAGAAATTAATTACAGGGTTGAGAACGCCAAAATAAAGCAGTGCTATGATAATAATAAATCCATAGCGTTCAATACGGAAAAAGAAATTCTGAATATCTGGAGATGCAAAACCCATCAGAATTTTGGAACCATCAAGAGGTGGCAGTGGGATCAGGTTGAAAGCGGCCAGAATGATGTTGATTTGAGCCAGATAATGAAGAAGCACCGATGGCATGCCTGATGACGGAAGGGACAGCAGACGATTCAGGAAAAGGGCGCAAAACGCCAACAGCATGTTCATGATGATCCCGGCAGCGGAAACCCATATCATTCCCATGCGCCGGTCACGCAGTCGGCTGAAATTCACTGGAACCGGTTTTGCCCAGCCAAAACCAAAAACAAAGAGCATGATGGTACCCATGAGATCCAGGTGTTTAAGCGGATTAAGGCTGAGGCGTCCCAGTGATTTGGCTGTCGGATCCCCCATGCGATAGGCTACCCAGCCATGCGCCAGCTCATGAAAAATGATGGAATATAAAAGTGGTATGGCAATGAGGATAAAAGTAAGCGGATCTTTAATCAGCAGATTAATCAGGCCCATGGTCTCTCCCTGTCGTCAGGTTTTTCTTGTAGCAGAAAAATTCTCTGCCACTATCACAACAACTTGATAAATTGATATCATTCTAAAGACAGCATTCTCCCCTTGGATTCACACAGGAAAAATCCCATTTCAGTCAGAATGAAGAACCGGTTGTGCAGCGCGTGGACTGTCAGCCGATGTTCAATCGTCCGAAAACAGGGCGTCAAACCGCCTTGTCATCGCCACACCGGCATCTCATCGATCTCGTAACGGATTTACCAGGATAAGTCAACACGGTCTCAATGCGTCGTTCTTGGCGCCGGTATAAGGGTGTCTTTGAATATAAAATATAGATTGACATTTTTAATATACATATTTATAAAAAATGACGTTTTAAAAATCAATAACCGTGGCATGCGGAATGTTGATGTCATCGTAAAAAGTCGATTTTCGGACGGCTTCGTAAAAAGTTCGCAGGCAAGGCGTGCAAATCCTGAGGAATGAAGCGTACTTGTCGTACGCTGCAATGACGAAGGATGCGGCACAACGCAGCATGCGGATTTTTTACGAAGCCGTCAATGTTGCCCCAAAGAATTCGAATTTATAACAGAGAGGAAAAAATGATCCGGCGATACCAGCGATATGTCAAGATTGGAATAACAATTGGCCTTTTGATCCTGATGCAATGTATGCCCTGTACGGCAGCCGATGCCGGGAAAACGGACGCCGGAAAAGATACTGATGAAGACGTCATTCAGAGTCAGATATTCAAGCTGGGTGAAGTGGAAGTTACCGGACATCCCGAAGACACCAAAAACGTCACGACGGAAAAGATTTCCAGTAAAGAAATGAGACTCTTCAATCGTAACAATCTGGCGGATGCCGTCAATCTGGAGCCGGGCGTTACGCTCTCGGAATTCGGCGCCAGAAATGAAAAAATGGTGTATGTCCGGGGCTTCGATATCAAGCATGTGCCAATCTTTCTGGATGGCATTCCGATTTACGTGCCGTATGACGGTTATCCGGATCTGTCGCGTTTCAGCACATACGATCTGTCGGAAATCGTTGTTTCAAAGGGATTTTCATCCGTTTTATACGGCCCGAACACCATGGGCGGCGTCATCAACATGGTCTCTCGAAGGCCGGTCAAAAAATTCGAATTCACCTTCAGCGAAGGCTATGCGACGGGCAATGCGTTTCAGGGATACACCAACTTCGGAAGCAATCAGGGAAACTGGTATATTCAGGGCGGCGGATCGTACAGTACCAGCGATCATTTCAACGTCTCTCATGACTTTACGCCGACCCAAACGCAAGGAAGCGGCGCAAGGGCCAACTCCTACCAGACCGACAAAAACGGCAATATCAAGCTGGGGCTGACGCCCAACGACACCGATGAATACGCCATCAGCTACATCAACCAGCAGGCGGATAAAGGCGTTCCTCCTTATACCGGAACCGATTCCAGGCAAGGGATCAAATACTGGCGATGGCCTTACTGGAACAAGCAAAGTGTTTACACCAACACCAAAACAACTGTCTGTGACCGCAATTACATCAAAACAGCCCTGTTTTACGATACCTTTCAGAATTCGCTCTATTCCTATGATGACGCCACATACACCACCATGAAGAAAAAAAGCTCGTTCAAGAGCTATTATGATGACTATACTTATGGCGGTTCGATGGAACTCGGGTCATGGATGCTGCCCGCCAACCTGATCAAGGCGGCGGTTCATTTCAAGGAAGACATCCACAGAGAACACAACGAGGGCAACCCCGTTCAGCATTTCGAAGACCGCATTGTTTCCGTGGGACTGGAAGACACCGTTGATTTCACCAAAAAATTCTATTCGATTGTCGGCGCCAGCTACGACATGCAGAACATGATACAGGCTCAGGATCTGACCGCGGCAAATACGCTGAAAGATTCTCCGACCGACAACACATCTGCGTTTAACCCGCAGGCCGGGCTGTTTTACAAACTGACCGACACCGACACCCTTCATACGACGGTTGCGGAAAAATCCCGGCTTCCCTCCATCAAGGACCGGTATTCCTACAGGCTCGGCACCGCATTGCCGAATCCCGATCTCAAGGCCGAAAAATCCATCAATTATGAAGCCGGATATCAGGGATTTTTCCTGGATAAATTGACGTTCGAATCCAATCTCTTCTACAGTGATATCTCGGATTTCATACTTTTAAAAACGGTTTCCGATCCCAGCAATCCCGGTAAAACCGTCACGCAGAACCAGAATGTCGGCAAGGTTCATCAGTATGGCGCTGAATTCGGCGTATCCGGACGGCTTCTGCCAAGTCTCAAAAGCGGCGTGAATTACACCTATATCCAGTATGAAAACAAGAGCGGAACCGATCAGCTCCTGGATATTCCCAACAACAAGGTGTTCGGTTACCTGCAATATTTTCTGCCGATAAACGGGTTGAGCCTGCTGGGTTCCGTCGAATACAATGGAAGCCGCTACAGTTCTTCCGATGCCGTGCGCGTTGCAGATTCCTATACCCTGGTGAACACCAAAGTGATCTATGATTTACCGCACGGATTTTCTCTCGAAGGCGGCGTCGACAACATTGCCGACGCCAATTATGCGCTGGAAGAAGGCTATCCTCTGGCAGGCCGCACATTTTTTATTAATTTGACATATAGTTATGACACGGCAAGTTGATTTTTGGACAATTTCATAACATATCCGCTGTCAAAACGTGCAGGCGCAAGCCCGAAGAGATTTCAGGCGATACATCACAGATGACAGAGATGAGGTTTCGGCTGGGAAACGATATTGCAGAAAGCATCGAATACCGGGCAGCGTCGTCCAATGATTTTATCGGACTGGGAATGTCCATCGGCATCCATGCGGCTGGTCTTCTGTCATTTTTGCTGCTGGCGACATTTCATGCATCTCGAAGTACATTCGAAGCGCCGGTGGTGTTCGTGAATCTGGCGCAGGTATCTGAAAGCGGCTGGGAGGCCGGCGGCGTACTGCATCCGGATGCGGCAGGGGACGGCGCTTCGCCATCATCCGCCGCTCCGAAAGCCCCCGATACGCAAACGGCAGTACCCGCGCCGTCTGCGGCAGTACATAAAACAGCGCATATCCCGAAAGCGCATCCTCACGCGGCGGCAATTGTAAAACGGTTGCGGACGGCATTATCGCCTAAACCGCCTTGTGCAGAAAAAATACATGCAAAGGCCGAAGACGCATCGCCTTCAGTGAACAGCGTCCATCCGGTGAAGTCACCTGTGGCGACTTCGGATACAGCAGCGGATTTGCAACCTCCGGCATCGCCGATTCCGGCGTCTCAGACCGGGCTGTCATCCACCGATGGCGCTGGTTCTGATTCCGGAAGCAGTTCTGGCGGCAATACCGGGCATGGACAGGGCGCGGGTGCAGGAAACGGCATGAGCAAGGGATTCGGAGGCGGTATCGGAGGGGGTTCCGGTAGCGGGACGGGCGGCGGCATGGGGGGTGAATTCGGTCTGAAACAGGTGGATCAGGCCCCTGTTCCCATCCGGAAAGTGACGCCGGAATTTCCGGAAGCCGCCCGAAAGCTGGGGGCTTCCGGTAAAGTGCTGCTCAAATTTCTGGTGAAGGCAGACGGCAGTGTGACCCGGGCTTCAGTGGTCGAGGCATCTCCCGCGGGTCTGTTCGATCAGAACGCTCTGGATGCTGTGAATAACTGGCGTTTCACGCCGGGCGTCTATCACGGACACGCTGTAGCGACATGGGTAATGCTGCCCGTTTATTTTCGGTTATCCCGATAACGGTTTCCGAATCGTTTTCAAGGGAGCGATATCGCGTAATTTCAAAAAGAAGGAGATTATCATGAATATTCAGACGATGACGGCGGAAAACGGTTTGTCGGAATATCCGGGTGCTGTGGCGCTACGGGTGAGCGGAAGGGTGGGAAGTCCTCTGTCCCTCAGTATGGCGGATATCCTGAACATGGAAATGGAGGAATTTCAAAATCTGTTTATTGTGTGCGGCACCGGAGATCCGAAAGACAATATTCGAAATTGCCGGGGCGTACTCATCGAAAAAGTGCTTCAGAAGGCCGACGTTCTGAAGGGGGAACATAATGACACCAAGAAGATGTTCATTGTCGCTACCGCTGATGACGGCTACAAGGTCGTTTTTTCGTGGCAGGAAATATTCAATACAGTGATCGGCGGCGGCGTCGCGGTCCTGACCGAAAGAGACGGCAGACCTTTGGGAGAAGGGGGGATGCGGCTCGATCTGATTTCCACCCTGGATTATTACGCAGGTTCCCGGTACGTCAAAAACCTGCGGGATATCGAAGTGGTATTGTTTCGCTGAAGAAAATGCGACAACAGGAGGTGGGGGAAATCATGGGTGCGGATTTTGAAACACATTTAAAAAACGCCGTCCGGTTTCATGGACATTTATGCGGCGGGCAGGTATTGGGCGTTCGGATCGCCATGGCGGGTCTGAGAGAAATGGGGATTGAAAATTCCAGAGGCGATGAAGGCCGGAACCTGGTCATTTTCACCGAAATTGACCGCTGTGCGGTGGACGCCATCATATCCGTCACCGGGCGCACTCCCGGCAAACGCAGCGTCAAGGTCATGGACTACGGCAAGATGGCGGCGACGTTTCTGGATACGGCTTCCGGAAAGGCTGTCAGGGTCAGCATGCATCCGGACGCTCAGGAAAAGATCACGGCGTTGATGCAGCCCCATATGCCGGCGAAAAATGAGAAATCGGCCAATATCGAGGCGCTGAAGGTCATTTCCGAAGGCGATCTTTTAAAGATACAGCCGGTTCATGTCGCCGTCAGGCCGCAGGATCTGCCCGGAGAATCCCTGCGGTCGGTGGTTTGCGCCTGTTGCGGAGAAACGGTGCGGGACATGCGGGAGCTGTACTGTGACGGAAAGGCGCTGTGTCGCCCCTGCGCCGAAAAAACAGCGTATTATCAGCCAATCGGAGAGAGTGCATGAATATATCTACGGACTGGAATCAGGTCTGGAAGCAAATCCACAGCCGTCCGCGCGACGAGATGCACGATCCGGAATTCTGGAACAAGCGGGCGCCGTCATTCGCCCGGCACGCGTCGGGGAGTGACTATATTTACCAGTTTATCGTCATCATGGATCCCGCGCCGGACTGGAGCGTTTTAGACATCGGCTGCGCCGCCGGGACGCTGGCGGTGCCGCTGTCTCCGCTAGTCAATTCTGTTACGGCCGTTGATCCTTCGACAGCGATGCTCTCTCTGCTTGGCGAACGGTGTCTGCAGCAAGGCATCACCAATATTCACAGCATTCAGGGGAAGTGGGAAGACGATTGGGATGCGCTCGGTATTGGTATGCACGATGTCGTCATGGCGTCCCGGTCGCTGATAACGGACGATCTGCAAGGGGCTATCCGCAAGCTGGACAGCCGGGCGCGAAAACGCGTCTATCTGTCATCGCTGGTGGATGACGGTCCCTACGACCGCCGGATTGTCGAAGCCACAGGACGGTCGTTTGCCCCGAGGGCCGACTATATCGTCGTATATAACCTTCTGCGTCAGATGGGATACTACGCCAACGTCGCTTTCACCGTCACACGGGAAGAAAAGACGTACCGGGATATCGATGACGCCATTAATTCCCTGAAATGGATGATTCACAACATGACGGCGGAAGAGGAAATGCGTCTCGGCCGCTTTCTTGAGGAATATCTCGTCTGCGGTGATGGCGGACTGAAGCTGCCGCAGCCGAAGGTTGTCCGATGGGCGGTGATGTGGTGGGACAAAGAATCCGGTTGAATGCCGAAAAGGGAATAACAAATATGAAGTTATCATGGAAACGCGTCGCGTGGCTTTGGATCGCTTTGGTGCTGGTCATGTTTCCGGATATTGCCGGCGCCAGACAAATTGTGGATATGGCGGGCCGCAGCGTTACGGTGCCGGATGTCATCACCAAAGCGTATGGCTCATCCCCACCGGCGATGTGTCTGATTTACGCCATGGATCCTGACCTGCTTGCCGGGCTGAACTATCCAGTCAGGCCGGATGAGGCGCGGTTTATGAACCCCGCGGTGGCGAAACTGCCGGTGATCGGCGGCTGGTTCGGGCAAGGCCGAACCCCCAATCTGGAAACCCTGCTCAAGGTCAAGCCCGATGTCATGATTGCCTGGCTGGGGAAGTTTGTCACCGACAAAAAAACGGAATCCGTGGCAAGGGAGTTGGGTATCCCGGTGGTCTATATCCGGTTCGATCACCTGAGTGATTATGTCAGGGCCTTCACGCTGATGGGCGAGCTTCTGAACCGGACAAAACGGGCGCAGATGCTGAGCGACTATACGGGGCATGTGCTGAAGTCCGTTCACGCAGTTGTCGAAAAGATTCCGGAATCCCAAAGGGTCAGTGTCTATTACGCAGAAGGCATGGACGGACTGAGTACGGAGTGCGATCAGTCTTTTCATACGGAACTGATTTCCGCAGCCGGGGGCCAAAATGTCTATCGGTGCGTTCCCAAAGATGTTTACGGCATGGAACGCATTTCCCTTGAACAGGTGATGCTGTTCAATCCGCAAGTGATTCTGGCGCAGGAGAAGAATTTTACCGACACCGTATTTCAGGATTCCCGCTGGCAGAGCATCCGGGCGGTTCGGACTCGCCGTGTTTACCGGATTCCGCGGTCTCCGTTCAACTGGTTCGACAGGCCGCCGTCCTTCATGCGGATCCTCGGCGTTCAGTGGTTACTTCATTGTCTGTACCCGGATCGTTATACCGTTGACATGGCGTCTGAAACCCGACAATTTTACAAGCTTTTTCTGGGTGTTGACCTGAACGACAAATCCCTGCGTGAGGTGCTGGAGTGACCCGAGACAGCCGGATCGTCTTTCCGGTTCTGGCGGGAGTGCTGATGGCGACGGTATTGGTATCCCTATCACTGGGCAGGTATCCGATACATCCGGAGGCCGTTGTTCGCTTTATCGCGTGGAAGATGCACATTCTCCATGCGGACAATCCGAAGGAATTCCAAATTCTGGAAACCATTCTGATTCACATTCGTCTGCCGCGCATCTTGAGCGCCATGCTGGTGGGTGCGGCGCTTTCGGTTTCCGGTGCCGTGCTTCAGTCCATTTTCATCAATCCGCTGGTTTCGCCGGAAATGCTCGGGATTCTGGCCGGATCATCCTTCGGCGCCGCGCTCGGCATGGTGCTGGCGTCGAGCTGGATTCTGGTTCAGATCAGCACGGTCGGCTTCGGCATGGCGGCGGTGGCGGTGGCGATCGGGCTTGCCGGACTGTATCAGGGAGACCGGATTCTGCTGCTGGTTCTGGGCGGCATCATCAGCAGTTCGCTGTTCAACGCATTGTTCTTGATGATGAAATATCTTGCCGACCCCTACAATCAGCTTCCGGCTATCATCTATTGGCTCATGGGCGGCTTTTCTTTGGCGGATCCGAACACCACGGCGGTATTGTCGCCGCCCATCGTTACGGGAATTCTGATATTGCTGGTGCTGTCCCCCTATCTGAACCTTCTGACGATGGGAGAGGAAGAGGCCCGGTCACTGGGCGTCAACGTACCCCTGCTGCGAATGACGTTTATCATCGTTTCGGCGATCATCAGCAGTCTGACAGTGGCGCTTTGCGGCATTATCGGATGGGTGGGGTTGATCATCCCCCATATCGGCAGAATGATCGCAGGGCCGGACAACCGGTTTTTACTGCCCATATGTGTTTTCATTGGTGCAACGTTTCTCCTGATGGTGGATGATGTCTCCCGACTGGTGCTGCCGGTGGAAATTCCGATCGGCATTCTGACGGCGATGCTGGGAATTCCGGTATTTGCCGTCATTCTTAAAAATTCCGGGAAAGGGTGGGGAAAATGGAGCTGATCCGGATGGAGAACATTTGCTTCACGTATTCTGGCGCGCCGGTGCTGAAGGATGTTTCTCTGTCTGTGCGGCGGGGGGAAGTGATCTCCCTGCTGGGCCCTAACGGCAGCGGTAAGACCACCCTGATCAAAATATTGCTGGGGATTTATCGGCCGCTCAGCGGCACGGTCCTGTTTGAAGGCCGGGCCATTTCGGCGATAACGCCCAAGGCGCTGGCCAGGCGGGTGGCCTATGTGCCGCAATTTCACAGAATGGTGTTTGCTTACCGGGTGCTGGATGTTGTATTGATGGGAAGATCTCCGCATCAATCCTTTTTCTTCCGGTACTCTTCCGAAGACAGGGATATGGCGGTTTCCGCCCTCGAGCGGCTTTCCATTCTTCATCTCAAGGACAAGCGCTATACGGAAGTCAGCGGGGGGGAACGGCAGTTGATTCTGATCGCCCGAGCTCTGGCGCAGGGCGCCGATACACTGGTCATGGACGAGCCTGCCAACAACCTCGATTACGGCAATCAGATACGGCTGCTGGATGAAATCCGTAAATTGTCGCAGGAAGGCTACACCTTTATCAAATCCACCCACTTTCCCGACCATGCGCTCTGGATCGCCGACCGGGTGGTGATGCTGCAATGCGGCGCTATCATCGCGGATGGCAGGCCGGATGACGTCATGAACGATACCAGCATCTGCAATCTGTATAAAACCGAAGTCGCGGTGATCCGTATCGGTGGAGCGCTCAGAACCTGCATCCCAAAGTCGATACTGACCCGCCTGAAGGAGGCTTAAATGTCCACATTGACCGAAGAAATCGTCGCCGAAGTCCGCTGCCGTTCCGCAGCGTTGCCGCATCTGCCCGAAGTGCGTACTGTAGCGATATCCCTGGGCTATACTTTCGTTGAACTGTCCAATGAAACGATGGGGGTTTGTTTTACGCCTCGATCCGAAAGCGCGTCCTGTGCGCATTATCCCAGGGCGGGCACGCTGACGCAAAAGCACGTTCTCGATCTGGCGGAGCTGATGCTTTCCGCAAATCCTCTTGAAAAAAGCGTGGGCATTGCCGCTGTCAATGCTGTTTCACAGATGGTTATGGATCATGAACCGCAGAACTACCGGTTTGCGAAAACGGATTTTCTGGAACTGCTGCCATTTGAAGGAACGGATGCCAGGGTCGGAATGTTGGGGAACATCGGGCCGTTTGTGCCGTTTCTGCTGAAACATGCCGCGTCACTGGTGGTCGTTGACAACAATCCGGCGCTCAAGGCCGGAATTCACGGGAATGGCTGCATTTTCAGCAGGGATACGGCGGATCTGGCGGATGCGGATATTGTGATTGTCACCGGCTCATCGGCGGCCGTTGGTGACTTCGATCAGGTGATTGACGTTGCCAAGAAGGCACGGTTTGTCGGAGTAGTCGGGCCTTCGGCCGGCTGGCTTCCGGATCCGGCGTTCAGACGCGGCGTTCACGCGGTTGCCGCCACCCGGATTATGGATGTCGCCGGCGCGCGCCGCACGATTCTGGAAGGCGGGGGAACACCGCATTTTATGAGCTATGGACGCAAATACACCCTGCTGCGACAGGCGGGTTTGTAGCCCGTTCCGAAGTCCCCCCGGGTGGTAACGCAAAAAATTCTGTTCAGGGCAAGGACAGTTTTTTTTGCGTTATCATCACTCTTTGGCCAGCATGACGCTGGTGGCCTTGATAAGAGCGCAGATATCCTCTCCGGTTTTGACGCCGAGGTCTTTGACGGCTTCGGATGTAACAATGGCCGTCAGGATGTTGCCGTTGCCGACATCAATTTTTACCTTGGCCATCAGTCCATCTTCCTTGACATCGACGACCTTTCCTTTCACAATGTTTCGGGTGCTTAGTTTCATTGTCATTCCTCCGCAAATTTTAAGGTGATGGAAAATGAAGATAATGTTAGAACCGTCATCATTATTAACTTCCATTTTATCTGTAGTCTTTCTACGTGGGAATGTCAATCGTTATGACACGACAGACATCGTGATAAAATTCAGATACACAGGAGAAATTGGCTATGGATGACTCCAAAGATCGGGTAATCTGCCATCTGAAATCCGCTCGTAGACTCAAAAAACTGTCTCAGAATGAACTGGCGGAAAAAGTCGGCATCAAACGGCAAGCCATATACGACATGGAATCCGGGCGCTACACACCCAATACGACCACTGCGCTGCGGCTGGCCAAAGAACTGGGATGCCGGATCGAAGACCTTTTCGTTCTGGATATGCCGGAGGAAGACGTCTCTGTCACACTGGCGGAAAATGCTGCTGCTGTAAATGCCAGGGTTTCGGTTGTCCGCATACGAGACCGCCTGATCGCTTATCCTGTGGATGGACGATGGCTGCACAGCGATGGATTTCAGGCTGCGGATGGCATGATCGGCGCCGACGGACAGACTGTTCGTTTGCTTCAGCCGGAATCGTCCATAGAAAAAAACATTCTGCTGATGGGATGTGATCCGGCCTTTGCTCTGCTAAGTTCCCACGTTTCGCGTCGTTCCGGAGACACGAAGGTTCATTGCCGTTTCGCATCCAGCCACGCCGCAGTCAAAGCCCTAGCGGCAGGTCAGACGCATGTTGCCGGAACCCATCTTCACAATTCTGACATTACGGAATCCAACATCGTGCTTGCGGAAAAGGTGCTCGTTGATGCTAAGGTCATGGTGTTTGCTTTTTCGATGTTTGAAGAAGGGCTTATGGTAGCGCCTGGAAATCCTCTTGACATTCGCACGGTGGCTGATCTGGCAAAGGAAAATGTCCGTCTGGTCAATCGGGAACCTGGTGCGGCACTTCGCGTGTTGCTGGATGACTGTTTGAAGCATGCCGGCGTACCTCCTGAAGCTGTCCATGGTTATGACCATCTGGTCTTGACTCATAATCATGGAGCGCAGATGGTGGCGTATGGCCTGGCGGATGCTGCACTGGGTCTGAGAGCTGTAGCGACGGCGAATGGGCTTGATTTTGTCGCTATTCAGTCAGTCCGCTGCGATCTTGTCATCCCCTGCGATCTGCTGGATATTCCCGGCATCAAAATTGTTCTGGATGTGCTGCAGACGCATGCAATGCGCAGGGAGTTGTCATCGCTTCCCGGATATGATGCTTCTTGTACGGGCAAGCTCATCGGCAAAGTGGGCGGTTTATAAAATATGTTAAAAGGACCGCACAGCCTTAAACTCGACTCTCTTTTATCTTGACACAGGGGGCTACTTCACATTATCTCCTCCAGAGATAAACCCATAAGGAGACAGACCATGAAACAAAAGACATATCCAGTTGTTTTCCCTGTTGCATCCGTTGT
>LKPX01000066.1 GCA_001443525.1 Desulfobacteraceae bacterium RAAP-1 | reverse complement strand
TTGATGCACACATTGGTGTAATTGATGTGCTGGTTATAGACAAAATAGGCATGATTGCCGTTCCGTCGCTTTCTGGCGATATCGGCAATCTGCCCGATTCGTATGACATCGTTGCTTTCAAACAGAAAAAGACCGTCGTCAAACCCCAGACGTTTTCCGGAAGTTACCTTGTCTTCAATTTCCTGGAAACGGTCTGTATCGCTGTGTGTGTTCATCATTATATGCTCTTGAAATAATATGGATAATACTGGGAACTGTCGTTTATTTACCTAAAAAAATGACCACCTGGTCACTTTAAATCGACATTAAATGATGTGCATGTGTATTGCAAGATTTTTTTGCGTTTTGCCGCACCACCCATTTGTGCAACTCTACCGAAAGAACACGCCGCGTCCTTCGTTGTTACGACATACCATAGTACCTATCACTTCTCGGAATTTAAATTTGCGTGCCTTGCCTGTGAACTGTCAAAACCGTCCGGAATTACGAGGCTAAAATATTCAACAGAAGCAGAATACCGCGCACCTGATTTTCTGTCAGTCTTTTCTGACCGTCATGAAGATTTTTGAAAAAAGAGCTGTCTCTGAACATCTCTATACCAATTGCAGGCATGTTCAGTTGATCATACGCATAGTTGACGGCGGTTCCTGGCTCTTGGAATAATATCGATGGGACGAATGGTCTCATGTAAAACGGTACTCGTTGTCTCAGAAGAACCGCCGCGCCTTCGCGGCTCATCACTAAAAAACCGGGGCGGCTATCCTGCGGATCGGATATATTTTCAGCAAAGCGGTCAACGAAGCTATTACAAAATGCGTCAATCCGAGGATGAATTCCTTTTCGCAATCCCCTGCCTTTTGAGCAACCGACAGCACCCTGCATGAATCCTGCAGACCCCATGTGATAATCGAGAAGTATCTTGATATTCCGGTGAGCTAACAAAAGATCTCGAACCGCTCTGGTCTCAGGTTCTGAGAATGGTCTGTCTCCAGCGTAATTAGGACTGCTTTTTTGGGAAAAACGCTTCCCTGTTCCTGCTGATGGTTGCATTTCAAACGGACATCCCCAATTTCTGTTGAGATCTACACCATATGTTACGGTTCCGGTTGACCGGCGGTTTTTACGCCAGGTAAAAGGCTCGACTGCTCCGGACAGGTCATAGTCCACACCATCTGGATTCATCATGGGAACAATCCATAATTCGGTTTTTCCCAAAAGACTGGAAATACTTTCATCGACTGGATATTTATCTATGAGGTATTGCATGATGCCCATTGCAAGCGATGTCGTCTCCTCTTCACCCGCATGTTCGGCAAAAATTGCTAATATCCCAGGCTTGTTCAATACTTGATTTGTTTTTCGGGTAATCTTTATGGCAGTGATTTCTCTTCCTTCATAGGTGTGACCAATGCTGTAAGCCTCAAAGAGCGTTGAACACTCTTCAGTTAACGCATGCAACGCAGTAGTTAAGTTATGATAGTCGTAAAAATGATCTTTGACGTTATGAGGAACTGTGCTGCAGCCCGCCAAAGAGAGAGAGCTCAGAAGCAGGAACAAACGGTAACAGAGTTGCATATCCACAGATTCCTCATGTTTCCTTAATCAAACATTCCGCTGCAAAAATTCCCGACATGATGGCCGGACCGACGCCATAGCCCGGATAAGTTGTTTGGCCGGCCTGGTACAAACCCGCAATCGGCGTCTTATGGGGAAACTGAAATCTGACATCGGCAGCAGGAGACAATCCGTACACGGCCCCATCGAACAGATGCATTCGTACCTGGTAGTCCCTTGGGCTGGTGATTCGTTTGGCCACAACATCCATCGAATGGCGTTCGGACAATGCGCAGATTGCCTTTTCGGCTACTGAATTCTTGGCCTCGTCATCCCAGCGATCGGCAGGCCATAACTGGTTGATGGGCGGAAACATTTCGATGATGCTTCCTCCAGGCGGTGCGAGTTCGGGCATTGTGACTGTCGGCACCGTGTAATTAAGCCATTCAGGAGATGTATCGCTTGGCAAGAAAACCTTGTATTGATCCTCCATCATTGGAAGATGACTCATTGAATGACTGGGTACGTCGATACAATTTGATAAACCCAACTGAACGCAAAGCGCCTTGTGCGACAGAGGAACCTTGCGCATTTTCCGAACCATCGAACTCGGAGCGCTGTTGACATCGGCCAGCAAACCAAGCGTCAACATCCCGGAGACTGTCGATATAACAGCGTCAACGGGGATGCTTTCATCTCTGTCCAGCCTTAAACTGCTCACCCGTCCATTTGTCAGTTCGATTTTCTCTACCTTCGCGCCAGTAAATATCTCGCCATTTTGTTTCACAAGTTCATCCGTCAACACCTTCGGGATCATTCCCATGCCGCCTTCAGGAAGAAAAAAACCGTCGCTGAATATCGACACGAGGCCAAGAATCTGGAGTACTGGCGTTTTTTCCGGAGGCAAGCCGGTGTAGTGCATAACGCCGGCCATCGCAGCTCGTACTGCCGGATCGCTGAAAACGGCATTCAACTCGGAAGCAACTGTTCCGTGAAACTTGGATAAATGTATGCCTCCTTTCCACAACAGCCGCCAAACTGAAAACGGATGCGGTATCAGTTCCGTAGTGAGCAGGCGGAGCACAGGCTCCCATTTGCTCAGCAAGTGATCAAGTTCAATATCCAGTCTTGCCTGACGTATGTTTTCGTTTTCGCCACAAATGCGTATATCTCGCCCGTGGCCAATGTTGATAACGGTTCCGTCAGACAACGTTGTGTTTTGGTTAGCGATAATCTGTCGAAGGGGAATAAGGACAGTTCGATCAAGCCCCAGTCGTTCGAAAGCGTGATCTAAAATTCCGGGAATCGCGATGTACATAGCGCCATCATTAAATGAAAAGCCCTGTAATTCGGTGGTTGCGCAACAGCCACCGACTTTGCCATTGGCTTCAAAGAGTTTGGCTCGATACCCTTGACGAGCAAGAAATGTCGCAGCAGCCAGCCCCGAAAGACCGCCACCAATTATGCCAACTGTTTTGACTTTCTGCATCTCAACGCTCCTCCTATTCACGGTTGTTATACTCAAGAATTTCACCAGGTTGACATTCAAGATACTTACATATGGCATCTAAAGTTGTAATGCGAATCGCTTTCGCTTTTCCAGTTTTAAGAATAGATAAATTCTGTTCTGTGATTCCAATCAATTTTGCAAGTTCAATTGATTTCATTTTGCGTTTTGCCAGAACCACATCCAGATTTACAATTATTGACATGAAAGCTCCGGCTAAACAGTTAGTTCTTTTTCTTCATTTAAGATTCTTCCTTCATCCATCACCCATGCAATAATAAAAACAATACCTCCTACGACAAGTGTCGTGATTTCTGCCGAAGTAAACCCAACATTAAGAACTCTGCTGCCGGGGGGATTGCCGGATGAAAATATAACGCTTTTGGCAGATTCATAAATTATTGACAAGATAACCCACAATAAAAGCGCCTTGGCCGTTTTTTTAAAAAGGCGGACATGCTTAAATGAAAAAATATCGCCTTCTTTATAAAATGAAAAAAGTTTTCGGATATTGATAACCACACAAACTAACGCAGAAAGAGGGAGCAGGCTTGTAATAAATCCTATAAGCTGCAATTGGACTGGCAGCTTATTCGGAATCAGCGGAGTTGGATGGATATTTACGTTTATCAATGTTTCAGGCAGGTAATTAATGAATGCCCAGTACGAAACATAATATAGCGGTATCATCATCACCAGGAAAGAAAACAATAAATGAAAATTTTTACTGAACTTTTTAATTTTCGACAAATTGTCCATGGCAGTATCTCCTCTTTTATGTTTTTAGGAGTAAAAATACCGGTGTTATTATTGTTTGTCAATAAAAAATTATTGAATTACGATAATATATTTCAACTTATTCTTTTTTCCGCGCAACCGACATGTAAAATAGCCGGACACCCGATAATCAAGAGGTATCCCAAGCTTTTCGGCAATTTGGCGTTGACTTGTCATTGGATTGACAAGCCGATTCATATCTGGCTATAAGATCGGCTGTCTCTTGTCTTGATAATCGATTCTGAAGTGTTAAATTAGAGTCACACTTTAGTGACATATCGCATATGATTCATAACCAGCTATAATTATAACATATATCTATGCAGTTTTATTTGAATTAAAACATATTAAATCAAGAGGTTAATATCTTCAGCTCCTATTACGTCCATCTTTAAAAGAGGGGGTATGGAGAACGGCCGAAACGAAGCTCAAGTCCAAAATAACAAAGGCGCTGAACCCTATGACATTGTTACGACTGAAACCTGAAGCCCCCCGATACTGCCTGCTCGCTGCGGCGGGCCTGATGTGGAGCGCTGTTGGCGTCATGCTCTGCGGAATCGCCTGGAGGTGGCTTTCCTCCTCTGCAGATATGTTCCGGACGGCGGCAACCGCTTTTACCGGTGTTGCCGGAGCATGGATCGTATATCGCTTCGGATTTTCAAAAATTGCAGCGAAGAACATCGAACGGCTCAGTCTGCTTCCGGAGAGAGCTTGCTTTTTTGCGTTTCAGGCATGGAAAAGCTACGCCATTATCGCCGTCATGATTCTGCTTGGAATAACGCTTCGCCACTCGGCCATTCCCCGCTATTATCTGGCGGTTGTCTATATCACTATCGGCGGAGCGCTCTTTCTGTCGAGCTTTCTTTATCACATACGTCTGTGGCGAATCCTTTGTCCCAAACTGTAAAAAATGCCGCGCAAACATCGGGACAGAGCTTTCGACAACGTCCTCATTCATTGTATTTTTTTATCAGATACCACCCATAGATGAAAAACAACGCAGCATAGGCGGCCATCATTGCCAGTGAGATCATGGCCTGATGATCCAGAAGCGATTTTCGTATCAAAATGTTGGTGTGGGTCAGAGGCATCATGAAAATAATGGCTTTGATAACGGGCGGTGTCTTGTCCACCGGAAAAAACGTGCCACTGAAAAACGCCATCGGCATGATAAAAAAATTGGTATATGTCGCTGTATCTTCATGCGATTTTGTCAGCATCCCCGTAATGACCCCAAGGCTGGCGAACATAAAGCAGTTCAGCAGCAGGGCTGTCATAAACAGGGGGTGAATGGTAAAATCCGGCGATACGGCAAAACCCACCAGAATAATCAACGAGGAAGCAAAAAGCCCTTTGACCATGCCAGCCATGACTTCCCCGATCATGATGGAGGATGCGGTAACCGGTGATTGCACCAGAACCTGAAACGTCTTGAAATATAATCTGTTCAGATTCAGCGCCGATGAAACCCAGGTGTAGGAATTGTTCATGGAACTCATCGCCACCAGCCCCGGAATCAGAAACCCCAGATATCCGACGCCCTTGATCTGCACGCTTTTACCAAGACCAAATCCGAATGCGATCAGATAAATAATGGGAACCACCATTGCCGAGAAGAGATAGCCAAGCTTTAACAATTTTCTGCGAAAAAGCAGCATCTCCCGAAGGAAAACCGGATACCATCCGAATCCTCCGGTTTCCGCATCCCATATTCCGATTTTTTTCATTCGATGCGTCCTCCCGTAAGTTTGATAAACACATCTTCAAGATTGGATTTTCGAATGGTGACACTGCTGTTTTCCTGCCGAGCGATGTCGTGGGCTTCTTCCCGGCTCTTACAGATATGTTGCACCAGTCTGCCCTGGGTATCCACATACTCAACAATATGGTCGCCGACGCTGCGTTTCAGTTGTTCAGGCGTATCGAGCGCGATCAGCTTCCCTTTGGCAAGTATGCAGACCCGATCGCATAAGGCTTCCGCCTCCTCGATGTAGTGGGTGGTAATGATGACAGTTCTGCCGTCAATGCCCGTTTTTCGAATCACGTCCCACATCTGGCGCCGGATCTGAGGATCCAGGCCAATGGAAGGCTCGTCCAGAAACAGGACGGAAGGCGCCGGAAGCAATGCTCTGGCAATCAGAAGTCTTCGCTGCATGCCACCGGAAAATCCGGATACAACGGTATTTTTCCTGTCCCATAATCCCACCATTTTGAGGGTTTCACTGATTTTTTCATTTCTGTTCTGAACATGGTGGAGCATTCCATATATCAGAAGGTTTTCATGGGCGGTAAGTTCCTTATCCAGATTGTTTTCCTGCGGCACCACACCGATAATCTTCCTGATTTCAAGGGAATTCTGATGAACATCCATACCGGCGATACGGCACACACCGGCATCCGGACGGCTTAACGTCGTGAGCAGTTTAATGGTAGTCGTTTTTCCGGCGCCGTTGGGACCTAACAGCCCAAACACCTCTCCGCGCCGGATGGACAGGCTCAAGTTATTTACTGCCCGGATTTTTCCGTAATGCTTTGTCACATCGCGAAGCTCTATCATGCACGCATCATTAACCATTGATACCCTCGTAAGCGTCGATTGGGAGATGCCGGCACAAGGCCGGCAGAAAATTGTGTCTGTCTGACTATGAACTTATGATGCCGGTGTCAATAACATTCTGACGATTTGGTATCGTTTCGAAGCGTTTTGATTTCCCGAACCGTTTCACGTTGAGCTTTTCATTGCCAATTGAAATGATCTGTCTTATTTTGTTCATGTTTTTTCTGACCGCCTACGATCACTCATTAACTGGAGTTGCAAATGAAACAGACTTTACGCTGCCGGGAGCATATCCCGTCAATCCGTCTTATTGGACTTTTTGCCTGGATTTTCTGTTTTGCCGCGGGTCTTCTTCCAGCGCAAAACGCCATTTTCCCGGTTTTAAACAACGGCTGGACGCCATCGGCGTTTGCCGCTGAATCGCCGGCGCCGACATGGCCGCAGGAACACAGCGACCTGTCGCCCGATCCCGCGCTGATATTCGGAAAACTTTCCAACGGATTCCGCTATGTTCTGATGCCCAATCAGACCCCCCAAAACCGGGTCAGCATGCACCTGGTGGTTCATGCAGGCTCTCTGAACGAAACCGATGCGCAGCAGGGGCTGGCGCATTTTCTCGAACATCTGGAATATTGCGGCAGCACTCATTTCAAGCCAGGAGCGCTGATCAAGTACTTTCAGCGAATCGGCATGGATTTCGGTGCGGATGCCAACGCTCAAACCGGATTCACGCATACGGTTTATGACATGCTGCTGCCGGACGGCTCTCGGAAAAATCTGGCCGAAGGGCTGACCGTGTTGCGGGATTTTGCCGGTGGCGCGCTCTTATTGCCCAGTGAAATCAACCGGGAGCGCAAGGTGGTGCTGGCGGAAAAAATGACGCGGGATTCCGCCAGCTATCGAACGTTTGTCTCCACCATCCGCTTCGCTCTGCCGGATTCCCTGATTTCAAAACGCTTTCCTATCGGCAAGAAAGAGATTGTCCAGAATGCCGACCAAAAAGAGATCAAGCAGTTTTACGATGCCTGGTACAGGCCCGAAAATATGACGCTGGTGGTGGTTGGCGACATGAAACCGGAGACGGCAAAAATGCTGATCGAGCGCGACTTCCGTTCTTTGTCCGCCAGAGCGAAAAAAGTGCCGGCGCCGGGGATGGGGGTCGTTGACAATCACGGCGTCAAGGCGTTTTATCACTACGAAGCGGAATCCGGCGCCGCCAGCGTCAATATCGGCATGATGTATTCCAGAAAGCACCGGCCGGATTCCATCCAGCTTCAGAAAGAAGAAACCGTACGGGCTCTGGCGGATCAAATCATTCAAAACCGCCTCGACGCCTTGCTCAGAAAACCGGGAACGCCCTTTACCGCCGCAGGCGTTCATTCAGGACGTTTTGTGGATGGGGTTCACATGACGGAAATATCCGCGCAATGCGATCCCCAAAACTGGAAAGCCTCTCTGTCTGCAATGGAGCAGCAATTAAGGAGCGCCCTGGAATACGGGTTTTCCGAAACAGAGGTCGCGCGGACCAAATCCGACTATCTGGCATGGCTTGACGATGCGGCCTCAAAAGCCGCGACCCGCAACAGTCAGACGCTGGCGGGCGAATTGATATCGGCTGTCGAAAATGATCGGGTGATGCAGTCTCCGGAGCAGCAGAAAGAGCTTTTGTACCCTTTCATTCAGTCGCTGTCCGCCAATGATATTCACAACGCCCTGAAAGCCTTGTGGGGCCAACACGATCAGCGTCTGATCGAGCTGACCGGCAATGTTCGGCTGGAAGCCGCCGACGGCGCCTCGCCGGAGCAGCAGATTCTGTCCGCATGGCAGGACAGCCAGAAGATCATGGTCACGGCGCCTGTGGAATACAAAGCCGTCGCATTTCCCTATCTGTCCGTACCGGAAACGCCGGGTAAAATCGTCCGCCAGGATGATATCTCCGACCTGGGAATCGTTCGGGTGGAATTCGCCAATGGCGTTCATCTCAACCTGAAAAAAACCGATTTCAAGAAAAACCAGATCGTGGCCGAAGCGACATTTGGCGCCGGAAGCGCTTCCGAGCCTGCGGATAAACCGGGGCTGAACCACCTGACCGTTGAAATCATTCAAGAAAGCGGCCTGGGTAAACTGACCCGTGAAGAACTGGATCGGGCGCTTGCCGGAAAAAATACCGAAGTCGGATTCAATGCCGGTGAAAATCAGTTTACCCTGAAGGCCGCATCGACTCCCAGTGAACTGGAACTGATGTTTCAGCTTCTCTACGCCTACATGGTGGATCCCGGATTCCGCCCGGAAGCCTATACCCTTTGCATGGAACGATATGCCCAGCAGTATCAAGAGCTTTCCCGTTCCGTCAACGGCGTCGCCATGCTGCGCGCCATGCGCTTCTGGGGAGGCGGCGATACCCGCCTGGGTCTTCCCACCTATGATGAATACAAGAAGCTGACCTTAAACGATGTCACGTCCTGGATACTTCCGGCCATTCAGCACAGCGCTCTTGAAATTTCCATTGCCGGCGATATGGACATCCCTGCCGTGATTCATCTGGCTGCCCGTTATATGGGAAATCTTCCGCAACGGTCAACGGATTTCACCCAGCCGAAACCGGTA
This sequence comes from Desulfobacteraceae bacterium RAAP-1, assembly GCA_001443525.1. Classification (GTDB taxonomy): domain Bacteria; phylum Desulfobacterota; class Desulfobacteria; order Desulfobacterales; family Desulfatirhabdiaceae; genus RAAP-1. The sequence continues at coordinate 12,894 of LKPX01000066.1, read as the reverse complement.
TCGCCGAAATTTCCGGATGGCGCTAATCTGACCCTTCCGGTAGATACCCATATTCCCAAATCCCTGGTGATGATGGCCTATCCGACCAATGATTTCTGGAATATCCAGCGAACCCGCAGGCTCTCAGTCCTGGGCGAAGTGTTTTCAGATCGCCTCAGACGCAATATTCGGGTAAAACTGGGAGCGGCGTATTCGCCGGCTGCCTTCAATATGCCCAGCCGCGCCTATCCGGGATACGGCTTATTCCAGACGATTATCACCGTCAATCCGGGCGATGCCGAAAAAGTTATCCAGGAGGTCAAATCCATTGCCGCCGATCTTTCCGAAAAAACCATATCTCCGGATGAACTGCATCGCACGCTGGATCCGATGCTTACGGGCATCAAGGATCTGGTGCGCACCAACGATTACTGGCTGAATTCCGTCATGGCAGGGTCTTCCCGGTACCCGCAGCAGATAGACTGGTGCCGTAACTTCCAGAAGGATTATGCAGCGATATCCGCGGAAGACATCCACCAGTTGGCGATTCAATATCTGAACAACCGGAAATTGTCGGTGATACAGATTCTGCCGGAAAAACCGTCTCAGGATTCAAAGAGCGCGCCGCCACCCGCCAAATGACCGTATGTCATTTTTGATGAACGGTTGAAGCCCCGAACGGATTTTGATATAAGCTGCAAACCGTCGGCTTTAAAATCCCCGGACATTTCACAACGTATTTCACGGCAATCGCTGTCCGTGATGGAGAATTCATGGCATCTCGAAAATTATCATCTGAAATATTTGACTTTTTTGCATCGGTTCGATTGACGGTGGCGCTTCTTCTGACGCTGGCGGCGACCTCTGTCGTCGGCACCGTCATTCCTCAGAATCAGGATCCTGCCGCTTATTTTCACACATTCGGTCTGAATCTCTATCGTCTGCTGGCAACGCTGGGAATGTTCGACATGTACCATTCCTGGTGGTTTCAGTTTCTGTTGACGCTGCTGACCGTCAATATTGTCGTATGTTCGATGGACAGACTTCCGGGCGTCTGGAAAATGATCGCTGTCAAACCCGTGTTCCGCCTGTCTCGATTTCATAATTCTCCCCATCATCAGCAGATTGCCGTCAATACGCCCTTTGAGCAAATTCAGACGGATGCTCTCAAGCTTTTGTCCAAAAATGTTGGAAACGTCCACACAGAGAAAATCCCGGATGGCGTCTGTATCTGGGGAGAAACCGGCCGCTGGACGCGCATCGGCGTGTATGCGGTGCATCTGAGCGTTATTCTGCTGCTGGCAGGAGGTCTGATCGGATCTTTTTGGGGGTTTGATGGTACGGCCAATATCGCCGAAGGGGATACGATTTCCAGTGTTCTTTTAAATGGCTCCACCAAGCAAATACCACTGGGATTTCAGGTGCGCTGCGACAAATTCTCCGTTCAGCACTACGATTCCGGAACCCCCAGTGAATACCGCTCCACATTGACCATCCTGGAACAGGGCAAACCGGTTCTGACCCGTGACATCCTCGTCAATGATCCACTGCGGTACCGGGGAATCAATTTTTTTCAGTCCAGTTACGGAACCCTGCCGCCGCAGCATCTGACATTGACGTTTACAAGCCGCGCCAGCGGTATGGAATACCGGAAGAAAATCGAACCGGGGCAGACTCTCGACATTCCTGAAAATCTGGGGACGTTTATGGTAACGGCGTTTCACCAGGACTACCGGTATATGGGAACCCCCATCGGCAGCGCTTTTACCGGAATGCTGACACCCCCGAAGGGAACGCCTGTGGAAGTTGTACTGCCGCTGCGTTTCCCTAAGTTTGACAAAATGCGTCAGGGAAATGTCGTCATCGGTATCGCCGAAGCCGAACAGCGCTTTTACACAGGGCTTCAGATTACCCGAGATCCGGGGGTATGGGTTGTCTATACCGGATTTCTTCTGATGATCACAGGATGTATCATCGCATTTTTCATGTCTCACCAGCAAATGTGTATTGAGATTCATCCGGGCGAAGCCTCCTGCGAAATCCTGATTCACGGCATCGCCAATAAAAACAGATTCGCCATCCGGAAAAAGATGGATGGCCTTGCAGAAAGGCTTCTTCAAACTCCGACGCCGCCTGCACACGCATAGCTTCCCTGCATCATCCACCCAAACGATTTTTATGATAAAGGAAACATCATGAACAGTTCCGGCATTTTGTCCGTCGTAACCTTTGTATATGGATTCACCGCCTTTTTGTATGTAGTATCCTGGATATTTAAAAAACCGGAGCCGGGACGACTGGCCACCTGGGTGGCGGTTGCCGGACTCATGGGAAATATCACCGGCATCGCGCTGCGCTGGATGGAATCCTACAAATTAGGATATGGCCACGCGCCGCTATCCAACCTTTACGAATCCCTGATATTTTTTTCGGGAACCCTTACGGCTGTTTATCTGGTCATTGAACACAAATTCCGCAACCGGATCATCGGCGCCTTTACCATGCCGATTGCATTTCTGGCCATTGCCTATGCATCGCTGTCCCCCAACGTCAACGACCGCATTCAGCCTCTGCTGCCTGCGCTTAAAAGCAATTGGCTGATTGCGCATGTCATTACCTGCTTCATCGGGTATTCGGCGTTTGCCATTTCTTTTGGTCTCAGCTTCATGTATCTGCTCAAGGATAAGGATACGGAAGGCAGGCATTCCCTGCTGGATAAATTCCCCCACGTGGCTGTTCTGGATGAACTGAATCACCAGATGGTCATGTTCGGCTTTTTGTTTCTGTCAGTTGGCATCATTACAGGTTCGGTATGGGCCAATTCCGCCTGGGGCCGCTACTGGGGATGGGATCCCAAAGAGACCTGGTCACTAATTACCTGGTTCATATACGCCACACTCCTCCATGCACGGCTGGCGCGCGGATGGCATGGCAAACGCATTGCGTATCTTTCCATCGCCGGTTTCGCAGCGGTGCTGTTCACCTATTTCGGCGTCAATTTGCTGCCCGGCCTGCACAGTTACGGCGCAATAGGCCAGTAATTTTGAAGGTCTCGTAAAAAGTCGGATTTCGGACGGCTTTGTAAAATGTTCGCAGGCAAGGCGTGCAAGTCCTGAGGAATGAAGCGTACTTGTCGTACGCTGCAATGACGAAGGACGCAGCGCAACGCAGCATGCGGACTTTTTACGAAGCCGTCAATTTTTCTTGACAAATCCGGGGATGACAGATAGAAAATTCTGGATTGTGGCATTGTCGGACCCCAACCGGAATTGCCGCAGAGATATCACTCATTAATCAATGGCTTTGCATACAGAACCGGTTGCCATTCATCAACCTGGTGCAGTCATTTGCAAAGCCATTTGCATATTGAAAGACAGCCTTGTAAATGATGGCCTTTTTTAAAGCCATCCGTTTTATCACTCACAGCGTGACGGGGTTTCCATGAGTAACTCAGACGACAGAACGCAGACAGTTTCAGGAAAAGCGGCCGAGGCATCCTCGACAAACAAGCCTGACGGCAGCTCCAGAGGAATTATTGTTTTATGTTTCTGTATCGGACTTGTTGTAAGTCTGGTTTTTGGATGGGTCGTTTTTCCCAGGCTTCTCTATTCCCGAAAACAACAGCCAATCGATTTCAATCACAGCCTTCATGCCGGGCTTGTCAGCAACGGATGCGAAAGCTGCCATTTCCTGCGGGATGACGGCACCTATTCCGGGACACCCAAGCTGGCGCAATGTATCGACTGCCATCAGGACGTACAGGGGAACAGCCCGGAAGAAGCCAAGTTTGTGGAGCAATACGTCAAAAAAGGGATAGAAGTCCCCTGGCTGGTATATGCCAGACAGCCGGACTGCGTCTTTTTTTCCCATGCCGCGCATGTCAAGGCCGCAAAAATGGATTGTGTCACCTGCCATGGCAACATCGGAGATTCCGAACACCTCAAGGTTTACGAACAGAACCGGATTTCAGGATACAGCCGGGATGTCGAAGGCGCAAGCCTCATTGGATTCAAGAAACATACCTGGGATCGGATGAAAATGGACGATTGTTCCGAATGCCATCAGAAGCAAAAAGCCGTGATGGGCAGTGTTCAGACGCAGAAGGAAGGCTGTTTTGTCTGCCATAAATAAGAGGAAGATTCCATGAAAATAGACCGAAGAAGCTTTTTATCTCTGGGCATTGGCGTTGCGGCGGGCACGGCGTTTTCACCGCTGCCGTGGAAATTGATGGACGATGTGTCTATCTGGACACAGAACTGGCCGTGGACACCGGTTCCCGCCAAAGGCGAATCCACCTATGTCAATTCTGTCTGCACGCTCTGCCCGGGCAGTTGTGGCATCAGCGTCCGGAAAGTGGATGACCGCGGGGTTAAAATCGAAGGCATGAAAGGTCATCCGGTGAATCAGGGTGGCATTTGCGCACTGGGCCTTGCCGGGCTTCAGCTTCTGTACAGTCCGGATAGGATCAAGACACCGCTGAAACGCTCCGGCAAGAGAGGCGAAGGCAAGTGGGTCAGCATCTCCTGGGACCAGGCGATATCTGAAGTTGCCGGCAAGCTGAAAGAACTTAGAACCGGCGGACAGGCACATACTGTTGCCGGCATCACCGGCGGTGGCCCCAACACACTTTCCCGCCTTTTCAAACGGTTTCTGGCGGCCTATGGTTCGCCCAATTTTTTTAATACCCCTTCCATCGACAACAGTTACCGGCTGGCGCTTCAGATGATGAACGGAGCAACGCCCGATGCCACGGTCGGACTCGATCTGGAAAACACCGATTTCATTCTCAGCTTCGGCTGCGGCCTGCTGGATGGTTGGGGCTCTCCGGTTCATATGTTTAAAACCAACACCGCCTGGCGCAAAACTCAGGCACGGGTCATTCAGATCGAGCCTCGTCTGTCACGCACTGCGGCAAAGGCATACCAATGGATCCCGATCACCCCGGGATCGGAAGGAGCGCTGGCCCTCGGCATCGCGAATGTACTGATCACAGAATCGTTGTATCGGAAAGATTTCGTGGATAACTACACATCGGGTTTTGAAGGTGTCGTCAACGCGAGCGGCGAGCTTCAGAAGGGATTCAAACAGCATGTCCTGGATAATTTCAGCCCGAAGGCTGTGTCCGAAATTACGGGGCTCGATCCGGCGGCCATCACGCTGCTGGCCAGAGAATTCGCCAAAGCTAAGGCACCGATCGCCCTTTTCGGAAGAGGGCAGGGAAAATTGCCGGGAAGTATGGATGAAGCTCTGTCCATTCACGCATTAAACATGCTGATGGGTGCTATCAACCAGAAGGGTGGTATTTATGCACTGCCAACGCCGGATTGCCAGGCGTGGCCGGCCGTTCCACCGGACGCAGTTGCTGACAGCGGTGTGAAGGAACCAAGACTGGACGGCGCGCCATCCGATGTTTACAGCCGTCTAAACCAACTGCCGCCCGCCGTTCTTTCCGGAAAACCCTATCCACTGAATGTACTTCTGGTGATGGAAGCCAATCCGCTTTACACGATGTCCAATTCCAAATCGGTTCAGGAGGCTTTCAATAAAATTCCGCTGGTTGTCAGTTTTTCCTCGTTTATGGATGAAACCGCCCAAAATTCCGACCTGATTCTGCCCAATCACATCTATCTGGAACGTCAGGAAGATGCACCGCTTCCCGCAGGATTTTCAAAGCCGGTCATCAGCTTGTCCAAAGCGGTTTTCAAACCGCTTCACAATACCCGGCATGCCGGAGATACCTTGATACTTTTAGCCAAAGGACTCGGCGGCAGCGTTGCGGAAGCCCTCCCCTGGAAGGATTTTGAAGCGTGTCTGAAACAGGCGATGGGCGACAAAATGGAATCGCTCCAAAAGACCGGCTACTGGATAAATACAGGCGCTGTATTTCCCGATGGGAAAACCACATTTACGACGCCCTCCGGAAAATTCGAGTTTGCATCCAGTGCATTTTGTCCCGGATTTACACCCGTCAAGATCGAAGGAGACGCTTCGTATCCCCTGCTCATGATTCCTTACGATACCATGCGGTTGGCCAGCGGATATACGGCCAACCCGCCGTTTGACACCAAAATTCTGGAAGAGACCATCCTGCTGCATCAGGACGGACTGATCGAAATCAATCCCAAAACAGCACAGTCCATGGGACTTTCGGAAAATGACCGCGTGCTGTTACAGACACCCCGCGGTCAGGCAAACGTTCTGATTCACCTTGAAGAAGGCATTATGCCCGGCGTTATAGCACTTCCAAGAGGGCTTGGGCATACGGCATACGACGCCTACATTGCCGGCAAAGGGGTAAACTTAAATGGTTTGACAGGGCCGATCGCCGATCCGCTTTCCGGCCTGGACGCAGCCTGGGGAATCAAGGCTAAACTGAGCAAAGCCTAACTATAGCATGAGGTTCTGATGAAAGCTGAAGAAAATCACGGTAACACCAAAAAATTCGGGATGGTCATCGATCTTGATGTATGCACCGGATGCGGGTCCTGCATGGTGGCATGTATGGCCGAAAACAACGTCCCTTTCCGGAAAGATGAGTCCGACAAGCTCAAAAGCATTACCTGGATGCGCGTCTATAAACTGAGCAATGGCAAGCCGTATCCGGAAACAGATATCTGTTATCTGCCCAGGCCCTGCCAGCACTGCGAAGGCCATGACGGACATTCGCCCTGCGTATCGGTATGCCCGGCGACAGCTACCGACTATGATATGCAGACCGGCATTGTCAGCCAGATATACACCCGGTGTTTCGGATGTCGTTACTGCATGGCCGCATGTCCGTATCACGCCCGGTATTTCAACTGGTACGATCCGGTCTGGCCCGATGGCATGGAACAATATCTGAATCCGGATGTGTCGGTGCGAATGCGCGGGGTTGTCGAAAAATGCAGCTTCTGCATTCAGCGATATCAGGCGGCTAAAGACCGGGCGTTTATGGAAGGCAAGACAGACATCGAGGAAAGCGATTATCAGACGGCCTGCACCCAGGCATGTCCTGCCGGAGCCATCACCTTCGGAGACTTGAACAATCCGGCGCATGCCGTGTATAAGCTCAAAAAGCAGCCGAATGCTTTCCGGCTTCTGGAACGGCTGGGCACCAATCCCAAAATCTATTATTTATCCAGCCGGGAATGGGTCCGACGTGCGGGGGATAATTATCTCAAAAACGAAGGCCCTGCTAAAATCGGCTGACCATATGACGTTGTCCGGATAAAACCGGACGGGTTTTCGATACTATACAAGATCAACAACGAGGGCAAAAGTTATGGATTCCGCGTTCATACCCAATGGCGTCAGGCGGTGTGCTCCTGGCAAATTTCTGGTAGTGCTGGCTGTAGCGGGCGCTGTTCTCCTATGGGGCGTTTATGCCATGCTGCTGTGCTGGTTCAAGGGCCTCAATCAGACCAATATGAATAACAACTACGGATTTGCCTTGTGGATATGGGCGGATCTGGCAGTCATCGCCCTGGGCGGCGGCGCATTTTTCACGGGCTTCCTCCGGTATATCATCGGAAAGGACGAATTGAAGAATATCGTCAATTACGCCGTGCTGATCGGGTTTATATGCTACAGTTCCGCTTTGCTGATCCTGGCCATCGATATTGGGCAGCCGCTGAGAGGCTGGTTTATTTTCTGGCACGCCAACGTTCATTCCATGCTGACTGAAGTTGCATTCTGCCTCTCGTGTTATTTCGGCGTGCTGACCATTGAATATATCCCGCTTATTCTTGAAAACCGAGGTATTGACCGGGTGCCGTTTCTTCACCATCTCGGCCATAACATGCACGATATTATGGCCGTGTTTGCGGCTACCGGCGCATTTCTGTCATTTTTCCATCAAGGGTCACTCGGGGGGGTGGCGGGCGTCTTGTTCGGACGGCCATTTTCCTTCCGGGAAGGTTTTTTTATCTGGCCTTGGACATTTTTCCTCTTCACCTGGTCTGCGGCAGCCTACGGCCCGTGTTTTACCCTTCTCATCACCAGAATCACCGAAGCTGTTACCGGTAAAAAACTGGTTAAGGACAACGTCGTAGAGCTTCTGGCAAAAATATCGGGGTGGATGATGGCTACCTACATTATCGCCAAAATCGTGGACACGCTTTACTGGGCCAACGTGACCGCACCCTCAAAGGGGTTTACCCTGATGGATTTTTACAGCCATAACGCATTTTATGGCGTGTGGATTCTGATACTCGAAATCGTCATCGGCGGCATTATCCCCGCAGCCATTTTGATCACGGACAAAGGGCGAAAAAGCCCTGCGGCCAGAACCACGGCATTTGTGCTGGCAGTGATAGGCGTCTGTGTCAACCGCTGGGTCATGGTGCTTCAGGTCATGGCGGCGCCGGTCATGACATTCGACAAGTGGGCGCTCTACTATCCAAGCTGGCAGGAAGTAGCCACCACGATTCTGCCGGTGGCCTATGGGGTGATACTGATCGCGATATCTTACCGATATCTGCCGATTTTTCCCCAGGAACCGGAACTGAATCCCATTGACTGAGCAACTGCTGGAGGTAACCAATGTTTCCGTTTAATTTTGAGTGGATATGGGACATGCCGCACATGGTATTCATGGGTGGGCTGTGGTATGCACTGGGTATTCTTGGCGTCGGCATGACATACTGCATCATCAAGGCCGCTGTGAATGCCGGCAATCACGCCACCGGTAATCACGACTGAAAGGTCGCTTCATCAAAAACAGGAGAGGCCATAATGTCATCATTCTCTAAACGACCATACGTGCGTCGCCTGATAGTTGCGGTATTCATCGCAGGAACATTATGTATCGCCGGCATCGCTTCGGCGGCATCAAGAAATGTCCTTTGGGAAATCGTTTCAGGTTGTCTCGATCCAACGATCCCGAACTACTGTACGCTTTGCCGGTGGCCGCTGGTCACCTCATCCTGCGGCGCGGATAAACGCTGCGAAAACACCAGTGAGCTCTGGGCGGAAACCGCCGATTATGCGGCGATTCGGGATATAAAAATGTGCAACTGCCCGGAAGGATTTGTGCATGGGCTTGTTCTTCCCAGAACGCGCGTCACGGGCGTCGAGGATCCGAACCGCCCCGACAGCATATGGAATTTTGCCTGGAATGTCGCAGCCGGACGTATTCACGATCTTTCGCAGATATGTCTTGTTGTCAACCCTTCGGGCATGCGCACGCAAGATCAGCTTCACGTCCATATCATGAGGCTGCAAAGCGATGCACGGCAGAAACTGGAAAAATGCAGCGGCGTGCATATAACGGATTTGAATACGGTCTGGAAAACCGCCGGAAAATTCGCGGCTGATAACGGACTGCGCGATTATGGCGTCATCGTGATCCAATCGTCCGATGGCGGATATTGGGTGCATGTAGAAAAAGAAAGCCCGGAACGAAAATATGGGCTGGTTTCCTGCAGGTGATGTATGCCTTGAGTCGGAATGGCTTATCGCATATATCCTGACCGCTCCATGTACAGCAGCACTTCCTGAACGGCCTCATCCGGCGTCATGTCCGTGGTGTCGATACAGACTTCCGGTGCTTCCGGAGCTTCATACGGGTCGCTGACACCGGTAAACTCGCGGATAAGTCCGGCGCGGGCTTTGGCGTATAAACCCTTTCGGTCGCGGCTTTCACAGACGGCCAGCGGTGTTGCCACATAAATTTCGATGAAACCGCCATATTGTTCAATAATCCTGCGGATGTATTTTCGGGTTGAACTATAAGGTGCGATGGGCGCACAAATGGCAATCCCCCGGTTTTTGGTAATTTCACTGGCCACAAAACCAATCCGTTTGACATTCAGGTCCCGGTGTTCTTTTGAAAATCCCAGTTCGCTGGACAGATTCCGGCGGACGATATCCCCATCCAGAAGTGTGACGGGTCTGCTGCGCATTTCCAGCAACCGGGCGTAAAGAATGCGGGCGATAGTGGATTTACCAGCTCCGGAAAGCCCTGTGAAAAAAAGAGTGAATCCCTGCTTATGGCGGGGAGGATACGCTTGCTGGATGACGTCGATGACTTCAGGGAATGTAAACCATTCCGGTATCTTTCGGCTGTTTCTAAGCTTGCTGTGGAACTCGTCATTGTTGATATGACGCGTCCGAACGCCGGTCGGAACTTCACTGGCAGGCAGATAGACATCCTCCTCCACGACATACTGCATTTCTTCACAGGCAACGATTTCGATTCCCAGTTCATGACACAATGAAGCCACCATCTCCGCTGCAGCTTCTTTCCTGTAAAACGGCAGCCCATCAGCATCTGGCTTGGGGCTGGCATGGTCTGGCTCCACGATAACATGTGTACATCCATAATTTTTCTGGATAATGGCCTGAAGCAGCGCTTCCCGGGGGCCGGCCATTCTCATGGCAAACGGCATGAGGTTCAACTGCATCATATTGGCCGGATAATTCTTCCCTGCGGCCAGATAGCAGTGAATTCGGGTATGGTTATCAATATCTCCCGGCATGGCTGTGGTAATCACAGGATGCAGAAGCAGACAGGCTTTGGTTTGAGCCATCACCCGCAATGTCATTTCAAATTCTGCCCGGTGCATGGGACCTTGCGGCTGATATCCGACAATCCTGCGCCAGCCCAATTTTTTAAACCGCTGACGCATTTCCATCGGCGTATTCCGAAGACTCTTGAATGCTGCATGCAGCGGAAGCTGAATGCCTTCAACGGGACCCCCTACATAATAATCGGCATCGGATTCCAACAATCGCCGCACGCCCGGATGCCGGACATCCCGGGAGCAAAATATCTGCTGCGCTTCCCTTTTCTTGTCGATAGGCCATATGTCCCAAACATGCAGCACCGCCAGCATGAACCCTTCGACATCTCTGAGCGCCAGGGACTGACCGGGTTCAATCTGCTGCGCCTGGATAGCACTGATGGGCAGGCACACCGGAAGCGGCCACAAGCAGTCATTTTGAAGGCGCATTCGGCTTAAAACGACATCGTAATCGTCTCGCCCCATAAATCCTGTCAAAGGCGAAAACGCGCCGTTCATCAGGAGTTCCAAATCATAAGCTGCGGCGGCTGACAGCGTTATGCTGCCCAAATCCCTGGAAAAGCGCTTCAGCTCACTCGCCCGTTCATCATCCGCCATCAGATTGACGATGCTGCCGCCATGTGCTATTGGCGCTGTATTCATACAACAACTCCCTCATGACGCGATTTCGTCACCCTCATACATAAAAATCAGCAAGTGACCGCTTTTCCTCCTGCCTCCTGATTTCTAACCCATGACTACGGTCTGGGAAAAATGCCTGCAACCTGGGCGAAATATTTCAGCAGCAGCCTGATATCATAAAAAAAACCGGAAGACACCGAATAAAACGCTTCCGCGGAGTAACATTCATCCGGACTGGGCGATGAACCGAAATTCACCATGACTTCGCTGACAATACCTGGTTTTGCCTTGAGATAAAGCAATTGCCAGTCATGAGGCATAGATCTGACCACATCCATCCCCAACGGCTTTACACCGGTAAAAAAAAGCTTCCCTTGGACCACATTAACCAGTTCCGGCAGAAATCTCAGAAAAAAATCGCGCCATGTCGCCGACGCCTGTGACAGTGCCGCGGATGACAATGCTCCATGAACATCAGCGGCCACAGGCGGTGGAAGAAAATTATAAAGTGTAAACGTTTCCCAAAAATCCTCTTCAGGCTCGGAAGGAAGTCGCAACACCTTTTTCCTGGTTAGCACCGGCCCTGAGCGGATCAGTTTCAGATACACCGCAGTCAGAAGTATGACAGGCCAGGTTATCAGCAGGATAAGCGTGGCGACAGCGCGGGAAAGCCCTCTGCGCCACCAGCTCAGCCCGGTGGAGCGGGTGACCCGGCTCAGAATGAAATCATCGCGAACCACTGTTTCCGCACCCAGACGGACATTAATCAGCCGGTTTCTGTCCACGATGGCGTCCGTAATATCCAGATATTCACCGACATAACTGCCTTTAAAAATCACGGACGACCGGATGACAGAACCTCTGTCAATGATGCAGTTGTCACAGACAACCGTTTCTGGCCCCAAAATGACTTTTTCAGAAATATTACAATTTTCTCCGATATAAACCGGTGGCACAATCCGGGCATACGGATGCAGCCGCACGTTTCTGGAAATCCAGATACCCGGTTCAATTTCCCTTCCGGTCAGCAGCAGTTCCGGTGCTTTTCCGGCAATCACGGACATATGTGCATTCATCACATCCGTATAAGACTGAACGCTTAAAAGTGCGGAAATCGCTATATGCCAACACTGTGAATCGGATGCCAACACCGCATAAAGTTCTGCTTCGCCGGCATCCGGAGGAATGTTCCTGAAGTACAGAGCGGGAATCCATCCCCATCCTGTCCAGACGGTTCCGGATAGGGAATCATCATTGGATACCCGATCATACAAAAGCGGACAAATTGTATTCTTTTCGAGAAAGGGCAGCGGCAGCCGAGGCAGGCGGTTGGCGTGCGCCATCAATATGGTATCTGTTTCCGGAATGCCAAGAAGATGCAGCAGATGATACGGTCTGTCCGGATCCTTGACCAGATGACACCGGCAGCAAATACCCCATCTGGAACCGTCCCCCAGCAGATCCGAATAGACTTCCGGGCATGCACAGACGGCGATATCAATCCGGGTGACTCCCAGACGCGTCAGATACTCGACGACATGCTGCACAAACGGCCGGTCCACCAGCGGCAACAATGGAGGCGACTGCTCTTTTTTCCCGGGATGTTTTTCCCGCCACTCCTGAGTGGCTATCAGAAAAGCTCTCATAGGTCTCGTGTCTGTCTCTTTGTCATTCCATTTTGCTTTCAAAATGATATTCCAGCAAGCATTCGGACTGAGACCGCGAAAGCAAGCGAGCAGCGATGAGACTGTACATTCAGTACGTCGAATCGCGGCACAGCGAAGCTGAC
>LKPX01000065.1 GCA_001443525.1 Desulfobacteraceae bacterium RAAP-1 | reverse complement strand
TTAAATCCGACGAAATCAGATCAAAAGATCAGAAAAACCGGATGAGAAAATAATGAGATTTAAAGCAAACGGATACTGGTCGCTAGCTCAAAAGATTATTTGCGAGAATGGGCCATATTAGCTCGTCGGAGCAAATAATCTTTTGTGCGGGTTCAAAGCGCTGATCGTGAAAATGATGAATGAAGCTTGGACATTTTTAGATAGCAAAAATGCGACATCTTTCTTGACAACGACCGGATGAGACTGTACTTCAGTACGTCGAATCGCAGCACAAAGCTGACAAAGGTATCCGTTTGGACGCGAACTGGAATAAGCACGGAATGTGGATGCTCCTGTTCATCCGATGCTCTTTTTTACGATTCCCAGCAGCTTGTCCGGGTCAAATGGCTTTTTGATAAAGGCTACAGCATCTTTTATCGCATGCTCTCCGGAAAGTCCGCTGATGACAATGACCGGTATCTTTTTCAGGGAGTCATCCTTGGTTAATTTGCGATAAAAGCGAGGCCCCCATTCATGGGGCATTTCCAGATCCAGGGTGATGAGATCGGGACGTTCAGCATTTACGACATCCAGCGCCACTGCGCCATCCGATGCACTGCATGTCTCATAACCATTGTCTGCAAACAATGTCACCAGATATTTCACTATGATCGGATCATCGTCTATTACCAGAATCTTTTTTGACATTACGCCCCTCCTTCTATCAGAATATCGTTGTAACGCGCTACCTTCGATCGGCAATACAGATAAAATGCCAGGGCCGATTTTCTGAAGGTTATCTCAATGACGGCAATCGAAATTTCAGAGTAATTTCACTCCGCTCCCGATCCACCTGAATCACCGGCGCAGCCCCGCCGGAAAGCGTTCCTGGCTTAGACGCGCAGACATCGTGCGGTCTTTTTTAATGGTTTCAGCAAGATAAACCAAATGCTTGCAGGTTCCAAGGCAGTTCGTGAGAAAGTCCGGACAGGAACAGTGTCCTGCGCCTGTGTGAGGGTCATGCAGGGTGACGCGATAGCGACGTTTTCGGGGCGTTTCAACGATGTGTTCGCCTTTCAGCATATCCCCCATCAGGGCGGTGAAAGGCTCTTTCCGCGCTTTCTGCCGCCGGTCTGAAATTGCCTGAGCCCGGATTTCATCCGGAGTTAAAAAATCGTCCACAGTTGCCACTGACGCCAAAGACTGCACCTGCGTGGATTTTTTGAGATTCTGTCGATGCATCACATCCAGCAGCACACCCACCGTGTGTTTGCAGCCCTTTCCGGGATAAGGGCAATCACAGGCTGTCTGCACGCCATCCGTCAGTAAACGAACACGGGTGGTATAATCACCGAAATTAGCGTCAATTTCATAGACAAAAGCGCTGTGAACTTCGTCCATCTCGATGCAGTTATACACCCCCTCCTGATATAAACGAACCCCGCGCTGAAAGATCTGCGAAGAATCAGCAATGTCCTTCTGAATATATTCTGTAGTCAGTTCAAACATGATGGCCTCGTAGAAATGTGATGATGTTGTGTCAATGGGGTCAGATGGCACCTGACCTGATGGCGGTCTCCCGCGATTTTCAGTTCCGGAGAGACGGTTTCGCAAAGAGGTCGCGACAGGGGGCAGCGATTTCTAAACCTGCACCCGGACGGCAGCGCATCCAGAGGCGGCACCATACCGGGAATAACGGACAATCTGGATTTTCGGAGAGTTTCCAGCCGGGGAATGGATTCCAGGAGCCCGCGTGTATAGGGGTGCTCCGGATGGGCAAAAAGCTCACGAACCGGCGCAGATTCGACAACCGTTCCTGCATACATCACCACCACTTCGTCACAGATATCCGCAATCACGCCAAGATCATGCGTGATAAATATCATTGCCATTGCGTTTTCCTGTTGAAGCGTTTTCATGAGATCCAGAATCTGGGCCTGAATGGTCACATCCAGCGCCGTAGTGGGTTCATCGGCGATCAGGATATCAGGCCGAAGCGCCAGCGCCATGGCAATCATGACCCGCTGGCGCATGCCTCCGGAAAGCTGGTGCGGATACTCGATCAGACGGCGCTCCGGATCCGGAATGCCGACCTTATTCAGCATTTCAATGATGTTATGTTGAATATCCGCGTCGGAAAGCCTGTTCTGGTGAAGTTTGAACACCTCTCCAATCTGTTTTCCAATCCGATGAACTGGATTCAACGCTGTCATGGGTTCCTGAAAGATCATGGCGATATGCCGCCCGCGAAAAGCGCGCATTTCTTCAGCCGCCAAACGGGTCAAATCGGTTCCCCTGAAATAGACACCACCTTCCAGGATTTTTCCCGCCGGTTTAGGTAAAAGCCTCATGATGGAAAGTGCGGTTACACTCTTTCCGCATCCGGATTCCCCGACAATCCCCAATGTTTCGCCCTCATGTACCTGGAAGCTGACATCATCGACGGCCCTCACACTTCCGGTTTCCGTTTCAAACGCCGTTACCAGGCGACTTACCTCCAGCAGGATCGCATCATTATTCATAATTCATACAGTCACAGGATAACTTCCCAAATTCAAAAGGTAAATACAGCGCAAGCGCTGCCATGTGGATATTTTCAGACGGCTTTGTAGAAAGTTCACAGGCAAGGTGCGCAAATTCTGGGGAGTAAAGCGTATTTTTCCTACGCTGCAACAACGAAAGATGCAGCGCTGGCAAGCATGCGGGCTTTCTACGAAGTCGTCATTTTTTATGACACTCACCGCACATGATAGGACCCCGGCCGATTTTTTCATGGCATCCCACACACCTGAGATGAAACGCCCTTCTCAATGAAGGCGTTTTGCCCACCGCCTTTAAATCATGACAATCCGCACAGCGCCTGTCCTCGGAAGATTCATTGTCAACGAGCTTACCGTCTTTATACACATGATGGCATGTGTTGCAGGCATCTATCTTCGCTTTTTCGTTATGCGCATCATGCCGGAATATGGAAGGGGTTCTTTCAGGTCTGCCGAAGTCGCCGTTATCCACGGACGTCATATTTTCCTGGGCGGCGACAGGAAGACGCCAGCAGCAGATCGACATCAGCGTCATGACAACCACAGCCGTCAGATAAAAGCAGCGGCGTTTTTTCATCCTGATCTCTCCTTTCATTTATTCCGGTTTTTCCATGACCTGATACAAAATGTCTCCGATAAATTTGACATTCATCTCCAGACCGTAATAATGGTTGATGTCTTCAAGACCGCTGTGACAATTATGACAGGGTGCAATCAGGGTTCTGGCGCCCCGCGCCTTGACAGCAAAGAGCTGTTCGGCTTTGACCCGATTCCCGTTGATACGCGCCATTTTATAAGGCGGGCCGCAGTTGATCACACCGCCGCCGGCGCAGCAGCAGTAATTGTGTTCCCGGTTGGGGTGCATCTCGATCAGGTTGTCGCAGATGGCCCGAATCACATACCGGGCTTTTTCGTGAAGCCCGCCCCCGCGCACCACATTGCAGGGGTCATGAAGCGTCACCGGCTCGGCGTATTTCTGTGCGATCTTGATCCGACCTTCTTTGATCAGGTCATAATAGAACTCAATGGCGTGAACAATCGGAATCGGCGGAATTTTCCAACCCAGCCACCGGTTGCCCGTATCATACACAGACCGAAAGGCATGGCCGCACTCTCCCATGACGATTTTTTTGACCTTCAGCCGGGCGGCTGTTTCAAAATGCTGGCGTTTGATCCGGCCCATCAGTTCACTGTCGCCGGTAAACATGGCCATATCACTGTTATCCCAACCGGGTGTTGCTGGCATCGTCCAGTTGACGCCGGCGGCGTTCATCAGTATCGCGGCCTGATATAAAAGCTGCGCCTGAAATTTCGGCTCCGGACCAATGACCGAATACATGATGTCCGCACCTTCCTTTTCGAGCGGAATGCGCAGTTTCGGCATTTCTGAACGCGCTTCTTCTTCCTGCCACTGAAGCGTATCCGGCCATTCATCTTCCCGGACCCACATCTGATTCATGGAGACGGAATGGCTGTGCGCCGTGGCCTGAATATACTGGGGCGTCATGCCCAGAAGATGCGTAATGCGCCTGACCACGCTCATCAGATACGCTACATCAATGCCAAAGGGACAGTACATGGCGCAGCGCTTACACAAGTTGCACTGGGTGGCTGCAATTTCCGCAGCCTTCTTCATAAATTCCCGGTCAACTTTTCCCTTGCGGGCGATCATTTCTCCAAGAGTCTGCCTGACTTTGCCGGCAGGCGAAAACCGGGGGTCATTGTCGTGAGACAGATAATAATGGCAGGCTTCCGCACATAGTCCGCAATGAACACAGGTATCCACATATACCTTGATTCTGGCGCCGCCTTCAGTGTTTAAAACCCGAAGGATGGTTTTCTCGATCCGCTCATCGGTCAGGAGAGCAGCGCCCTTTTCGATGCCTTCATCCAAAATGGTCTCATCCGGCTTTGCCGCCATATTATCCATTTCACATCACCCCTCTTTCCTTATGTTTCTGCAAGTTACCAATCCCGCGCATGTCGGACGCTTCCGAATTCAGACCCCATGTAAGCCCTGGTAAACGGCGCAAACAGCATGTGGCTCAGACGGGTGAACGGAATGGCCATCAACATGATCTCACCGGTCAGCACATGCAGCGTCATGAAAAACCGGTAATCGATCCACTGGTGATACGCAATAAACCCTGTCAGAAACGGCGCCGCCACCATTATCAGCAGCAGATAGTCCGACAGGGTGGTCAAATAGCGGACTTCCGCAAGTTTCATACGACGGCACAGAAAAAAAACGCCGCCGGCTATTACCACCAGTGTCATGATATCGGCCAGCCCATTCGGTAATGCCCACAGGTGAATGTTGAAGGCATCATCCCAGAGAACACCATGCGCCAGAAGAAAAATCGGCGTCAGAAACAGACAGATATGAAACGCAAATGTCGTTATCGTCATCACCGGATGCCGGCGCATATTGACCGAAGCGAACGGCGTTATCCAGTGAAAAATGGATCTGAAACTGTATTTCCAGCTCATCACCGAAAAAATAAATTTTTCCTTCCGCCGTACCAGAAATCCCATACTTAGCAGACGATACAGACTGCCCGCGATAAAAACGACAAAGGACACCCACGCCAGGGGGCCGCTTAAAAACCGATACAGTGCATCCATGGCCTTTTCTCCTTGTGTGTGCTACCCCCATATCCCGCGGATGGGGATGACCCGACGGCGATAGACGCCATCTTCAATCGTTCTGAAAAGAAGGAGCTCCCCTTCCGGATGGAATACCGGATCCCAGGCGGCATCGCAGGTATGCGGCCAGATTCGGTCATCCATAACGATCGTGTATTTACCGTCTTTTTCCACTTTGGCCGCTATATGAGTATTATCCGGGCTGAAAACCGGCTTCCATACCATATCGAATGTATTTTTCCAGACCGAATCCTGCACCGCGATGCCCCACCGTTCGTTATCCTTAACCACAACGGCGACTTTTCGGCCATCCGGACTGAAAACCATATCGGTGATTAACTCTCCAATACGGATATTCCACGCCTGTCCGTTGATCGCTACGCTCCATTTACCGAATTCAGTAGCCACAATAGCAGCCAGGTTTTTTCCATCCGGGCTGAACTGCGGATGCCACAACTGATGGAAAGGCTTGCGCCACAAAAGCTGCCCCTCTTCCACCAGCATCCATTTTCCGTCCTGACGCACCGGCGCGATAAATTTCCCGCTGAGCGGATTGAATACCGGCTCCCAGACGCTGCTGTATGTTTTCTCCCACGGCACGCCATTCACGGCGATCGTATAATCATACAGGGTCAGCCGCACCTCTGCGGCCACCCTTGCACCGTCGTGACTGACAGCTTTTCCCCAGACATTTACGAAATTCCTGTCCCACGCCTTGCCGTTGACCGCCGCGGAGATGGTGCCCGCCTGAAATTTGTGGATTTCGCTTTCTCCGGCGGCGATCATCTGCACGGACGCCGCAGTGTGCTGACCATCCGCGCTCAGGAAGGCATCTGTCAGATTCATATAGGTCTGCTCCCAGGGAACATCGTTCAGCGCCATGCCATATTGTCCGTCCTGCTGAAACGATACGGCAATGCTGTGTCCATCATCACTGAACAGGGGGTTCCAGACATATGAAAACCTGTTTTCCCAGGCAGCGCCATCGACTGTAACCGTCCATTCTCCGGCATCCGATGCCAGCGCAGTCAGGCGGCCATCCGGAGTAAACCGCAGCCTCCATATTTTTTCAAAAGAAGATTCCTGGATATTGCCGTTCGCACAGATACTGAATTCACCTTCCCCCACGTTAACAATGGCCGCAATAATTTCGCCGTCAGGACTGACATATGGTTCCTCCACCCATTCAAACTGCTGATGCCAATCTTTGAACGCCACACATTTTTCACTGGTTTCCCAGTCCCACTCTTCAGTATTCATCGTGCAACCTCTCTTTGTCAGCACACATTTTCTACCGACACCATCATTGCGTCATCGGAATATGGATGCTGAAAGTCGTTCCCACGCCGGGTTGAGAATTTATCGTAATGGTTCCCTGATGCTTCTGAATGACTTTCTGGGCAATGAAAAGACCTAAACCGGTTCCTTTCTGCCCCTTGGAAGAAAAAAACAGCGTAAACAAACGATCCTGCGTTTCAGCATCCATACCGACACCGTCATCACTGATTTCAAAGACCACATGGTCATTGTCAATTTTAACCCCAAATCCCACATGGTGCGCTGATTTTTTGGAGTCTTCCAGACACGCTTCGACGGCATTTTCCAGAACATTCACAATGGCGCTTCGCAGCGCGGTGCGATCCACTTCAAAACTACCGACAGCGCATCCGACATTACACGCCCAAACAATCGGAAGATTCTTCAGCTTCGGTTCGATGATCTGAACGACATCGTAAACCAGACTCATAACGCTGATCACCTCCCGTTTGATTTCACGCTCCTTTGCATAATACAGGATATCCAGCACTGCATTACGGATCTGCTCCGTCGTGTGGTGCGCGGACGTGATCCCCTCCTGTATCCGCGCCGGATCGCTCTTTTCCAGTCCGGACTGAATCATATAGATGCCGCCATCCAGTGCTGTCAGCATTCCTTTAACTGTATGAGACATGGAGCTCAGCAGCAGCCCCAGAGAAGAAAGATGATCCTGAAGTTTGCGGATTTGTGTGATATTGGTCGCCAGTTCCATGACCTGGAAAATCTCCCCTGACGTATTGCGCAGTGCGGCGGTTCCCACCAGAAGATGAATCTGTTCTCCGGAGTTGGACGTCGCCACCATTTCAGCCTGATGGGGCAAACCATCTTCAAACGTCTTGATGACCGGACAATTGCAGCAGGGTTCGTAGCGGTTCTTGTATATCTGGTAACATCTGGCGTACAGCTCGTCTCCGAAATCCTCCCGGAAGCGTTTGTTGCTGGCGAGTATCCGGAAATCTCGATCCTGCACCGTCACATAGCAGGGAGACTCGTCGAAAAGTTGCTGATACCGCTGCTGCGTAGTATCCAGCTCATCCTGAAGACGCTTGACCTCTGAGATGTCTGTGGAAATTTCAAGCACCATATCCAGCCGTCCATCGCTGTTTCGGATCGGCGCGGTATGCACCATGAACATCGACTGGAAACCGTCCGGAAATTCGACAATTTCTCGAGACTGCTGTCCTGAACCCGTAATAAACGTTCTGCCGACAGGACACCGTTCTGCGGATGCGGATTGCCCCCTGTAAATTTTCCAGCTTGACGACCCTACCGCATTGCCCAGACGCTGGCGATACAGATGGTTGACTGCCAGTATTTTCAACCTGCTGTCATGCACCGAAACGAAACAGGGCATTTCATTGAAATAACGCAGTCTGTCCTCTCCCAGATCATCCGCAATGCCGCGCATGGCGAATGACAGCCCTTCCATGGCCTGATCTATGGCTGTCAGCCTTTCCAGCTCAACCAGTCTTTCGGATTTTTCACGCACCATCAGTTCGAGATTTTCAGTGTAGGCTCGAAGCTGGCGACGCATCAGAATTCTTTCGTGTGCACGTTTGAGGGCAATTTCAAGGATGTCGTTGTGGATGGGTTTGGTAACAAAATCCGTCGCTTCAAGCTTCAGACTTTTGATGGCCAACTCCATATCCCCATGTCCCGTAATCATAATGACTTCGGTTTCAGGGCTTTCGTTTTTGATTTTCTGAAGGAGGCTGATGCCGTCTATTCCCGGCATTTTGATATCGGTGAGGACAATCGGCGGGTTTTCCGCTCTGAAAACAGACAGAGCTTCTTCACCATTTTCTGCCGTCAGGACTTCATACCCCATATCTGATAGTGATATATCCAGTACCTTACGGATACCTTCCTCATCATCCACCAGAAGGAGCTTTTTTTCCATACATGTCAATCCGGATATATCGGGGATAAAATCGAAAAGAGAATGAACCACACTATCCAAATATACCACCCCCTCTATCAGGAATCCGGCGGATTATCAACCCCATTATGCCGGAATTTCAAACCAGAGGGACGAGAGACTTCACGACGGACAGCAAGCGGTCTGGATCCACCGGCTTTTCAAGATAAGCCGATGGCCGAGGAATTGGAATGGGAAGGCTGGCGTTAAGCATATTCAGATAATGGGAAAAGCAATCTCCAGCGACAGCCGACAGCATGATCACCGGAATGGAAGCAAGTTCCGGATTTGTCTTAAGCCTGCGGTACATCTGAACCCCACCCTCACCCGGCATCATCACATCCATCAGTATCAGATCCGGCATTCCCTGCTGCGCCTTCGCCACGCCGTCGCAACCGTCCCGCGTGGTGACCGGCTGATACCCATTGGTCTCAAGAAGCGTTGAAAGGAAAATTCTCATATCCAGTTCGTCATCGACGATCAACACTTTTTTTTTGTTCATGGCATCAGCCCGACACCTTATCCGGATGGTTGACGCTGGCAACCGGGCAGGACGCCCGCAGCACCACCTGCTCCACCGTGCTTCCGAGAATGGCCTGATCCGCATCCACTTCCTTGGTGTGATGGGCCATGACAATCAGATCGGCGTTTTTGGCTCTGGAGAACTTCAATATTTCCACATAGGGAATACCTTCCCAGATACCGATCTCGTAATTATCGTAATCCGCCATATGGGGAACATAAAGTTTTTCAATTTTTTGCCGGGCTTCCTGAATCTTCACCTCGATATCTTCCTGAGAGATGACCTTGCCGGCATGCACATGGCTTAAATCAAGAGAATGAAAAATATAAAGTTTACTCCCGATTTCTCTGGCCAGTTTATACGCGAACAGAAACGCCGAAAAAGAAGACTTGCTGAAATCCGTACCAAACACGATATTCGAAAAATACCACAAACAGGTGGTGCAGGGCCTGCTGACGATCAGCACCGGGCACCGGGCGCCCCTGGCCACTTTCTGCATGTTGGTGCCCACGGCTCCCCGGTATCGGGTAGCGCCGGTTTCTTCCTGCCGCGAATGCGCCCCCATAACGATCAGATCCACGCTTTTCTGCCGCGCCTTTCGCAGGATTTCGGTATGGGGAATGCCGGCTACCGATTCAATTTCATAATCCTTGCAATCCGACAGGTATTTATCGTATGTATTTTGAAGTTCTTCTCTCACCCACGACACATAATCCTGATCGTAGCATTCCTCTTCGCCGGTTCTGGCGTCCACCACATACTGGCTGAAGCCTCTGGACGGCAGGCCCAGCACATGAAATGTATAGATTTTCGAATGGTATTTTTTGGCGATATCAAACGCCACATGCGCAGCATTATCACAGATCGGCGTACCGGTGGTCGCAAACAGAATTTTTTCAAACATGATCACCTCCGTATTTCACAAGCCAATAATGTTCCATGAAAACTGAGTTCCCAGACAATGGCGTCAATGACTTCAAAGAGAGTGAACACCGTATCGAACTCAAATAAATCCACCTTGTCGCCGAAAACGATATGTTTCAGTTTGCCCAGCTTCAGCGGCATATCCAGAATCGTCTCCAGCGGGAACTCCTTGATTTCCAGAAGTCCTTTCTCATGGACGCCATAGAGGGAATGGTAGATTTCAACACGCGGTTTTCCGGGGAAACCTATCATTTCGACGGTTTTTGTCAGAAGCAAATGACTCAGAGATGGTTCCATGCAACCACTGGAAGGGCTTTGACGATATTGCTCCAAAGACGCCTCGAAAAATGGATTCAGCTCCGACAACAACGGATAGGTTTCAATCAGACGAAAATAACTGCGAAGGGTGCAGTCATCCGCCAGACACACCTGCACGCCCAGGCATGCGAGCGGCAGCCCCTCAACCGGTCTGTCGTCTGCCAGAAGGATTCCCTGTGATGTCAGCGTCACTGTATTCATGTTCGCAATATCCCGACAACAAGCCAGCTGCCTTTATTCTTTGACGACTTTTTACGAAGTCGTCATTCTTCCGGCTTCAGATGATCCGGCACCACTACCATTTGGAGCAGCAGCGGCTTTAGAAAAGACCATCGGATACCGATATGATATACTTCTTCCATATCCCGAATCGCATCCCAACAATTGTGACAGGGCGTAATGACCAGTTTGGCGCCGGTTGCCAGTATCTGATCCCGTTTCACTTTGAGTCCGATATTACGCTGCTCCCGGTAACGCCCGATGCCGTTCAATCCGCCGCCACCGCCACAGCAAAAGTTATGTTCTTTATTGGGAAGCATTTCCCGGAAATCTTCGGCGATGTAACTCATAATCTCGCGGGCGCAGTCTTTCAGCCCCGCATTGCGGATGTAGTTGCAGGAATCCTGATAGGTTACCGGTTCTTTGATTTTTTTGGACGGATCAATCTTGAGTTTGCCGGTTCTGAGCGCTTCCGCCACCCACTCCACGTAATGGAAACTGGGCACCGGTGTCTTTCCGCTCTTCAATCCGGCCCAGTAAGGCCCCTCGATAACGGTCGCCCGATAAGCATGACCGCATTCGGTCACCACCATCCGCTTGGGTTTCAGCCGCTCCATGGCGTCATACACCCCCTGCACCTGCAGACGGCACCCCTCCCAGTCTCCGGCAAACATGGCCAGGCTGGTTTCTTCCCACCCCTGGCTGGGAACCGTCCAGTTTTCTCCGGCCAGATGGAACAAAATAGCGGCATGCGCCACATCTTCCGGATAATGCTTGGGTTCTCTGGCATTAACTGTATAGATGATATCCGCATTTTCCTTATCTACCGGAATTTGAAGACCCGGCCAGTCTTCCTCATTTTCCTCCGCCATCCACTCACAGGTATCCACCCAATCTTCAGATGTCACGTCCATCTGCGCCCGGTAAACCCGGTGCATCCCTGAACCGATCTTCATTTCCCAGGGTACGAATCCTTGTGAAAAGCATATCCCCCGTAAATAGCTGAACATCACCCCCATATCGATCCCGAATGGACAATACATGCCGCAACGGTTACAGCAGGTGCATTTCCCCCAGGCGGTATCCATCACCATCTGCATGAAGGCATTATCGACATTTCCGTTCTTCCGAACCATTTCTCCCAATGTAGTCTGAATCTTGTAAGACGGCACCTGCCTGGGATCCTTATGGTTGGCGAGATAAAAAAAGCAACTGTCCGCACACATTCCGCAGTGTGAACAAATTTCGAGCCAGGTTCGTGTCCGGGACTTGCAGGTTTTATCCAGAAGCGCTTTGAGCGCCGGCACATTCACTTCGAGGCTATTCATTTCCTCATAATATTTTTTGCCGCTTTTATCCGCCAGAAGCGTCAGAAGCTCTTCCTTGGTATTGATCGGCAATTTGTTACAGAGTGTTCCTTCAGGCATATTCATCATTCCATCGTGTACGTTAATTCAAAAATCACCAGACCAGCCCCCTGCCTTTCATTCCTCCCCGCTTGACGCCAAAATCCATACCCAGCTGAGCGCGCGACAGGAAGAAACCGACAAAATGGGACAGCTTGGTGAAAGGAATCGCTACCAGCATGACCTCGCCGGAAAGGATATGCCATATCAGCCAGGAATCGTAACTGCCCCACTGGTAATGCGCAGCCAGACCGGTAACAAAAGGCATGACAGCGATCAACAACAGAAGGTAATCGTAAGCTGTGGTAATAATGCGGACTTCCGGAAGCGCAATACGGCGAAGCACCAGAAAAACAGCAGAGACAAGCACCAGAATCGTCAGAAAATCGGAAGCGCCTTCGGGCATGGACCAGAATCGAAAGCCCCAGCGTTCCATCAGCAGCACATTATGCGCCAGCAGAAACACCGGCGTCACCAGGATTCCGATATGAAAGGCAAACACCAGCAGCGTCAGAAACGGATTGTTGCGCCAACTGCGGGTGCCGAACGGAAACAGCCAGAAGAATATCGACCTTAAAGCGCCCCGAATACCATAAGACACATTCACCGTATAAGTCACTCTGTCCAGCTTCCAGTCCAGTCCCCGGATATACCATATCACCCGAACGCAAATACCGATAAAAAAAACGGAAAACGCCAGCCACGCCAAGGGGCCGGTAACCAGATCATACATGACCGCCTCCTTGATGATGGTGTTCGGTACCGCCTGGTTCATTCGGCTGAGAGTCTTCATCCCGCCCTGTAAGAAACAGCCAGAAACCCGTGATGACAAACAGGGATATCACCATGATTACATAGGTAACCCCTTTGGTAAATGTCATAAACTCCTGAAGTGTATAGAATCCGTTTTCCATGCCTTGTGTTCCTTAATGTGATGACGGATAATCCGTGTGTTCATACAGCACCGGCATACGCGTCACGACAAAGCGATACACCAGAATGCCGATTGTCACCACAAACACGGATATCATGATTTCCATCCAGCTTGGGAAATACCGCTCGCTGGAAGGAAGCCGCCAGTTGAATGCGATCAGAGAGACATTCAGCCGGTTCAATATAATTCCCAGCACCGTCAGAACCGCTGTCCAGCGGATCAGACGGATATTTTTATCCCGGACGCCGACGGCATACAAAAAACAGGGAAGCGCCACAAACCCCAACAGCTCCACCAGAAACCACAGGCCATATCCCGTCGCCAGATAGCGCCAGTTGTTATCCATCGCAATCCCGATGACCTTTATGGTAAAATATCCGGCCAGCGTCAGTGAGGCCGCTTTTGCAAAACCCAGCGTCACATCGGTATTTTCCCTGAGGTGCTTTTCATCCATTTTATCGCCGAAATAATGATGGGCAAGGGTGCTCTCGAAAAGTACCATAGACAAACCGGCAACGATACTGGAAACAAAAAAATATACCGGAAGGTAGGAAGAATACCAGAGCGGATGCAGCTTGGACGGGGCAATCAGATACAAAGCCCCCAGCGAAGACTGATGGAGGGTAGAGAGCACCACCCCGAATATCGTCAGCAATATGGTCAGCCGTGTCACGAGATTGCGAGCTCTTTTCAGCCCCAGCCATTCCAGGGCCGCCGGAGTAAATTCGATAAACAGCACTGTCAGATATAAGGCAACGCAAGCGCCTACCTCAAAAAGCAGGGATGTAGTCCCCTGCTGCACGACAAACGGATAGGGAAGCCGCCACGGCCGGCCCACATCATAGTTCAGCGCCAGCACCACCATCGCATATCCCAGAAACCCGGTCAGTATGGCGGGACGCACTGCAGAGTGATAGCGTTTCATTCCAAAAATATAAACGGCTGCCGATGTGACATAACCTCCTGCAGCCAGAGCCACACCACAGAGCAGATCAAAGCCGATCCACAACCCCCACGGATTGTCGTTGGAAAGATGGGTCACTCCGGCAAGCCCGCGGGTGAATCTCAACACCGTAATCACTGCGCCGACAATCAAAATCAGACCCGCAACCAGATTAAACGGCGTCAGCAGTGAACGACTGGTGAATGTATTTTTTCCGGACATATCAGTGCGCTGCCTCCTCTGCTTTGGAACCGGCCGCTTCTGCAAGCGCCTTTTTGACGGCCTGATGCACCGCAGCTTCTTTTTCTTTCAGAGCGTCTTTATGCGCCTTGTCGAGTGCTTCAGAAAGCACGTGGCAGGCCTGAGCTTCAGATTTTTCCACAGCTTCCGCGACAGCCGCCGCCTTTTCTTCGGCGGACACTTTTTCCTTACGCTGAGTAATGGCATAAATACCGGTCAGAAGAACCGGCCAAAGTCCTACCACCATCGGCACCACACTCAGGGCGCCGGATGTCAGCTCGGGCGCAGGCGTCACCCCCAAATCTTCCCGCATTCCAGTTTCTTTATAAGGAACACCGGAAATATACAGCCAACTGGTGCCTCCCATCTCTGTTTCGCCGTAAATGTGATTCACATACCGGCCAGGGTTTTCGCGGATTCTCTGACGTGCGATTTCCAGTACGTCGCTGCGTTTTCCGAATGTCAGCGCCTCCCGTGGACACGCCTCGACGCATCCGG
Source organism: Desulfobacteraceae bacterium RAAP-1 (assembly GCA_001443525.1). Lineage (GTDB taxonomy): Bacteria > Desulfobacterota > Desulfobacteria > Desulfobacterales > Desulfatirhabdiaceae > RAAP-1. Next base: position 7,597 of record LKPX01000065.1, on the reverse strand, counting down.
GCAACCGGCCCTTCAGAATCCGTGGATAGCACATAGTACATTTCATGATTTTTGGAGATAACGCATTGTCATATTCATAAGCGGGAATATCAAACGGACAAGCGACCATACAATAGCGGCAGCCCACACAAACCGACGGATCGTACACCACCGGACCTTCCGGCGTTTTTCTGAGCGCCCGTACAAAACAGGCTGATGCACATGCAGGCTCCAGACAGTGATTACACTGTTTTTTTACAAACACCGGCTGCTGGGGGACTTTTCTGTTTTTAAAACGGTTTACAACCGTATATGCCTTCGCCGTAGTACGACGTTTCTCGTCTAAAACGGACAGATCGGTAAACGGCCGATCCGGCGGGGGGAGCTCATTGACTTTATTGCAGGCAGCCTCACAGGATCTGCAGCCCACGCACAGAGTAATATCATGCAGAATTGCAAAGCTGTTCGGATAGCCTTTGAAATGTTCGGTGGTTGATGCAGCAGCGTTTTTGCCGATGACCGCGCCCGCTCCGGCTGCCCCCATCCACCCCAGAAATTTTCTTCGTGTTAACGACATGGTTGATGCTCTCGTAAAAAGTCGAATTTCGGACGACTTCGTAAAAAGTTCGCAGGCAAGGCGCGCAAATCCGCAAGGAATGAAGCGTACTTGTGGTACGCTGCAATGACGAAGGATGCGGCGCAACGCAGCATGCGGACTTTTTACGAAGCCGTCATGGTTGATGCTCTCGTACTTTCCAGTTTATTGCTTTTTCTCGCTGTGGCAATCGGTACAGCCCATCGGCTTTTCCATTTTCATGGCCTTATGGCATCCCATACACTGTTGATGATAGGCGCCTTTCAGCCCCGGCATCTGAGGACTTCTTTCATCAAACGGCTTTCCATGACAATTCTGACATTTCGGCGGTTTCAATGACTCAGGGCTGTTATGGTGGCACCCCTGACAAACTGTCATCGCGTCCGGATGAAAATATGCCGCCAGTTTGTTGCCGGCAACGTTTTTCAGTAGTGCTTCGACAATCTTGCGATGGGGAAACATCACGGGCTTATATTTGTCTGCCAGCGACTTGATTTCCACTTTTTCAGGTATCGCCTTCAACACCGATTCCGGAAATACCGGCGCTACCTGCGTGCGGGAATCGAGCAACGCTTTAGCCGCCGCAGCATCCTGCGCTGGAGATACCGGCACAGCTTCGGACGTCGGTAATGATACAACTGCCGGCATTGCCGAAGACGCAGATTCTGCAGGCGAAACCAGAGGCTTCATATGACATTTCTGGCAGGAAAGATCGTCTTTGGGAATTCTGTTCATAGACCGGTGACAACCTGCACATTTAACATCGCGCTTTTGGAGGTTATGACACCCCACGCAGCTTTCATGCGCGTCCGCCTGGTGCATGGCCGTATCCAGAGTAATCCCCTTGCCATCTTTGGCCCCTGTCAGCGTATGACATTTGTTGCAAGCATCAAGACTTGCGTGATGGCATACCCTGCAGGTATCGGTATAGGTTTCATGTGCCTTATGATCAAACGGCGTAAAATTCATCCGGCCTTCAGGCTGCACTGGATTCTTGCTGATCTTGATCAAAACCGTATCCGGCTGCTCTCGCTTTATTCGGGGGACATCCGCAATTTTTTCAATCCGCGCCTGACGCTCCGGATCATGACAGCCGCTGCATTCTATGGGGCCTGCCTTTTTACCGGCGGCAAGAGTTTTCCGGTGGCAGGTAATGCAGGCAATATGAGAAGCCAGACGGTCGGAAATCCGGTTTTGCTCCGTAACCTCCCCGTGACAATAACGGCAGGATTCTTCCTTTCCCTTGGCGTAAAACAACTTTTGGGTCTTTTCATCATATTCGTGGTGACAAAGCTCACATTTGTTATCTTCAGCCCTGGTATGGCGGAAGTGGAGGGATTTGTTCATAACGATGGGCTGCCGGATGGACACCACCCCGATTTTTTTCCTGTGGCAGTCTCCGCAGGTGACCGGCCCCGCTTTTTCCCCGGCAGACGCACGCTGCTGATGACATCCAATGCAGCGGGCATGATATATATCCATCACTTCTTTTCTGGAACCGTCTTTCAGCCGTTCAAATTTAACAGAAAGCCGATCTTTTTCCGGAAGATGACATACCGTACAATCCTGATGACTTTTTTGCAGAACACGGGTATGAGCATCATGCAGAAAAACAACAGGCGGCCGCTCCAGTTTGCCAAAAGCTTTCAGCGTATCTATGGTAACTATATCCGCACGTCCGGCAGAAGCTCCAGGCGGAGGACTCCCTTTAGCATAAGCACTGACGCCAAAAATTACGGCAACAGCAAGCGCCAGAAAAATCATCACGTTACGAAACAATGTGTTGATATCCCCCATGATAAGATTTTCGGTTCGATTTAACGGCTTCGTAAAAGCCCGCAAAGGCGCATTTACGCTGCATCTTTCCCCGCATCCCCATTGTAATTATCAGATTTGACCTGCACCCAGTCATCGAGTTTTTAAAGCCATAAAATTTTGCTTTTATCATTCATCATTCATTGAATCAATATGTAGTTGGCAAGTTTTATGAATTCGCAATACGTTCAATTTCGAGCGGTTCCGAATCGGCATTAAACATGTGACGGCTTCGTAAAAATTTTCCTCGTTTGGATTCCATTCACAGGACACCGGAACCGTATCATACGGTATTACCCGATCCCGCTTCCTGCAGACAGCATTCAACACTCATATAATCGGCGGCGCAACCCATGGGAAATCGCTTTTTTCAGATTTTTTTTACGAGTTGACAAATTGCTCTATTTTGCATAGTTTTTAATCCAGAAAATTATGATTTTTTTACTCCTACAGACGTTTCCATTCAACCAATCGTCGATAACGACCAGAAAATAAACATGCAATCGAAAAAGTCCTTTACCATGGTGGATTATGACAAGTGCCATCCGGAGAATTGCGACTCGGTAAACGGGATTTGCGCGTCTGCGACCGCCTGTACCCACAAAGTGATGAAACAAATCGACGGTTTTTTTCAGCCGCCCATTATTTTTCAGGACATGTGCATGAATTGCTGGGACTGCATTGCGGCCTGTCCCCTGGAGGCTGTTTACATCAAGAACGTTACATGAAGTAAATGGTGCCAACGGATATGATTTCTGCGGTAGAGTGAAAAATAACGGCTTCGTAAAAAGTCCGCATGCTGCGCCAGCGCCGCATCCTTCGTCATTGCAGCGTACCATAAAACCCATATTCCGGAAACATGCTTCGGACGACCTATAACTATCTAAATATATTATATGAAAAGCAGGAAATTTCTGCGACTACAATTGACTAAAAATTTCAATTATGGTTTAATTCCAGTTTGTTATAAAAATGCTTTCCGGAATATGGGATAAAAGTACGCTTCATTCCTTGCGGATTTGCGCGCCTTGCCTGCGAACATTTTACAAAGCCGTCTAAAAATCGACTTTTTACGAAGTCATCAGGGTTTATTACACCCGAAAATCCAGCCCCAGCGCCTTGCGCCGGTCTTCGACATGCCGCCGGATGAGAATCGCGGCGGCTCCCGGGTCCGGTTCTACGGCGAATACGGCGCCGACGACATCTTTCAGGCCTTCTGTCAGCAGCTTGACCACGTTCATGCTGCCGGCGATAGGCGGCATGGGCCCCAGCACCGTATAGACTCCGGATGCCACAAAATACGCGGCGATGGAGACAGCCTTTTCCGAATACCACTCCGGCGCCGCTCCGGCGATGGGAAGATCGCTCAGATCCACGTTCAGCGCATTGGCCAGCGCGGAAGCCAGCACCAGAATGCGCACGTTGTCCACACAACTACCCAGATGCAGCACCGGCGGAATTCCCAAGGCGCCGCAAACCTCTTTCAGTCCGGGACCTGCAAAGCGGATGGATTCCGGCATCTTGAGTCCGGCTTTGGCGGTGGCGATGGCGGCGCACCCGGTATCCACCACCAGGATATCGTTTTCGACAAGCCGTCTGGCCAGGGTCACATGGCCGTGGTCATGAAGGATTTTCGGGTTGTTGCAGCCCACGATACCGGCGGCCCCGCGGATCTTTCCGGATTTGATGGCCTCGATGAGCGGGGCGGCGGATCCGCCCAGTGCAGCGACGATGGATTCCACCGAAAAACCGCCTAAGGATTGAACCGGTTCGACCGGTACATACACCCGGCCCCGCCTTCCAAAATTCTCGATAGCCTCCCGAACGAGTTGCTCCGCCAGTTCTTCGGCGTTTTCCGGATGAAATTCCCGATGCTCCATTCCCGGAAACCGGGCCTTGTCGCTGGTGCTGATCATGCGGGTATGATAGCAGGAAGCAACCTGCCCTAAAGACGGCATGATGCACTGATAATCTACAATCATCATATCCACCGCGCCGGTGGAAAGTATCAGCTCCGTCATGAGATGATTTCCGGCCATCGGAATACCATGGCGCATCAGCAGCTCGTTTCCGGTGCAGCAAACGCCGGCCAGGTTGACGCCTTTGGCGCCGGCGGCTTCGGCCAGTTGCTTCATCTCGGATGAAGTAGCGGCCAGCAGGATCATCTCGGAAACCACAGGATTGTGCCCGTGAACCACGATGTTGACCTGATCTTTTTTAAGAACGCCGACATTGACGCTGGCGGGTCTGGGCGTCGGTGTTCCGAAAAGAATGTCCGAGACTTCGCTGGCGATGAGCGATCCGCCCCAGCCGTCGGAGAGAGCGTTGCGGAGCCCCTGAAGCAGCAGGCTCTGCCAGCCGTTGTCCACGCCCATATGGGTGCGGTGCATCATTTCCGATGTTTCCCGATCGATGCCTCGGGGCGTAATGCCCACGTTTTTCCAGAGTTCGCGACGTTTGGCCGGAGCGCGTTTCAGAAGGGTCAGCGCGGCTGTCCGCGTGCCGTAATCCTCCTGCATGGCGTAGGCCAGTTCTCCGGCGATGACCAGCGTATCTTTCCCCGAAATTTCGATGCCGTATTCGACGGCGACGCTCCTGAGCTTTTCGACATCCCGGATGGTATATCCCGGCGCCTTTCCTGCTGCGACGCCCGCCAGAACTTCCACGAGATCCCGGCCATGATCCGAATGGGACGCCGCGCCCGCGGCAATCATGCGGCAGAGATTTCTGGCCACGATAATATCAGCGTCCGCGCCGCAAACGCCGCGCTGAGGCCCTTCGCCAAATGGGTCCACCCGGCAGGGGCCCATGACGCAGTTGCGGCAGCTCAGCCCCAGCTCACAATATCCGCACTGAGGAAGCTGAGACCGGTAGCGGTCCCACACGGTTTCGACCTGATCGTTTTCGGCTTTTTTCAGCAGCAACTGTCCATCTTCGGTAATTGTCTGACGATGATAGGTGCAAGTCATGATGACCTCCTTAGTGCGCCGCTTCCTGCAAGGCGATGAGTGAATTTTTAATGGTGTTGAGCAGGGTAAAACCGGGGGCGCCTTCAGCAGGCTCCGCCCCCGCCGAAACGCTTCGGGCGACCTGATCCGTCCTTCGTTTAAGAGCCTGCGCGGCCGGTTCAAAGGTCAACGCACCGGTCTTGCAGGCTTCCACACAGGCGGGAACAAGCCCCAGCGCCTGTCTCTCCAGGCAGTTGTCGCATTTGACGGCGACGGTTTTTCGGGGCGGCGCGGCGCTGTCTTCATGATAGCGGATGACGCCGAACGGGCAGGCCATGGCGCAGGATGCGCAGTTGATGCAGCGATCGGAATCGATCAGGACTGTGCCTGTTTCAGGATGGCGGTAAATGGCGCCGGGCAGGCAGGCCAGCATGCAGGGCGCGGGATTGCAGTGCCGGCATCTGTTGGGGAAGCCTTCGGCGTAGCGTCCGGATCCGACATGAATCCGCGGTTTCGGGAGCGGGACTTCCCGGATCGCCGCCAAAAGCGTATGGCTCCGTGAATGGGCTGTCGCGCAGGCGGCCATGCACTGCATACATCCCACACACCGTTCCGGGTGAACGATTACCTGGTTCATAACAGCCTCCTTTTCAATACATGATGGATTTGGGTGACACAGGAAATTGCAGCAGTTTCCTTCGTGGAATGCTGATGGGGATTTTGTTCTGGATCATCGCCATCAAAACGCCGCCGGATTCGATGTGGTTGACGAGAACCGCTCCGATCAGCCGATTGTCTTCGAAAACCAGGCGGCGGTAAGTATTCGTTCGGGGGTGAAAATCGGCAAGAACCTCATAGCGGGGATCACTCGGCGGATTTATCCAACCGGCGGTCATGACATCGAGATCGAAAATGCGAATGACATTGCGGCCCAGGCTGCCATGGCAGGAGACAGCGCGGCCGGCCATATTCACGCCGGCCAGCCTTCCCTGCGCGGCCGCCTCAGGCCATATGGCGTTCACCCAGCGGGTTTTCCGGGCGATATCCACGGACTCGGCCACATCGCCGGCTGCAAAGACGCCAGGGCAGGTGGTTTCCATATGCGCATCGACCACAACGCCCAGATCCACCTGAATTCTGTCTCTGGGGATGAACGACACGGACGGCAGAACGCCCTTGCCGACAATCACCATGTCGCAGGGAAGTTGCGCGCCATCGGAAAGACAGGCGCCGGTCACCGCCGTATCTCCGGTGAAAGCGCTCACTTCAGCTCCCACCCGGACGTTCAGACCATGCCGGACCAACTCCCCGAGAATCATGGCGCCGGCGTCGGCATCCACCTGAAGGGAAAGCGGATATCCGGACCGGATGAGCATGGTGACATCCACCCCCCGGTGCAGCAGGCCGTAAGCGGCCTTGAATCCCACCAGCCCGCCGCCAATGACCAGCGCACGCCGCGTTTCGGGGAGCGCTTCGAGCATATCCATAACGTGCTGCCGATTGCGCATGAAAAAAATGCGGTGCAGGTGGGAACCGGCGGCCTTGATCGGCCGGGGATCAGCGCCGGAAGCAATCAGAAGCCGGTCGAACGGCAGTGTCTGCCCGTCTGACAGCGACACCGTTTTTTGATCGGCGTCTATCTGAACCACCCGGCTTCCCAGAATGGGCGTAATGTTCAAAGACTTATAGAAACCGGTCTTTCGTATGGAGAGCTTTGAAGGATCGAGAACGCCCTGCAAAACCAGGCTGATCATGGGGCGGCAATAAGGTTCCAGCGGTTCGTCGCTGATCATGAAAATCGCGCCGTCAGCATCCAGTTGGCGGATGGCTTCCGCGGCGCTGAGGCCGGCAATGCCGTTTCCGATTATGACATGGTTCATTCCAGCCTCCTTTTTGCGGATATGCTGAAGATATTCGGTGCCTTCCAGGTTCGATCATTATATCCACATATCCACGCCTCAGCAATGATGACGACTTCGCAAGAGTGAACATCAGGAAGAATGAAAACGTGTCAGGGAAAAATGCACGATCTGGATTAGCTTCCCGTAACATTCCCGGCCGTCACCCTGTATGGCGCATAACTATATACCTGCATCCATCCAAGAGTGGCGCCATCCTGCCACCACAACCCAGTGGGCCAACATGCTGCAATATCCGCTCTCCCGTCTCCATTGAAATCTCCCGATGCAATGTCTCCTGTCGGACAATAAGGAGACATCTGCGTCCAGCTCGAAGTCAACACATCAAAGTAATATATCCC
>LKPX01000064.1 GCA_001443525.1 Desulfobacteraceae bacterium RAAP-1 | reverse complement strand
ATCTTGCCGGATGAATCTATCTGCTGCGTAAAACTCAGCTCATCGTTTCTGTAAACTTTTATCTCCAGTTTATCCCCAGGGCCTAGAATATAATTTGACAGGCTGAAATCTCCGGATGTTTTTGTTACATGTGCGTTACTCCTGCCCGCCATCACGGTATGTGAACTGATAACAATGAAGATTCCTGTAATTAAAGAGATGACAGCCTTTTTCATGGATCACTCCTTGCTTGTAAACTTTTTGCGAGTTCATCAGCATTTAATTTCTCAATTCTACAAAGAAGTCCTCTCAACTGGTAGCTGCCAAAAGCCGGATCGTACGGTGGCATGCTGGATGTCAAGATGTTGGCGTTGGATTCCCACACGCCGAAATCCGGCCCGGATTTTTCCGGAAACCACCATCCATGATCAATATTGACAACTCCCGGTCGTATATCTTTTGTAACCACCGCTTTCATCTTTATCTTTCCGCGAGGTGAACAAACATAAATCCAGTCTCCATTGGCGATGCCAGAATCGTTGGCTGTTACCGGATGAATTTCTGCAGCCGGATGCGGTCTTTTTGTTCTTATTGATGCGATTTGGCGCAATTCGCTGTGAAAGAATTCTTTACGTCTGCCGCCGGTGGTCAAAATAAGTGGAAAACGGTCAAAAAGCTCCGGCGTGGAAACAGGGCTTTCCGGAGGTTCTTTATAAGTTGGCAGCGGGTCATATCCCATGCGTTTCAATGACGCGGAGAACAGTTCCACTTTTTGGGATGGTGTGTGAAATCCCTTTGCCTTGAATTTTAGATATTCATGTGGCGGATATATCATGGATATCTTTTTCAACTCCTGAAATGTAACCCCTAAGGGTTGAAGACGATAATCGAGTATATCTTCAAAGCTTTCTTCGGAACCGGGCAGTGATAACCGTCTGGATAAATCAATGAGAATATCTTCATTCTGCCTGCATTCACCCACCTGAACGACTTTTTGTTGCGCAAAAACAGCATTTTCGGCAATGAACGGCAGTTCGACAATGTGATTGATTTCTGGCCACATGGCTGAAGGAAGAATGTAATCGGCAAGAGCTGCTGTCGGTGTCATAAAAAAATCGGCGACCACAACCAGTTCCAGTTTCATCAGCGCCTGATGTACACGATGGGGATTTGCTATCGTCGTCAAGGGGTTGGAGCCGAAATTCAACAGCGCCTTGATAGGATAGGGCGTTTCGTCCAGAATGGCTGAAAATACCCCGGGAATATGCGCGGACGGCAACTGTGCGCGAAATCCTCCCAGCAGTTTGAATTCAGCGCTGCCAATGCGCTTCCGGCTTTGTTCCAGAGGCAGTTTATCTCTCAATACCGGATACGGATTCAGAATATGCATGCCCAGAATGTCACCACCTGGAATATCGATATTCCCGGTGAGACCCCTTAAGATGGCGACAGCTCGAACCGTTTGAAATGCGTTCGGCGTATGTTCCAGTGCGACACCCCATTCAATAACCCCGGGCTTTTCAAGCGCGTAACGCCGTGCAGTCTCGATGATATCTTCTGCAGGAATGCCGGTCACCTGTGCCGCCCATCGCGGGGTATAATCAGTGACATGAGATTTCAGGAGATCAAATCCTGCCGTCCAGTTTTCAACAAAATCTCTGTCATATATGTTTTCATCGATAATGACATGAATCATTGCCAGCGCCAGCGCGGCATCTGTTCCTGGACGGATCGGAAGCCACATCCGACACCGTTTTGCAGTTTCCGAACGCCTCGGATCAATGGCGATTCCAACGGCGCCGGCGTTCAGTGCCTTTTTGACGGAAAATGCCAGTTCTCCGTCCGGGCTGCTGACCAGTGGATTGTGCCCCCAGAAAATAATGGTTCGAGGCGTTTTTTCTCCATAATAATCCGCGGTGACAAAACCGCCGTAGGTCATCTGGCAGGCGGTAATTCTCGGAAAAAAGCAGTTGGCAAGACCCGGTTCATACCAGTTAGGGGTTCCCAGCGCATTGGCGAAGCGGACAACCTGCATGTAATGATGGCGTCCGGTTCCCTGACCCATGACGACTGCTTCCGGGCCATGAGACTGAATAATCTTCCGGATGTGGCCTGCAATTTCGTTCAGCGCCTGATCCCATCCGATTTTTTCCCAGTGGCCTTCGCCCTTGTTTCCGCTGCGTTTCAACGGACTTGTCAATCTGGATGGATGATAAAGCGTTTCTACGATGGACAATCCTTTCAGACACATCTGGCCGTGACTGAAAGGAGAACCTTTTTCCGGTTTTACCCGAATCAACCGTCCATCTTTCACATATAAATGCGCCAGACATCCGCCATGACAGCTCCGGCACACGCTGCGATAAACCTGTATTTCGTTTTTTCCCATAGATATCAGAATGGATGGCTTCGTAAAAAGTCGATTTTGGGACGGCTTTGTAAAAAGTTCGCAGGCAAGGCGCGCAAATTCTGCGGACTTTTTACGAAGCCGTCAGAATTCATAAAATTTCTTGAGATATCGGACCAGATTTTCCGCTTCCGTCAGGTCGAGTTGCTGTTCCGCATCACACAAAGCCATGGGCGGGTTAAAGTGTGATTCAAACATCAGCCCGTCCGCGCCTGCAGCCAGCGCCGCATGTGCAATGGGCAAAACGATATCCTTTCTGCCGAGCGAATGACTGATATCTACAATGACCGGCAAAGGCGTTTCCATTTTTAAAATGGGAATGGCCGAAATGTCCAGCGTGTTGCGCGTCTGGGTTTCAAATGTCCGGATGCCGCGTTCACATAAAATGATCTGCTCGTTGCCGCCGTTATAAATGTACTCGGCGGCCAGTATGAACTCATCTATCGTGGCCATGAAACCGCGTTTCAGCATCACGGGTTTGGAAACCTTTCCCAGCTCTTTCAGAAGGGGGTAATTGTACATATTGCGAGTACCGACCTGAAGAATGTCTGCATATTGTTCAATAAGGCCAACGTCGGATGGCGATATGACTTCGGTAATGACTCGCATGTCAAGGGCTTCTGCAACTTCTTTCAGCATCTTCAAAGCAGTTTCTTCCAGGCCCTGAAAACTATAGGGAGAAGTTCTGGGCTTGAAAGCGCCGCCGCGCAAAATGTGGATGCCGAGAGATTTCAGATGGGTTGCCGTTGTGAGCAACTGATCCATATATTCTACCGCGCACGGACCGCCGATCAGCACGGGGCGAGCGCCTCCAATGACAACGCCGTCTGCATCAATAGTCGTGCTGTTTTGGCCGGGAAGCCGGTTTACTTTCAGTTTGCGGCGAGTTCCTGCACCCATTTCTTCAACCGACGCCTTGAAGATTTCCATAAAAATACGCTGCATAATGTGCATTGGCATGGGGCCGCGGTTTTTCATTAAAATTTCTTTCAGCATTTCCGATTCCCGCACCGGATCAAAATGCGGCAGTCCCATTCGGTCTTTAACCATGCCAATCCGGTTTGAAATGGAGAAAAAATGATTCAACTGCGTCATGATATCTTCATTGACAGCGCTCATTTCCTGTCTTAATGCCTTCAACGTATTTTCGTTGTTTTCCATAAGACTACTCCTTGTATAGCATCAGGATGGGATATCGTCTGAAGCAAATCGGATCAGCACCTTGCAATTTTCATTCAGAATTTTGCTTTCAGATTTCATAAAATCCAGAAATGCATCAGGGCCGTCGATGACGCTGGTGACAATCTGGTGCAGCGGCAATCTGCTCTGCTTATAAAGCGTCAGAATATCCGTGAACGCGCCGCACAGATGACCGCGAGAACCAATGATGCTGATCGCATTGGTGATCATGTGATCCGTTGCGTCCAGAACAAGCGATTCACCGCTTCTGGCAAGAAGGGCGATTCTGCCATTGGCATTTACACGCCGAAAAATCCGGTTGATATTTCTCAAATCTCCGGATGCTTCGATAACAACGTCCACACTTTCCGGAGGATTGGCGGAAAAAGCTTCTATGTCATAAATATGGTCACACCACGGTCTGGCAAAATTTCTTCGGAAGGCTACCGGCTCCACGACGTGGACCTCCGAAGCCCCAAAAACGGTTTTGCTGAGCATCGCCGTAAAAACACCAATCGGTCCCGCGCCGAATATAACAACCACATCGCCGCCGGTGATTCGGGTGTTCTGACAGGCCACATAAGCTACGCCAGCCGGTTCGACACAGGCAATGGCCTTGAAATCCTGATCGGTGCGGGCAATCGCTGTAACATCATGCGCCAGCATGGCCGGAACGTCCACCATTTCTCCGAAAATGCCGTCTTTTTCAAGCCCTAACAGTTTGGCGTTTCGACATTGATTGAACTGTCCCTTACGACAGACGTCGCAGTAATGACAAACGATGATGGATTCAAACGTTACAATGGCGCCGGCCTGAAGATGCCGGACATTTTTTCCGACAGCCACAACCTTGCCGATGCCTTCATGACCGATGATTCGGCCTGTTTCAGGAATGCTTGCAGGCGCTGAGCTGCGAATGTATCCGGTTTCAGGATTGGTTTCCATCAGATGGACATCTGTTCCGCACAGACCGGCATAAATCATTCGAACGCGTATTTCATCGGGATCAAGATCGGACAGTATCCTGTCTTCAATAGCAACTGTCGGATTTTTATATGTCTGATGAGGGCCCGGTTTGTGAACACCGCGCATCGGAGATATTTCAGCTTTGATAACGATTGATTTTGATTTCATAAATGCTCCATCTCCTTTTATCACAATTCACTCCAGCGAATTTTGCCTCCGGACGTTTTGGGGAGCTCCGAACGAAACTCGATGATCTTCGGCACCTTGTATTTTGAAAGTCTTTTTTCACAAAACAGCCGGATATCCCGCTTGCTTAAAGAGACATCGGATTTAGGTACCACAATGATTTTGGGAACCTCTCCATGAAACGTATCGAGGTCTTTGACAACAACAGCTTCTGAAACGCCGGGATGCGTCAGTACGGTTTCCTCGATTTCAATCGGATAGACCTTCAATCCGGCGACCTTCATCATTCCCTGCTTTCGTCCTGCAAAGAAAAAATATCCGGAAGAATCTTTTCTGAACATATCTCCGGTGTACAGCCACCCATCTGCAAAGCATTGATGCGTTTCTTCCGGATTGCCCCAATAGGATGAAATGACGCCTGGACCTCGAATAACCATTTCACCGACTTCGTCATCATCCACACAGACGCCATTATCATCTATAATATGAACATCGTATGTGGGGCAGGGTTTTCCGACGGATCCGGGTTTATAACCCTGTTCCGGAACCATCGCCAGAGCAATACCGGTCGCTTCGGTGCTGCCCCAAACCGGAAGAATCCGTCTGTGAAAACGGTCTTCAAACTGTTTCAGCAATGTCGGGGAACTGTGCATTCCGCCGCTTTCGGGATATCTCAGAGACTGCAGATCGAGTGCAGATACATCGTGAAGTTGTACCAGCGTCTGATAGATGGATGCAATCGCCATCATACAGGTGACGCCATACTCGGATATCGTTCTGATGATGGTTTTAGGCGCAATTTTATCCAGAAGCACCAGTGTCCCCCCCAGATACAGAGGGCGCGCCAGAAGCTCATGAGGATGGGCAAATACGGCGAACAGACACAGATGTACGTCATCAGCAGTCAGCTCCAGTGCTTCTGCGGCTGCTGCGGTATTCCAGAAGATATTCGCATGAGTGGTTACAGCGCATTTGGGTGCTCCTGTCGTTCCAGACGTCAGATTCAGATAAGCCGGGTCTTCAGGTGATACGGGAACACCGCACGGTCTGGGGTCATAATGGCTGATGATATCACTCCAATTGTAATTGCCTGATGAAATGTCAGGGCCGACAGCGACCGTGCAGATGTAGTGTGAAGGCAGAATCAAAGAGTTCAGCAGAAAGCGATGCGCATCGGCGATAATCATAATACGCGGCTGAACCGTGTTGATGAGATGTTGTATCTGGTGCAGCGGTTGATGAACATCAACAGGAAATGCAACGCCTCCCGCGCATGCAATGCCAAGAAACGATGTGATAATTTCGGGGGTTTTATTAACGGCAAGAGCTACTCTGTCTCCGCGTTGCAGTCCGGCGTTGATGAGGAAATTGGCCAGAGCATTGCTTTCGTGGTACAGCGTCCGGTATGAGACTCTGCGATCCTGATAAATAACGGCAATCTTGTCCGGAATGCGTTCTGCATTTTCCGTCAGCATGTCCACAAGCGTTTTGGCTTCATATGGGTTCATATTACAGTCTCTGTCGAAGGAACTTATCCGATTTTCTGCAGGTTAAGGTTTTCCGGTCAATAGGCGTTGGTGTGCCAGGAGCCACTCCATATGGTCTTAAAAAGAATCTTGACATCGTTCCATAATGACCAGTCACGAATATATGCGATATCATATTTCAGACGGGTTTCAATTTTATCAATTGTATCCGTTTCCCCTCTGAATCCATGGAGTTGCGCCAGGCCGGTAATTCCTGGTTTTACCTTGTGTCTCAGCATGTAACCCGGCAGTAATCTCCGGTAGGTCTCGTTCATGGCGACTGGATGCGGCCTGGGGCCAACGAGCGACATGTCACCAAGCAAAACATTGAAGAGCTGCGGAAGCTCATCGAGACTGTTTCTCCGCAGAAAAGCGCCTATCGGTGTGATACGCCGGTCATTGGGGGTTGCCTGCTGAAAGCGATATCCATCTTCACACACCGTCATGGTGCGGAACTTGTAAATCTGAATCGGCTGCCCATCCAACCCGTAACGCCATTGTTTGAAAATAACCGGACTTCCACGAACCGTCATTCGAACACATGCCGCGATGCACATAAAAAGCGGGGTGAGTATAATCAGAGCAGCGCCGGACACCAGAATATCAAAGAGGCGTTTGACGAATCTGTGGATACCAATTACGGGCGATTCCTGAAGCCCGATTACGGGTAAATTTTCAAAATATGTCAGATGTCCGCCAATCATCACATCCATAAAAAAGAAATCGGGTACCAGAAAAACAGAAACGGTGGAATCACTTAACAACCTCAATACATCATGAATTTTGGACTGTTCGTTCATTGAAAATGAGATATAGACCATATCAACATGATGCGCAGAGACAAAAGAAGCGATTTGGTCAAGATTTCCCAGAACAGGAAACAAATCGTCACTGATAACGGTATCATCAAAAAAACCAAGAAATTGCGTTCCGACCCACAGGTTTTCCGTGATCAGGTGCGCCAGCTTCTTCCCTGTATCGTTTATGCCTGCGATAACGGCTTTTTTGGTATTCAGTCCTTTTTTGCGAAGCCTGCGGAGTATCAGCCGGATACCGATCCGGCCAATAGAAAGACACAGTGGCCACGCGATCATCCAATACAGAAAAACAATGCGTGGAACCCAGTGGGAAATGTTCAAAAAGTAGAGCAAAAAGAACAGTGCCACATAAACCGTAAAGCATCCGAGCAGGATTTTGCTGATTTCATAGCGGAGAGAAGAAAAACGCCATGAGCGATAGATACCACTGTGGTGCAAAACTGCCAGAATCAAAAAAAATAATACAATTACGACTTCTTTCGCCCTGGATGGTATGGTGTGACAGTACTTGTCTATCGAAAAGAAAAGAGCCGTCCCCCAAAACGCATCCAGCAGGCGCAATTGCGTCATAAGAAAGGGTTCGTAGTAGCGGAATCGTATTTTATAAGGCACGCATGATTCCTTCGCCTAAGTCATATCTGTTTCTACGCAATAGAGAATTTACAGAATTGACCATACGAACAATATCAATATCCATTTTCAGCCAAGAGGCGATGACTGTGAATAGTTGAGGAAGGATAAGAAATTTTTTTCAATGTCATCAACCTCTTTATCGTTTAAACATATCATAATACCAGCAGGTGGATCACGGTAAAACGATAGTCTGTTTTACCATGGAGGCGGTGGCAATGGAGGCGGTGGCAGAGGTGGGGGAGGATAAGCAGGTGGTGGTGGGGGCGGAACTTGTGGATATGGATCCACATACACGCCACAACCAGCCATTGTGATTAGGATACAGAAAATCAAGGAACTGAACGCCATTTTTTTCATATGATTTTCCTTTGTTCAAGTCTGACGGTTTCGTAAAAAAGTTTGCATGCAGCGCAACACGGATTTGGATTTATTACAAAATCATCAAATTTGATAATTCCAGTATGCAGTTGCTGATTTTGGGGAAAATCAGTCCCTCAACATATACCTTTTAAAACTTACCACAGCAATGAAATTATAGAAACAAAAAAAGTGTATGTCCTTGCACATCCTGATTTGAAAGTATATTAGAGAACCGTAACAACTGTTCATTTTTCCGTTCGGAGGAAAAATCAGCCCGCATGGGGCATGTCTTGAAAAGGAGGAAGCGATGCCATTAAATCCGGATGCTGTGGGAAAACCTATTGGCCCTGTCACCAAAGATTACACTTGGAAAGATGTCGTTTTATATGCGCTGGGAGTTGGAGCTGGCGTTTCTGAGCTGGAATATTGTTACGAAAAAAACCTGAAAGTGTTGCCGAGTTTTTCAATTGCGGCGGTTTCTGAATTTCTGGCGCATATTGTCGCGGCGTCCAATGTCAATCTGGCCGGTATCCTTCACGGTGAACAACGGCTGACGTTTCATCATCCGATTCCGGTGGAAGGTGCTCTGACAACCCGTGGCAAGATCACTCATTATTATGACAAAGGCGCAGAAAAGGGTGCTCTGGTGGTGGCTGAAAGCGACACCTGGCATTCTAACGGTCAGAAGCTCTTTAGCAGTATAGTTACGTTGTTTTCGCGGTTGGATGGTGGATTTGGAGGCGAAAACGTCCCGTGCAACGCGGTAGTTTTTCCGGATCGGGCGCCGGATATCGTGGTAGAAGCGTATCCTTCCGAAAATCAGCCGCTGCTTTATCGTTTGTCAGGAGACGTTTTTGATCTGCATGTCGATCCGGGTTTTGCCCGGATGGCGGGTTTTGAAAAACCCATCATGCATGGTCTGTGCACTCATGGATACGCCTGCAGGGCGCTGATTGAGAGCCTGACGCCTGGCGCTCCGGAAAAAGTCCGTCGTATAGACTGTCGCTTTACCAGAACCCTGTATCCGGGCGTACCGATTCAGACGCTGATCTGGAAAACCATGGACGGCAATGCCATCTGGAAAACACTGAATGCTCAAACCGGTGAAGTGGTGATAGACAACGGTATTTTCGAATACGGAGATATTCCGGAACCGCGTATCCGGTTTGACGGCCGGGTTGCTGTCGTCACCGGTGCGGGAGCCGGGCTTGGCCGCATCTATGCTCTGGAGCTGGCAAGGCGCGGTGCTGCTGTGGTGGTCAATGATCTGGGAGGGGCAAGGGATGGCTTCGGTGGGTCGCAGACTCCGGCGGATCGGGTGGTGCAGGAAATCAGGGCGATGGGCGGCAGCGCCATAGCAAATTACGACAGCGTTGCAACGTCCGAAGGCGGCGCGGCTATCATTCAGGCCGCCGTGGATGCATTTGGAACCGTGGACATACTTATCAACAACGCGGGCATTCTGCGGGACAGAAGCCTGCTTAAAATGGAGCCGGAAAACTGGCAGGCCGTTCTGGATGTACACCTGAACGGGGCGTATCATGTATCACGGCCCGCATTTGCGGTCATGAAGGCCAAAGGATATGGCCGGATTCTGATGACCACATCGGCGGCGGGGCTTTACGGCAATTTCGGTCAGAGCAATTACGCCGCCGCAAAAATGGGCCTGGTAGGGCTGATGAACGCTTTGAAACTGGAAGGGGAAAAATATCATATCCTTGTCAATACGATCGCCCCCCTGGCGGCGTCCCGCCTGACAGAAGATATCACTCCACCGGAATTATTGCAGAAGATGAAACCCGAATACGTAGCGCCGCTGGCCCTGTATCTGTGTTCCGAACAGTGTGAGATAACCGGGGCTGTCTATAACGCCGGTATGGGATGTTATAACCGCGCGGCTGTTGTTACCGGTTCTGGAGTATATCTGGGAGATGGCGAATCAGCGCCAAGCCTGGAAGACATTGCCAGCGGCATCGAAGCCATATCATCGCTTAAAGACGGCAGGGAATATCACAGCCTTGGTGAGCAGGTGACAGATATCTGGAACACGGTGCTGCCGTCTCAAAAATGACAGCGGGTTCGCAGAAAATCCATTCGCGTCGATTTATAAAAACAAAAAATAGAGGAGATTTATGTATAAATATCTGTTTAGTCCTATTCGGATCAATTCCGTGGAAATCAAAAACCGTATCGCCTATCCGTCTCTGGGTCTGCTGTATTCATATGACAGCAAATTAAACGATCGTTACTATAACTATTTTGCCGAACGCGCCAGAGGCGGCGCGGGATTGGTGACCGTAGGGCCGGTGGGGGTCGATTTTCTGGGGTCGGGGCTTCTGGGGCTGTCTCTGGCAAACGATGACGCCATTGCCTCGTTTGAAAAACTTTCCGGGATTATTCATGAAGGCGGGGCCAAAGCCTGGGTTCAGCTTTTTCACGCGGGTGCGTATTCCCACCCGATGTTAATTGATGGCAAGGAGCCTATAGCGCCATCTCCGATATTTTCCGCTTACTCTCGCGTGACGCCTCGGGAGATGACGATAGAGGATATCCATGTGGTGCAGAACGCGTTTGTCCAGGCGGCGCTTCGCGCAAAGACCGCCGGATTTGACGGCGTGGAAGTGATCGCGTCTGCCGGATATCTGATCACCCAGTTCCTGTCGCCGCTCAGAAATCAGCGGACAGACGATTACGGCGGCAGTTTTGAAAACCGGACACGGTTTCCTCGTGAACTCATCGAAATGATGCGGACGGCTTTGGGGCCGGACTTTCCGATTACCATTCGGATGGCCGGAAATGATTTTGTTCCCGGCAGCACCAGCGACGCCGAGACGCCGAAAATAGCGGTTGTCTATGAACGTGCAGGTGTCGATGCCATCAACATCACCGGCGGCTGGCATGAATCCCGCGTGCCGCAGCTGCCCATGGAGCTGCCCCGTTCCGCATACGCCTATCTGGCGCTGAATATCAAACAGGCCGTATCCATTCCGGTGATGGCTTCCAACCGGATTGCCGATCCGCAAACTGCGGAACGGATATTGACCGATGGATACGCCGATATGGTGAACCTGGGGCGGGTATTGATCGCAGATCCCGAATGGCCTCTGAAGGCGTTTGAAGGCAGAGCCAGCGAAATCCGCCCCTGCGTGGCCTGCTCTCAAGGATGCACAGATCAGGTGTTCAGCGGACAGCCGGTTTTCTGTATCGGCAATCCTCGCGCGGGATTTGAAGGTGAACGCCGGATCGAAAAAGCGGCTGTTCCACGGAGAGTTATGATTGTCGGCGCGGGGCCGGGCGGCCTGGAAGCCGCTGTAACCGCCGCCGTTGCAGGTCATCAGGTGGAACTCTATGAAAAAAGCGCCGATATCGGCGGACAGCTCTGGATGGCCGGTGCGCCGCCCCATAAACGTGAGATACTTGAATTTATCCGGTATTATACAGCGATGATTCATAAGTTTCAGATTCCACTGCATCTGAACACGACCGTGGATGTGAACATGATCCGGCAGAAACAACCGGATTTCGTTTTGATTGCGGAAGGCGCTGAAGCGTTGATTCCACCGATTCCGGGGGCAACGGATCCGGATGTCCTTAACGCCTGGGATGTCCTTCGCAACAACCCGCCGCTGGGAAAGCGGGTGGCCATTATCGGCGGCGGCGCTGTAGGGCTTGAAACCGCCCTGTTCGTGGCGGCCAAAGGGACCATTTCCCCGGAAATCCTTTATTTTCTCTTTACATACGAAGCCGAAAGCATCGAACGCCTCCGGGAACTGATGTTCCGGGGTGCTTCCCGTGTCACGGTCTTTGAAATGCTGCCCAAAGCCGGAAAAGATGTCGGCAAATCCACCCGGTGGATACTGACCGACAACCTCAAGCGATATGGCATCAAAATCAACACCAGCACTAAAGTCAGCTCTATCTGTCAGGGAACGATTATCTGTGAAAGGGATGGGATTTCCTCTCAGGAAGTTTTCGACACTGTGATTCTGGCTTCTGGCTCCCGGCCTTTGCAGCGGCTTTCGAATGAAATTGCGACGCTGGGCATTCCATACGCCACTGTCGGAGACTGTATCCGTCCCGGAAAAATCAACGATGCCATTCACGGTGGTTTTCTGGCGGCGCTGCGCATTGCATAGATATTCATAGCAAATGGTTTCCAAAGATGTCACCGGACATGAGTGGACGGACGACTTTGTAAAAATTTCGCAGGCAAGGCGTACAAATCCGTAAGGAGTGAGGTGTTTATGTACGCCACAACGACAAAGGATGCAGCAGAGTCGCTGCATGTGGACTTTTTACAAAGTTGGTAAAATTCTTCTTGAAGTATTTCCCGGATATCATTTAATACATCATCATACGTTTATATTCGCTCCAGCGAAATGAATGCCGATCATTGCAATATACGGATTCAAATATCCGCAAAGTGGTTTTTTATGGTATCGGGGATGTATTCATGACCAACATTCTGGTGACAACGATGGAGGATACCTGGCAGATTCTGCCGGAGCTGCTGGGATTTACCAATCCTCAGATTCTGGATCTATACTGTTTTCATCCTGCTGTGGACAGAATCGCTCATATGAGATCGGTATACAACATCCATTCGGTAGATGAAATATGGGTTGTTGCCGCTATGGGCGACAGTGCGGACGCCCAGCTTAGGAAACTGCTGGCGTGGTACAATCTGCTGGAAGCTCCGATTCAGGAAGGCATCAGCACCCTTCAGGAATGGCACGATCTTGTCAGGATATCCTGCCGTCCCGGATTGAGGATATTCCAGGTGGACGGCATCGGTACGCTGTCTTCCGAAAATGAATGCCGTATTATGCGGGAAGCAATTTCAAGAATTGTGCTGCATGCCGCGGAAAATTCATCTGACGGACAGTTGTTGATGGCGCTGGCCGGAGATACCATTCTGCATATGAATATGCAATTTGCCGCATCCGTGTTCGGATGCAGTGCACTGCTGCATGTAATCCATGATAAAACGCGTTCGCTGGAGCTTGTGACGCAGGAAGTCGATGTTTTTCTTAAACCGCTGCCTCCTGAAATGAAAGATGCTGTAACTCCTGCCGTGTTTGGTGCCTATCGGAGAAATCCGCTGCTGAATTTATCAAGGGCCGACCAGTTGTCGATTCAGGCAGTGAATTTCCCCGTGACTATCCCTGAAATCGGGCAATGTGCGCTTCTGAAGCTGGATTCAGAAACATTCACGCTTTCTTCGGCTATTGACGCATGTCTTGAAAATTCGGAATATCTGCTGAGCCATTATACCCATTCCCTATTAGCATCTGATGGTAACAACAATTTTCTGGCGCTGTACAGCCTGTCGCCAGCAGTCATTGAGAAACTGAAACATACCCGTATCGGCATCCATCCGGATAAAGAGACCGTCGAAATATCCTGGTTGAACAGGCTGCCTAAAGCCGAACTGCACTGCCATCTCGAAGGTATTCTGGATGCCTCGGATATGATTCGGGTTGCCGCTACCAATCACCTGCTGATCGACCGCTATAAAATGCGGATGGCGTTTCAGATGCGGGAGTGGCACCGTTTGATTGATAGAGTCGGGGTGGCGAACGCCAGTCAGCATATTTTGTTTAAATCTCTGCCGGATGCGGTCCGGGATGTTCCGGAGCCGGTCAGTATCTCTTCCTTTATCAGCCTCTTCAATGACGTTCCGGATGCTCTGGATGCGTTCATTTTTGGTAAATACCGAAGCGATGCAGCATTTGCCGCCGTTGGCGCCGGCACATATGAAGCGCTGGGAGACATCCAGGGCGCCAGCCTTCTGCAAAGTGAAGCCGGCATTCGGGAAGCTTGTCGCATACTGCTGGAAAAGGTGGCGCGTCATCACGTCCGATACCTTGAAATGCGCTGTAATCCGATAAAATACATGCGCGGCGGGTTAAATCCCATTCAGGTTATCCTGATGATCGAGGAAGAACTGGGCAAGGCTCTGGAAAACTTTTCCATTATTCTGACTGCCGGTCGTCAGGGCTTTAAGGCGGAGATCATGCAGCTTGTTAACGTGGCCAAGCGCATCATGGAAGATCCGGACAATCCCTGCCGTGTGAGAGGTTTTGATCTGATCGGCAACGAAGCAGCGTGTCCGTCCAAGGATGTGCGCCGGTATTTTTTTCCCATTATGGAAAAGTGCCAGCATGTCACGATTCACGCGCCTGAAAATATGGATGTGTCCAGTATCTGGGAAGCTGTATATCATCTTAACGCCGAACGTATCAGCCACGGTCTGACGTTGCAGGACAATCCGGCGTTGCTGGAGCAGTTCATCGACCATAATATCGCTGTCGAGATGTGTCCTTCCAGTAATTTTCAGATTGCAGGATTTAAAGACAATTTTATTCCGGAAAGCGATGGATTTCAGGAATATCCGCTCAAAGACTATCTGGACATGGGGCTGCGAGTGACGGTCAACTGCGACAACCCCGGCATTTCCCGGACCAGTTTTTCCAGAGAACTGCATCGAGCCGCCCGAATGACGCCGGAGGGGCTCAGCCTCTGGGATATATTGAGGATTATCCGCAACGGTTTTAAAGCCTCTTTTGCTGACCGTTTCACGCGCAGCCGCCTGTTGCGGGAAGCTGAAATCGAAATTATGGAGCTGATTCAGGAAGGATTTCCGGTTTAAATACCGAACATATGTGTGGAGGTAAATGCCCGATGAAAGGCCATCCCATTACCCGAAGGCAGTTTATGTATCTGGCGGGCGGTGCCGCGATTTACAGCATGACGCCCATGTCGCTGTTTGCAGGAACAACCGTTCCGGAAAATTCCCGGAATTTTATTGCGGAAGCCGTTTCCGGGCAGACA
The DNA here is from genome assembly GCA_001443525.1 of Desulfobacteraceae bacterium RAAP-1. GTDB lineage: Bacteria > Desulfobacterota > Desulfobacteria > Desulfobacterales > Desulfatirhabdiaceae > RAAP-1. The sequence continues at coordinate 7,154 of LKPX01000064.1, read as the reverse complement.
CCTTGCGATGTTCCGGCATTGACCCGAAAAATTTTCGAATCCGCCGGAGGCATGTCCCGTTTTATTTCAAAAGGGGATGTGGTAGTGATTAAACCCAATATTTCCTGGGCCAGGACGCCGGAGCTGGCGGCCACCACGAATCCGGAGGTTCTGGAAACTGTCGTTCGCCTTTGTCAGGAGGCTGGCGCAAAAAAAGTCAGGATTGCCGATCATACCATCCATGATGCCAGAAATTGTTTTATGGTGACAGGTGCGGGCATGGTCGCTCAGAAAACCGGCGCAGAACTGGTCTTTCCCCTGTCCAGCATGATGCGCGATATGAACCTTCATGGACACCGTCTGAATGTCTGGCCGGTATTCACGCCATTTATCGAGGCCGATAAAATCATCAATCTGCCGATAGCCAAGGTACACAGCCTGACCGGGCTGACCCTGGGCATCAAGAATTGGATCGGCGCGGTTGGCGGCAGACGCAATGCGCTCCATCAAGACGTTCATCAGACTGTTACGGATCTGGCCCAGTATTTCAAACCTACGTTGACGCTGATTGACGCTATCCGCATCATGATCGCCAACGGGCCTTCGGGAGGCAATCCAGCGGATGTCAAAACCGCCAACACCCTCATTCTCAGCAACGATCCGGTAGCTGCAGACGCCAGGGCATGCAGCTTGTTCAATATGCCGCCGAGCGCTGTCGGTTACATTCAACTGGCGCAGAAATGGGGCCTGGGAACGACCGATTTCAGCCGGTTGACGCAGTATCAGGTGACGCTGTGAATTCCAGACGCATTGTATGGATCCGGCGCATATTCCAATTTCTGTTTTTTCTGCTGTTTATCGTGTTGCTGATAAAAACGGCGCTTCCCCAGAATGTCATGCAGGATTATTCCACCGCCATACCGGCGCAACAGGATATCCGCCTGAATTACCCGGTCCCATTTTTTTTCAATCTGGATCCGCTGGTGTGGATTTCTACGATATTGGCGTCGCATCGGTGGATCGCCGGCGCCGGGCTGGCGGTGGGCGTGGTTGTTCTGACGCTGGTGCTGGGAAGGTTTTTCTGCGGTTTTGTGTGCCCGTTCGGAACGCTTCACCACGCCGTTTCTGCGGTGCATCCGGCGGCTTATGGCCGTAAGGCTGCCCAGCATAATGAAAAAACACCTGCGCAGCGAATCAAATATGCGTTACTGACGCTGATTCTGATATCGGCTTTGTTCGGATTGAATCTGGCCGGTGTTTTTGACCCGATGGCGATGCTCTTCCGGACGCTGGCGGTTTCCATACTGCCGGCGATCGATATCGGTGTCAAGGAAGTGTTTGACGTCATGGCCGCCAGTAACTGGAAGGTGTTGAATCTGATCAGTTACGGCGCTGAAATGCTGGTTTCTCCGGTGCTGGGTTTTGGCTATCCCGCCTATCAGACTGGGTTTCTGATCGGTGTGATCGGGATAATGATTTTGATGTTAAACCGAGTTCGCTCCCGCTTTTGGTGCCGTGTGCTCTGTCCGCTGGGAGCGCTGCTGGGGGTGATCTCTTTCAGAAGTCCGCTGCAGCTTGTCAAAGATCCGTCCCGCTGTACGGGATGCGGGAAATGTATGGAAGTCTGTCAGGGCGCCGCGTCCCCGCGTCCGGGTTTGAAATGGGAAAACGCCGAATGCGTCCGCTGTTTCAACTGCCAGCAGATCTGTCCTGAAGACGCTCTGTCGTTTCATATGGTCTGGCGTGACACCCCGGTCCGATTACCGGATGCCGGCCGGCGGGAAGTGCTGGTCGGTCTTGCGGCCGGCGCTGCATTTCCGTTTCTGACCCGGCTGGACGGCCGGATATATCATACCTCGGATGCACGATTGATCCGTCCGCCGGGGTCTCTCTCGGAAGTTCTTTTTCTGGAACGATGTCAGCGGTGCGGGCTGTGCATGAAAGTTTGTCCGACCAATGCCATTCAGCCGTCCTTAACGGAAGCAGGGGTTGCCGGATTTTGGACGCCGGTGCTCCACATGACGACCGGATATTGTGAATATACGTGCACCCTGTGCGGCAGCGTATGCCCGACCGGCGCCATTCAGATGATTTCCGGGAAGGAGAAAATCACAAAGCCCATCCGGATCGGTTCGGCATTCATTGATCGGGGAAAATGTCTTCCCTGGACCGGCAATGCGCCCTGCATCATGTGCCAGGAAGTCTGTCCGGTATCTCCGAAAGCTGTGGAATTCCGTGAAGCCGGTGTTGTCGCCATGAATGGACAGACAGAGCAGCTCAAGCAGCCGTATGTCAACCTTCAGCGATGTGTAGGGTGCGGCAGTTGTGAAAACAAATGCCCCGTTAAAGGCGCTCCGGCAATCCGGGTGATTGCTGCCGGGGAAAGCCGTTCCGAACGGAATCAGATTCTGCTGACATCATGATGAATGGTTTGGCTGCGATACCAGGCTTTCTGCTTGTGATGACACCCTGCCAATAACGCTTCAGGTGGCGTACGCAGGTAAAATCAGCAGACCCAAAGGAGTGCCCTGGCTGATCGAGGCGTTATCTCATGTCGTCATTCCGAATGGCTGCCGGCTTGCGGCAAAGTTTGCCGGTTCTACCGGAGATGCGGATGCGGTGGATATGTCATGCGCCGTGCATCGTCCGGATTGCCAGATAGAGTTTGTGGGTGCGCTGTCTCAGGAAGCGTTGGCGAATGTGCTGCGTGCTTCGCAGGTTTTTGTGCTGCCGTCTTTCTTCGAAGGATTGCCACTGGTAGTGCTGGAAGCCCTGGCTTGTGGATGCCGGGTAGTGGTGACAGACCTGCCGGGCCTGGATACGTGGCTTTCGCCGGATCTGGAAGAAAACGGATTTGTGGAGCGGGTGCCCATGCCGCGGCTGATTCGGACGGATGAGCCGGTAACCGCTGATTTGCCTGAATTTGTAAAGAATCTTTCAGCGGCTATCAGCCGCCAGCTTGAACGGAGCCACCGCCGTGCATCCGAAGGGAATAGCTGTGTGGCGTCTTGTGTCCAGGCGCTGGGATGGCGTTCGATTTTTGAAAAAATCGAAAACGTTTATCGGGATGCAATACAACAGCGGATGGCAGGGACGTTTTCCAGCTAAAGCCGTTTTTCTGCCCAGACAGTTGCCGGGAACAAAGCTCACCGGACGGTGATATTTTCAGGAAACAGGCGTCTCTTGCGGTTTCCATACTTTCTGCAAGACACTGAGTCCGTCTTCAGATATCCGGTTTCCTTCCCTGGCCAAAAGCGCCGTATAATGCACCAGACACCGGTACAGAGGAAGTATGTCCGGCATGGTTTCTTCCATTGCCCGGATATGCGTTTCGATGGTCTGAAGATCGCCGCGGACGACCGGCCCGGTAAGCGCCTGATAAACGCCAGCCTGTTCGATGTTGGCCAGCGTGCCGTCAATCAGCGGTTTCAGCACCACAAGGGCGTCTTCCGAAGATACCCCAGCCTGCTGGATCATCCGGGAAGCAGCCCCCATCAGCGTCACCAGAAAATTGGAGGCGACCACTGCCGCCGCGTGATAGAGCGGTTTTCCGGAAGTTGCGATGTGAAGAGGTGTTGCTTCCAGGTCTTCGATGATCCGGGTTGCCAGCGATATGGCTGCGGCGTCGCCCTCAATGGCTGCCCGTATGCCTTTGAATGGGTTCCGGGATAAATCCACAGAGGCAAAGCTTTGCAGCGGGTGCATGGAGCCAATCCATGCCTGATTCTGATGCGCCGCTGAAAGGATGGTCGAAGCATGAGCGCCGGAACAGTGCAGTACCACAGCTCCCGCAGAAAAACCGCCATGCCGGGCGATGTCATTGCATACGGACGCGATGACCCCGTCCGGCGTCGTCAGAAATATAATATCCGCTCCGGATGTTATCTCCCACGGCTGATCGGTTGCTGCTGCGGCGTGACAGAGCGCCGCCACTTTCTGCGCAGATATCCGGTGAAGGCTTGATGTTCCGATAATCGGCCACGATCTGTCTGAAAGCGTTTTAGCCAGAGCTGTGCCCATTCGTCCGCAGCCGACAATGGCGATGGATGGTTTCATGTTTTACTCCCTTGCAATGTTTGAGTACACCCGGCACGGGCGTGAACGTATGGGGTGAAAGTCTCCTGTGTGTGGATTTTGTCACTGAATTATATCACTGACATAAATACGAACCAAAGGCAAGAGCGGAACGCAGGGAGCGCCTATCTCTATGGGTGATACTATAGGGCGACGATAGAAACGGGCATACAAGGCCAAGTTTTCCGGCAAGTCAGCATGACATGAAGATTAGGACTCAGATCTGGCGGGCGCAGCCTGACATAGAATCCGTCCTTCTATCTGTGTCAGGTTGTGAGCTCCGCCTTGTACGGACTTGTTATCGATTTTTGGGGAAAAAACACCAGCTGTTACAGTCCCTAAGGCAACTCGAGCCATGGATGGCGAAAGCTCATTCTAATGAATATTTCTTTTGTCAATGGATGTGTTTCGGTTCGCAACATTGACGTGGAGTGCACGCGATAACGACAGAGAATCTCGGGGATATAAATTGCTTTGATTTCCATCTCTATGAACTTGCACCAGAAGTCGTAATCTTCCATTCCGCTGTTATCCGAATATCCTCCGACCTTCGTCCAGGCAAGTTTGGACACGAGAGCCATTGCATCGATATAGTTGCCTGTTTTAAGCCTTTCGGCGGACCAGACATCCGCATGACCGAGACGACGTTCATTACCAAAAAATTCGAGTTGTGAATAAACAGCTCCCGCGCCAGTCTCTCGGAATGTTTCGTAAAGCCGGGATATGGCTCGTGGATAGATTGCGTTATCAGCATCGATGACGAACACCGCATCGCTGCATGCATGTGAAAAGGCTGTATTCCGGGAGACGGCAAGTCCCTGGTTTCTCCGGTGCTTGAGCAGTAACGCATGAACAAAACGGTTTCCATTCGACTTGAGCCAGTTCTCTGCCACAACCAGAGAATCGTCTGCGCCTGAAGAGTCATCCACGATAATGAGTTCAAGCGACGGATGGGTCTGCGCATAGATCGAGTCGAGACATTCACGCAGGTATCGGGCATAGTTGTAAAGGCTGACTGTTACGGTAACAATATCATCAGGTAAAAGGGTACAACCGCCCATCTCAACCACGACTTCAACCTGTGCCTTATACATGCGAGAACCGTAAAAACTTTCTGCGTTCATCGGTCGAGATTCTCCTTTAGAAAAGTGCAAAGATGTTCGGTGATGCGCCGTGATATATTGAGGTCCGAAACCAATTTTAATGCATTTTGGCGTATTCTCTCAGCCTCTGATTGCCCGTCGGTAGAGCATAGTAGCCATTCGACAAGATTTGGTAAGTGCCTCTCGGCTTCTTCAAGATAATGAATTCCAGGTTTGAAAATAGTTGACGGCAGACATGGTTCCGATACGATGACACTTCCTGAAGCCATTCCGAGCTTTGCTATTCGGTGCCACTCAAAATAGCCAAATTCATCTCGATGAATGTTCAAGGTAATCCGCGCATGACCCGAAACATGACCTGCCAATATTGATAACGCCGATTCCGCCCCATCACTCTTGATGGGACCGCCATCCATGGGGCGTAAATAAATGAAAGTCTTGAATTCCGCCAGTATCCCGGCATTGTTGGCGAAAAAACGATGACGTTTAGGGCTTTCGTTGCCATAAAATGCTATATCGACCGGCCGATCAGCAAAACAGGTGTTGGAACTAAATGGATATCTTGCGGCTGCTGGAAGAGCAATGTAAAGAGGGTGTTGCTGAACGTTTTCTGTAGATTTCGGAGCGCGCACGCTGGGTAGAAAGTGAAACGCAGGCAATCCGGCTTGTCGAAATAATTCTGTCATTTGCGGACACATATCTATAACACCATGTGACATTAAGATGAAGGGGAGCGCCCTGACGAACCAACTTGTTTGTAATTGCTCTGTATTCATCATAAATGCCCTGGCGAGTATGTCATCACGAACCCAGTTCTTGCCGGCGCCAAGTGTAAAGAATTCGTGAGGAGCCACGAATATCGATGCAGTGCTGTCATTGTCAGGTCGTGACTTCTCATTTTTGAGATTTGCAGTTATGCCATACTCGCAAAGATCGCTTACAAGGTCCTCGGCGATTTCCCGCATGAAAATATTGCCAAGGGAACTTGCGTAAACCTCAACCAGCCCCAGTTGATGTGAATCTTCTGTTTTGGTATGAGCTCCAGAGATAACTTCAGGAATAACGACCGCTCCTAGAGATTTTGCGGCATGGTTTGGCCCAAACATCGGTCTTCCCTCGAATGTCCCGAAACGGATTGCATGAGTTGCCGCGTCAATACCGGAATTCCGCACATCAGAATTGATTCTGTAGTACTCCTCATGCACAAAAGGTGAAAAACGATTCAACAACCGAATAGCTTTATTGATTATGGTCTGAGAAACTCCGATGGGGGATATTTCGTGGTGTACTCTCACTTTTCCATGTTTGATGCAAGGCTCTAGTGAATCAATGTCGCTTTCTGCAATATCACCGGATGGCTTTAAGCGCCAGTTCGGATTGAAATCGGTTTGATCCGACGGGTTTTCCATGAAGACCGCTCCATGGCGTCCCTCCGCTTTTCCATATCGTATGTAATGTTCATAAGGATTGATCCCCTTTGCAGCCACATCTGGATTTAAATTCAAGTAATACCGTGTGTTGAACTGGAAAGAAGGATTGCGTCCTTCCTTCCATCCAAACTCGCAGTAATGCTGAATCGGATTCCGACAATGATCACGGACGTCTTTATAAATATTGAGATAATAGTTCGCATCAAACAATCCACTGTTTCTGATAAATCGAATTTCTTGAAAAAGGCGATAGGTTCTCAGGGGATGTATCAGGGTTTTCATGACATTACGGGCTGGTTGTTTCAGAATCAGAAAACTTGCTCTTTTCACAAGGAATTTAAAGGATGTCTGTTCAATTAGCTCGTTATTTGCTTGCTCTAATCCATTTTTCAATTGCGCTGATTCAACGGTCATTTGATCTATCTCTTTGTGTGCTTGTTCCAATTCAAATTTTAATTGTGCCGATTCGGCGGCGGTTTTTTCTATTTTTTCATGAGCCTGTTCCAATTCAAATTTTAATTGTGCCGATTCGGTGGCGGTTTTTTCTATTTTTTCATGAGCCTGTTCC